>UQKE01000007.1 GCA_900541555.1 uncultured Porphyromonadaceae bacterium | reverse complement strand
GTTGGGAATAAATTAATAATATTTAACTCTGAATATTTGCGTATTAAAAATGCGAGTTTTGATGTTTATGCAAAAACGCTGCCCGAATCCGGACAGCGTTTTTTCGTTGAGAGCAACGCGAGAGGCGGATGCTCATCGTTTCATGATTTTTGCAGTGCTGATGCCGTTGGCAGTGGTTGTCTTCACCACGTAGACGCCGGCTGCGAAACCTGACGCGTCGATTGTCGTTGAGCCGTTTTCGATTGTTCCGGCATAGACGATGTTTCCGGTAGTTCCAATCACTTCAATTGTGCCTTCCGATTCGGAATCGACCGTGAACGTTGTCACGACAAGCGTAGGCGATATTTTCAATTCGCTTTCCGGCAGGATGGACACTTTGCCGTCGGGCGTTTGCTCGATGCGCACGTCGACAGAGCCTACGCCGTCGGTGAAAGTGAGCGTGGCTTCGCGGCTGCTCACGCCCGTGGGAAGAGCGTCGTAGCCGATGGTGATTTCGTCGAGCGTCATCCCGTTCGGCTCGCTGACCACGCGACACCAATCGGCGTCGCATGCGACAGGCGTTTCGTAGCCCATGTAGGAGTAGAATTCGAATGTGGCTTCTCCGGCGGCGGGGCCTACTTTAATCGGTGTTTCCGACATTGGCGTCATGACGGAATGGATGATGTAGGGGCTGACCGCAAAGGACGTGTGGTTGGCTCCGGCGGGAAAATATTCGGCGGCGGAACGCCATTCGCCGTCTTTCATGAAATAGGCGGTGTTGCTATTGTCGCGGAATTGAGCCATGGCAAACGCTACGGCGCAATCGTCGGTCTTTTCGGGGAAGCCGCTGACAACGATGAAAAATTCATCGTCGATCACGACGGGGCGTGTGAATTCAAACACATTGCCCATTGCCGTGCCGCTGCTCGGCTTGTCGAGGTCGAGCACGCGCCACGAAGAGAAGTCGAGTTCTTCGCCGGGCAGCCCGTTCTCGCTTTTGCAAATTGCCACCTTGATGTCGGCGATGTTTCCCCATAGGTCGTCTTCGGCCACTTCCACTTGCGTGAAGTAGACCACTACGCCGGAAACGGCGATGGGTTGCGACGGTTTGGAGAACTTTTCGGCATATTCGGTGATTCCAAACGAGTTGGTGCCGGGGAATTCGCCGTAGCCGTCGAGATCGAACGTCGTAAGGAGGTCGGTGGGCAACAAATTGCTGATGAACCCTTCATATTCCACTGTTACATCGGCCGACGTGTCGGAAGCGCCGTGGCTGTTTTCCACGTTGAGCGTGACGGTTTGATTGTGCAGGTAGGAATATCCGACTTTCGGATTTTCTTCCGAAGAGAAAGTCGTGGTATTCGGGTCGGGGTCGACACCCGTGAACGACCATTCGCGCGTTTCGGGAAAACCCTCCGACGCATCGTGGAATTGCACCGGCACAAGCGGTGCTATCATGGGCCGGAGCGTGCCTGTGAGGTCGCTGTTGCCGTCGAAACGGAATGTGGCCGGCAATCCGATTTTGGCAGTCGGGGCCGTGCCCGTGACATTGACGAAGCCTTCGATGGTTGTGGAGGCAGTGTTTTCGCCGTCGCCGACGGTGAGGGAGACGTCGTATGTGCCGTCGCGCGTGTAGTAGACCTCAGGAAATTGCTCTTCGGAAGTGGATGGCGTTCCGCCGGGGAAACTCCATTGCCACGATGTCGGGTTGCCGGTCGACGCGTCGGCGAATTTCACAATTTCTCCTGTTTGCACATCGACGCTGCCCATTTCTCCGGCTTGCGACAGTTGCAAGCCGTCGATGGTGAAGTCGCCCATGTATCCGCCATTGTCGTATGCGGCGGAGTTGCCGTATTCGAATTTGAATTTAACGGAGCGTCCGGCATAAGCCGTCATGTCGATGTCGAATTTATGCCATGTCCAAGTTCTCACGGAATTGTCGTCCAAGCTCGACCATATCGGCGACCATGTTTCTCCGTCGTTGTCGCTGGCAAAGATGGTGAGCGTGCAGTAGTCTTCCGACAAGTTGTAGGAAAAGCCTATGTAGCCGCTGAATGTGGCATTTTGCGGAATGGCGATCGGCGGGCTGACCACAGAGGCGTGGCCGCGTTCGTAGATTCGGTACGAGCCTTCGATGTAGAGCGACTGCACGTCGTTTGGATCAATTGTGGAAAAAGCCTTGTCGTCGGTTGTTTTTGTCAGTTCCCACGAAAAATATTCCGCATTTTCCACTTCCCAGCCATTGGAGCCGTCGGCAAACTTGCCGGCTTCCCAATTGTCGAAGTTTTCGCTCCACACGACGGTGGGTGTGCCCGTTGCCGCGTTCAGGCAGGTGAATGCGGCAGCGAGGTTTCCGTCTTCGGCGGCAACGATTTTCAATGGTTCGGCATTTTTGTTGAATTGCTGAGTGCGGGCGACCGGTTCAAACGTGCCGTCGACCGTTCTTGCCGGTTGCACTTGTTGCGCAGTTGCGCCGGCCGCCATTGCGATGGCACATGAAAGCAATATGCTTTTTTTCATGACGAGAGTCTCCTTTTATTTGATGAATTTCAATTTGTCGATGTTGCCGTCGCGGTTTGTAAACACGGCTATGTACAGTCCGGCAGGAAGCGATCCGACGTTGACGGATGCTTCTGTCGCGTGGCAGTTGAGCATCTCCACGCCTGCTGCGTTGACAACCGAAAGGCGGCCGTCGACGGCAGGACATGCAATCGTTTGCGTTGCGCGGTCGTAGCGGAACATGCTGCCGGCTTCGATTGCTGCCACGCTGCTTGTGCCTGCTTCGATGACGGAAATGGAATGAATATTGACATAGGTTCTATCGTTATTCCCCATTTCTTGCAAGCCGATGCGCATTTTGCCAGATTCGCCCAGCTCGATGTCAAACTCGTAGTTTGTTCCCATAGCACTGTCGATGGTGAAGCTGCCTATCGGCGTTTGCCCTTCGGGCGTGTCGGATTCGCCGACATAGACGTTGACGGTCGTATAGTCGTCTTCGTCCCATGCGCGAGAAAGCGACGCGGCAACGGTCAACTTGTAGCGGTATTCGTTGGACAGGTTCAAACGTGGCGTGAACAGCCAGTCTCCCTTGTCGTTTTTGCTCGACGATATTTGAACGGCTTCGTCGTATCTGCTATAACTCCAAGTGCTGCCATCTTCGTTTCCGTCGAATGTGCTCATCAAGTCAAAATCAGTTCCGTCGACGCTGAAATCGGCTTCGTAGGGCGTGTTCATGGCATCGCCCGCCGTCACGCTGTTGGATTCGGTTGGCTCGCTTGACAATCCGGAAGGAGTGACGGCTGCCACGGTGTAGACGTAAACGCCCAATTCGGGCACATTGTCGATGTAGGGAAGTGCACCCGTGTAGAGAGTTTCGATTGTTTCGCCGTTTCGCGTGATGGCATATCCCATGCCGTCCGTTTCAACGAATCCGCCATGCACGCCTTCGACAGGCGCATCGAACGTCAACGACACTTGCGAATCGGAAGCGGTTGCCACCACTTCGGCAATGGCCGCCGGCGTGTCGAAGCCCACCCATTCCGTTTCGACGGAAGTGTCGCTGTGGTTTTCTCCAAGATAGAGGCGCACGGTGTAGCTATACACGCCTGCTTCTGTGATGGTGTTGTCGGTGAATGTCGCTTGCGAGCCCGGAACAACATCGGATTGCGAATGCACGAGTTCGGTTTCGTTGCGGTATATTTCGTATTTGGTTATTTCAGCAAGCGGATTTCCTGCATTGTCGACAGTCGGGTTGGTCCACGCCACTGTTGCTGCCAATGCGCCATTGTCGGCGCGAATAGCCGTCAGGTCGGCAATTGAAGCCGGAGCGGTTGGAATTTCTTCCACTTTGATGTATGTGAGGTAAATGTCGTTTGTGTTGGAATGTCCGAACACGCGGATGCCGATGTAGTAGTCGCCGTCGGCGGCAACAGAGGTTGTGAATGCGTAGTCTTGCTCATTGTCGGTCATGACGACGACGCTTTCTCCCGATTGTGTCATGGCTTCGGCAGTGGGCGCATTTCCGACATTGGCGGAAATGGTTTTGTAGTCGTCCTCCGTGACGCTACGGTATGAGTTCAGGCGGGCTGTGACGGTGACGCGATAGGGCTTTCCGGCTTCCATGCGGATGCGCGGCGTTGCGGCGTAGTCGTCGGCTTCGCTGCCGCCGAAATATGAAATGACGCCGGAGTAGCTGCTATATCTCCATTCATAGCTGTCTTGATTGGCATTGATAAACGAGAAAAGCGAGGCTTCGTCTGCGTTCGACAAGTCGGCTTCGTAGGGCGTCGTGAATGCCGGACCTGCCACGACTGCGGCAGATTCGACTGTTTCGCTTTCGCCACCTGTCGCCGATATGGCGGTGACGGCATAGGTGTAGCTGCCGGTTTCGGCAATGCCGGTATCGGTGTAGGGAAGCGTGCCGGAGTAGGCTTCCTCTACGACAGTAGACGAATAGCCCGATTTACGCTCGATTTTATAGGTGATGGCATCCAAATTGATGTATCCGCCATTGACGCCTGCCGTCGGGGCAGTGAAATTGACGATGGCATTGTCGCCGGATGCGACAGCCGTCAGATTGCCCACCGGCATCGGCGTGTCTTCGCCAACCCATTCCACGGAGGCTGTCGGGGCATATCCGCCCTGCGCGTCGCCGTCGGCAGAAAATGCCGTCACACGATAGGAATACGGTCCGGCCGCAGGAATATTGCTGTCGACATAAGAGCCTTGTCCGCCGATTGTAGCGCCTTCGACGGTGGCGATGGTTTCATAGCTATTCCAGATGCTGCTGTTGTCCATGCGCTCGATTCGTGCGCCGGAAAGTTGCGACAATGCGCCTCCTTCGCTGTTGGTAGAAGGCCATGTCCATGTCAGCGTGACTTCCATTTTCCCGTTTGCGCCGGCTTCGGCTGTCAAGTTGGTCACATGCGTGGGGTATTCGGGCAAATCTGATTGCCCGATGATCGACATGCTCGACACGCGCAATATGTGATTGTAATATCCACATTCGCTTGTGCAGTGGAAGCCAAAATAGTAGATGCCGCTTTCTTGCGGGGTGAAAGTGGCAGGAATTTCGGTGTCATCGGTGCTGCTGAAATCGTCTTCTGTCGATAGGATGGCAGTTTGTCCTGCAATGGAGGCTTCTTGTCCGACAGTAATGTCGAATTTATGTGTATTGTTAAATCCTGACCAAGCTACAAAGGTTATGGCATAAGTTTCGCCGGCTTCGAGCGAGATGGCCGGCGAAATCAGCCAATCGTCGGCGGCTTCGTCGCTAGAATCAATGCTTGCATCGTCGCCGCTCCATTCCCAAACGACGGGGGAGTCGGAGGGATTGCCGTCGATTACGGTCCATTTTGCAAATTCATCTTCCGAGGTGAATTGAAAATCGCATGGCGGAGCTGTTTGCGCCTGCGCGGCCATTGTTCCCGCAATGGCAAAAATGATAGCTAAAATTGGAGTTTTCATAAGAAAATGGTTTTGTTTCGTAAGGATTGATTTACAAATTTATGCAAATATTTTGGCGTGAGCAAACAATTTTCTTGAAAATGCAAGAAAATAAATGAATTTTGCAAGTTTATTAACTTGTAAGGTGGGAAAATTGTAGCGTTTCAAATCCGCATTGCGACCGGAGGGGGTGACCCGCCAGCCGCGAAGCGGCTTTTCTGTGAGGTTGAAAGTAGAAAAGTTTGTGAAATTGCAACGTTGATTCTTGCCTAACCCCTCCGCCTACGGCACCTCCCCTATCCGCGCTTTGCGCGGCAGAGGAGGACATTGCTACACCGCATCAACCGCACACAAATTTCATTGCGTGTTTGCCAACTTCGCAGTTCTCTCAACCATAAACTCTCAACTCTCAACCAACATTGAATCCCTCTGTTTTTCCTGCGGAAAAACTTTTGAAGGAAAAAACTACTCCCTTGCCCGCGTGCTTTGCACGTTGACAAGGGAGTGTGTCAAAGGTTGGAAAGCGAAACGCTTTCTGGCGTGTGTTTTTTATTTGACAATCACTTTCCGGCTGTCGTTGCCGTTGACTACGATATAGTAGCCGTCGGGGAGTGCTACCGATGCAGAACCGTCGACCGTAGCTCCGAACACTTGCCGTGCATCGATGGAATAAATGAAAATTTCGGCTGCTGATTCGGTCGTAATTTCAATATGCCCGTTGCGGCAAACGGCGTCCCATGTGCAGGCAGTTGTCATTTCAACGGCAGAACTGCTGTAAGCCGTGATTTGGATGTCGTCGATGTTCAGACGCTCTCCGCTTGTTTGCGAAAGTCGGAAGCGAATCGGGCCGGAAATGTTCACATTGGTGGAGTATTCGCTCAGGAACGAGGCAGCTATGGAGAACGATTCGAGCGTGGTCCATCGGCTTCCTCCATCGGTTGAATAGGAAAGTTCGACGCGAGCTTCTTCGTCGTCGCCAAAAGGCGCGGCATGGAATGAGAATACGCCTGCTCCGTCTTGCTTGTCGTCGAGCATCGTGAGCGTGCCTGTTTCTCCTTTGCCTGTGCAGACGGCTTGCCGGCCGTTTTTCTTGTCGCCGGAGCGGTTGCAAATGCCGGCATCAACCAAATTCCAACGGCAGGCATTGCCTTCGTACTCATCTATGCCGTCATAATTGTTGGGTTTGGAGGTTTCGGCCTCGAAATCTTCAAAGAAAGTGACCGGCGCTACCGACGTTCCCGAAATTTCTATTTCCGGACTTTCGAGGGTGGCAGTCGATGCCGACAAGATTCCATCGTGGCTTCCGGCGGGCATTGCCGGCATGCGCACGTAGAGCGCAACGCCAAACTGCTCGGCATCGCGCGTGTCGATGTTGAGTTCGGACGTCCAGTCGGTTTTGTTTTCGCTGATTTGGAAACCGCCGGTGACCTTCACTGCGATCATGTCTTCTTCGACATTTTCAGCATAGACGGTTACTGTTTTCGGTTGTGATGCTTCGTCGGGGGTGGCAGAGAATGTGAGGCCTCCGTCGGGCGTTTCAATTTCGATGGCGCGATAGATGTCGGCTGTGAGCACGCTGACGGTGTTGGAGGTTTGTCCCGAAGCGTTTTTCAAAGAATATTTATAGGTGGTCGAATAGTCGAGCCCTGCGACGTCGTGGTGTTGCGCCGATGCCGCCACTTCCACCGGATAGGAGGGGAGCAACGTTGTTCCGTCTTCATAGTAGACGAAAAGCGTGTAATTGCTGCCGTCGTTGTCGATGTCGATCCAATTTGCCGTGAACGATTTGGACGTGACGTTGGTGGCAGGAAGAGCCGGAATGCCGTCGACCGCTTGCGCTTTGAGCGATACTGTCGACGACGCTTCGCCGCTTGAAAGCGTGAGCGTGCCTGTGGCGTTTCCGGATGCAGCAGCCGTGAATTGCAATTGGAGCGTCGTGCCGTTGTTGGCGGAAGAGGCCGCGATGCGCGACGAGGACGCGGAGAATCCGTTGCCCGTCACGGAAATCGTGACATCGGAGGTGAGCCCTTCCGCTTTGATTTCAATCGACTTGGATACGCTCCTTCCCACGGCCATAGTGCCGAAGTCGACAGTCGTGCCGTCGACCGGTGTGATGATGTCGGGAGCCACTGCGCCGCCCGGCGTCCATCCGATATTCTTTTTGTCGCCCCAGATGTGGTCGGCCAGTTCGGGATGGTCGATGAAAGGGTTGCGGTTGTGTTGGATTTTATAGATGGCGTTGTTGCGATCGATTTCTTTTTGGCTCACGGGGTCTTGTTCGTTCCATTTCAGCAGAAGGTTGACGGCCCATGTCGTGTAGCACGGGTAGTTGTTGCCGGCAAGCATCGGGCTGCTCCAAGAGGAAATGCGGTCGTTGTAGCATGCCGCCATGTAGAAATAAGTGCGGGCAAAGTCGCCTTTGTATTCGTCGGCCGGTTCAAACACTGTGCCGGAATATCCCGAAAAGGTGCAGGATCCCACTTTGCTTGTACCTCCGTTGGAGGTGTATGTCTCGCCGTCGGTTTCCCCGAATGGGAAATTGCTCCTTCTGCCGTTGACATAGCCGTCGGTGGGGTAAAGGTGGAACACGTCGGAGTACATTGGGTATGCATCGTTGAACCAGCTTTTCGGCATGGAATGTTCGCGATTGTAGCAAACGCCTTCTTTCGTGTAGTTTCCGCATTGGTCGTCGCCAACTCTGAAATCGGAAGTGGAAGAATACATATCCCAAATTCGGTCGGACGTGCCGGGACGTATGTCAGTGTCGTAGTAGGCCGACCACACTTCTTTGTAGCTTAATTGGGTGTGCGGTCCGACAATGTCGCAAAGTTCTTGCAACAAGGCTTTTTGTTTCAAGCCTTCGGCGCTTTGGTAGTAGCCTTGCGGTTCTTGTGCCGAGAGCGAGGCGAGAGCGAGGCTCAGCAGCAATGCGAATGAAAACAGTTTTTTGACAATCGAAGCCATATAAGTCGTTTTTTTTATGTTATTCGTTATGGTTGGGGGTGTTTCAAGTTTTTTCCTGCAAGCATTCCGCACGCGGCCATGATGTCTTCGCCGCGCGAGCGGCGGATGGTGCAGAGGATGCCTTTTTCGTTGAGCCGGTCGCGAAAGGCAACCATGTCTTTTTCGTCGGAAGTGCGGAGCGGCACTTCGGGAATTGCGTGGAATCGTATCAAGTTGACGCGCGCTTTCATCCCGTCGAGGAGCTTGGCAAGGGCATCAGCGTGGCGCATGTCGTCGTTCAGGCGATGCCACATGATGTATTCCACCGACAAGCGGCGT
The DNA here is from genome assembly GCA_900541555.1 of uncultured Porphyromonadaceae bacterium. GTDB lineage: Bacteria > Bacteroidota > Bacteroidia > Bacteroidales > Muribaculaceae > Limisoma > Limisoma intestinavium. The sequence continues at coordinate 59,067 of UQKE01000007.1, read as the reverse complement.
TGGTGGGAGAAATCGTAATTGCGCAGCATCTTTAAAATGCGTTCAATCGGGTATGCCCGTTCGAGTGGCATTAGCGAGGCGCGTTCGTCGTGGAACGGCGAGTGAAGGCTGACGGCGATATGCACGTCGGTCTGCTCGACAAGCATTTTCAACTCTGGCAATTTTCCAACCGACGACACAGTGACGCGTTTCGGACTCCATGCCAATCCCCATTTTTTCGTCAGCACGGCGATGGCTTTGAGCACCTCCGTCAAATTGTCGGTGGGTTCTCCCATGCCCATGAACACGATGTTGGTGAGCGATTGGGATTCCGGTATGCTGAAAATTTGGTTGAGAATTTCGGCAGCTGAGAGGTTGCCGTGGAATCCTTGTTTGCCGGTCATGCAAAATTTACAACCCATTTTGCATCCTGCTTGGGAGGAAACGCAAAGCGTGGCGCGATCGGCATCGGGGATGAATACGCTTTCTACCATTTGCCCTCCGGAAGTTTCGAAAAGGTATTTCACTGTGCCGTCGGCGCTTTTGCAGGCATTGGCCGGTGCAGTGCGCCCCACGACGTAGCGTTCGTTGAGCTTTTTGCGAGCTATTTTCGAAAGGTTGGTCATTTCGTCGATTTCGCACGCACGCTTTTCGTAAATCCATTGTGCAATTTGCTTGGCGGCGAAACGGGGCAATCCCATGTTGGCCGCAACGACGGCCAAATCGTCGGGTGTCATTCCCAAGAGCGGTATTTTCTGCGTTCCATCCATGTTCGTTCAATGAAAAGGGAAACAAAATTACGCAAATATTTTGTAAGGATAATTGGGTGCGATTAAAAAAATGAGGAGATGTATGTGTTTGAATTGGTTGAAAAACGTACCTTTGTGTTAAAGTAAGCAATATAATATCGCGATATGGATTCTAACAAGGTTAAATCGGAATGGAAGAGATTGCTGCTGGCAGTTTCATTGTGCATTGTGGCAATGGGCGCGTCGGCTCAAAGTTGCTATACGAGAAATTACAATGAGGCAGAATCGCTGTATCAGCAAGGGCAGTATGACAAAGCCAAACGCCGTTATGCTGCGGCAAAAGCTTGTCCCGACAAACCTAAGAACAACAATCTCGACGCGCGCATTCGTGCTTGCGACCAACAAATTGCAAGGCAACGCCAGCGCGAGGAGCAGCGCCAACGCGACCGCGAGCGGGAAAACCGTCGCAGGGAAAATCGGCAAACGGGAAATATTCGCATCACGCGCGTGGATTTCCGCAATGAAGATTACGACGACAATGTGCTGGATCCGTATGGAGCGACGCTGTATGCTTCCGACATTTATTATTTGATGCCGCGATTGACGTATGAAGGGCTTTCGTCGACATCCCACGAAGAAACGTTCTACTATAAAATATACGATCCAAACGAGACCTTGATGTCGGGAAGTTCGTCACCTTCGGGATACACCAGCTCGTTTCGCATGACTGTGCACCCGGGCGAAAATACGGCGAATGTAAGCGGCTGGGGCAACAAGAACGGAGGGGCTTATGTCCCGGGCAGGTATCGTTATGAGGTGTGGTACAACGGGTATTGTATTTGCAGCACCTCATTCACGCTTTATTCGAAATCGACAGAAGCTTCTTATCTGACGGTGGACAATAAAACAGCCGTTTCCTCGACATTCCCTGCAACCGGAGGGTCGGAGACGTTTTATGTGTCGACCAACGGAGGGTCGTGGACTACGTGGGGCGTGCCGACGTGGTGCAGCATCTCAAGCCGAAGCGACGGGAGCTTTACGCTCTCGTGCGAGCCAAACACGACAGGATCTTCGCGCAGCGACTATATGAAAGTGCAAGCAGGCAGCAGGGAAGTGCGCATCGACATAACGCAAGCCGCTTCTGCCATTTCGCGTTCCGGAGAAATCGAGGAAGTGTGGGTGGACTACGACCAATGGGAGAATGGGCGGAAGGGCATGCTGATCCATGTGAAATTCACGGTCAATAACATGTTGAACCGAACCGGCCGTTGCGCTGCCTACTTTTTCTATCAAGATGGCAACCGATTGGAAGATTATAACGACAACTATAGTACGCCGGACGGGCAAGTGGCTTTCAGCGAAACTTTTGTCCCGAAGTATGAAAACACGCGCTTCAAAGATTTCCAATTGTTTATGCCATACGAAGAACTGCATCTTTCGTCGGGCCGCACGGATTTGAAATTTTACATTTTGATCTACGACGAGGAAACGCAAGAAGATTTGGCTCCGCGTTCGGATTACCACAATTTTTACATCACGAAATAAAGTCGTGCCTGTCAATGCCGTTTCGTGCGAAGCGAATTGCGCAGGATGAAGAAAGAAAAGGCGCAAAGCGCGGCAGTCAGCGCGATTGCAAATAGTGTCAGTTGCGCTTCAAGCAGCATGGCGATTGCTGCAACGGAAGCGAAAGCGACGAGCGAAATGAAGGTGGTGGCATGCGAAAGCGTGTATCGGTAGCGGCGGAAATAGACGAATCCCGTGATTACGCAATAAGCGGCATACCATGTCATGTAGGCAAATCCCAATCCGTCTAACCCCCAAAGGTTGTAGAATGTCACGTTCAGCACGAAGCCGGTCACGACGCTTGTGGTTTCGGTGAACAAGAATGTGCGTCCGTCGCCTTTTGCTATGATGGTCACTGCCAAACACCACGAGTAAGCGCGAAACACTGTGCCGACGATGGCCCACGTGATGTAGGGAATGATGGCATGGAATTCGGAAGAATAGAGGAGCGAGACGATTAATTCCCTTGCAATCAGAAATATGGCGGCGGCAGGCGTCAGGATGAACATGAGAATGCGTATTTCTTCCGACACGAATACGCGAATGCGCAAAGCGCTATGGCACACGCGTGCAAGGCGCGGATAGTATTCCATGTTCAAAGCGGTGAAAATAAGACCGAGATAGCGCCCCACCAATGAAAATCCGGATTGGTAGAATCCCACTTCGGCTGTTCCTGCCGTGCGATTCAAATAGGCAGAAAATATGTAGGTGAAGAGCATGGTTATGAAGTCGCTCAGTGTGAGCATCAGCCCGAATTTCACGAATGGCATGCCTCCTTTTGCCGCTTCCTTGTTAGTAAGGGTTGCGCGAGGGTATTTTTTATGGCGAAAGGCAAGCGTGGCAATCAAGAGCGCGGCATGATAGACGATGACAGACAGCAGGATGCTGTCTTCGCGGAGGTAGTAAAATAGCGGGATGGAGCAGAGCAATCCGCCAATTGTGCCGAACAACGAGGCCGACGCAAGCCGGCGAAGACGGTCGGAGCCTTGCAAAATGGCTTGCTCTCCGCTGATAAAGCCGTTGAACATCAAGACGGAAGCAAGCAGGATGAAGTCCCAGATGCGGTCGGTTGTGCCAAACGACCAGCGGCTGAGCAACGGCGCGAGCGCCATGGTCGTGATTGCGCCGAATATGCTTGCAAACCATGACCATTTCTTGACGATGGCAATGACTCTCCCCAGCGTGGCGGGATTTCCGGAGGCGGAAGCAATTGCCACTTCCCGCACGCAGCTGCTGCGCAAGCCGAGCGATGTGGCCGAACGGAGCATGTCGATGGCTGCATTGTAAAGGCTGAAAAGTCCCATGCCGACGGGGCCAATCCAGATTGCCACCAATTTGTTGAGCACGACGGAACACAAGTTGCTCACAACTTGAACGCCTCCAAACAATTTGATGGCTTGGAAGATCGTTGCGGATATGTTGTTTCCTGCGCTCAAAGAATGTCTAATTTATAGATGTTATAGGCGATGCCGCGCCCTCCCAATCCGGCTTTTTGAATCACAAGCCCGTCATTGAGGTATTGCCCGTGCTGCTCGTTGCAGGTGCCAAAGTCGTAGTAGCACTTGCCGGCAAATGTGTCGTGCATCACTTGATCGTGGATGAGCGTCATGGCGCCAAGCGCCATTCCTTCGGGCGTGTTTCCGGCGTATTGGACGTGGGCGACGGTGTCGGTGACGTAGTATACGCATCCGGCCACGAGATTGCCGTTGCGAAAGGCTGAGAATAGGCGGATGTTGTTCGGGAAACGTTCATGGAGCAGGCGCATTTCTTGGAGCGAATGTACCGGCGTCGCGTTGTGGCGCGCTTTCAAATGTGTTTCCAAAATTTTCCAAAAGCTTTCGAAGTCCTGCGATTCTGCTATTTCGATGCCATTTTGCCGCGCTTTGGCGATGTTTAGTTTCGTGCCTTTGCTGTATTTGTTTAGCGGGTTGCCGTTGACGCATGTGATGGAAATGTCGCATTCGGTTTGTTGTGCGCCGTGGCGGAAAAGCGCGTAAAGGTCTTCATCGGCGGGATAGCGATGGTAGATGTAGGGGATGGCTTTGTAGACAAGCGTGCGAATGCCGTTTTTTTTCAATGTTTGGATTGTTGCATCGAACAATTCGAGCATTGTCGAGGCGTTGAAATGCTTGATCGGAGTGAGCCAGCCGCCATACGTGAGGCCTTGATGCGAATGGAGCGTATCGCCGTCGATGTTTGCGGGGAGCAATGCGAGCACATTCCCTTTGGCGTCGAAAGCCATTAGGGAATGGTCGGTGAAGCGGTCGGCATGGTAGTCCATATAGTCGCGGAAATGGAGGAACGTGGCGTTTTTCGATTTCGCCACAAATTCATCCCATAGCCGTTTGTGTTCGGGCGTGTATCGTTGAATTGAAATCATTGCAGGACTTTCCATTATTTCAACCATTCTTGCGGATTCAATTTCGTGCTGCCTTTCCTCACTTGGAAGTGGAGCATGGCATGATCGTCGTCGTTCACGTCTGTGAAAAGCGAGCCCAATGCTTGTCCGGCTTTGACGGAATCGCCTTTTTTGACGGCGATTGTTTCCAAACCGGCATAAACGGTGATGTATTCGCCGTGTTTGAGGATGACGACGTAGTTATACTCGTTGTTGACTTGATAGACATAGGACACGGTTCCGTCGAACACCGATCGTGCCATTGCGCCGGCATCGGTTTCGATTTCGATTCCGGGATTGTCGGTGGTGACATATTCGAGCACCGGATGCTTGTGTTTGCCAAAAGGCTTCACAACGCGGAAACTTCCCGTGACGGGGTATGGCAGTTTGCCTTTGTTGCTTTCGAAGCTGCCTGTCAGCTTGATTTCATTTTCATCGGGGTAGCCGGCTTCTCTGCGCTCTTTTTCTTTTTTTCGAGCTTCCTCCCTTTCGTTTTCAAGCCGCTCTTTTTCTTTGCGCAACTCTTCTTGCCGCTGTTCGATTTCTTGCCGGCGGCGTTTGAGTTCTTCTTTTTCTTTTTTCTCTTTTTCCTGTTGTTGCTGTTGCTTTATTTTTTGCAGTTCGGCTTCTTTTTCTTCTTGTTCTTTCCGGATGCGTTCCTCTTCGGCTTTGCGCCGCTCTTCGGCTATGCGGGCGCGTTCGGCTTCTTCGGCTTTTCGCCGTTCGGCTTCGATTCGCGCTTCTTCTTCGGCTTTGCGTCGCTCGGCTTCGATGAGGGCGTTCAATTGCCGGTCGAGTTCGTCGAGTTTGCGTTGTTGCTCATGAAGTATCTGCAACAAATTGCCTTGTTCTGTTTTCAATGCCGCAATCATTCGGTTTTGTTCGTTCTTTTGGCCTTCAAGCGCGAGCTTCGTGCTGTTGATAGTGTTGTAGGCTTCGTTTTTTTCCTTTTGAAGAGCCTGCAACTGCTGTTTTTGCTTTTCGAGTTCGGCCATTGCGTTTTTGATTTGCTTGGTTTGCCCTTCTCTCCAGCGCGAGAATTCTTTTAAGTAGCGCAAGCGCCTGTATGCTTGATGGAACGATTCTGACGAAAACAGAAACATCATTTTGCTGTTGTTGGCAGTGGCGTTGTGGCTTCGGATTTTCTTAATGGCTTTCAGATAGTTTTCGCGGAGCACGCGAAGCGCGGAGTCGCGAGCTGCGATATGGCGGTTGACGTTTTGGATTTTGACGTTGATATCGATGATTTGTCGGTTTATTTCGTCGATGTCTTTTTGCTTTTCCCCGATTTCGGCAGTGATGCGATTCAGGTCGTTGAGAGATTTGAGGGTCTTGTTTTTGTTTTGTTTGATTTTTTGGGAAGTCTTCTGTATTTCTTGGCGGGCAGTTTGAGTTTGCTGTTTGAGATCGTCCATGGCCGGTTGTTGCGCGAAGGCTGTCGCTGCGCACAGGATTGTCGAAATATAGAAAATGATGGATTTCAGCATGGCGTTGTTATTGTTTGGAAAGAGCTTTTAAAATGAGGGGAAGGGAATAGCGTCGGGCATCTTTCGGAATGGAAATTCTGTCTGTGATGCCATTGTCCCATTTGACGGATTTGCCGAAGCGCAGTTCGAAAGAAATATCCATTCCTGCGAGAGGAATGTTGGCAGAGATTTTTCCTGCAATCGCGCCTTTGTCGGTGGTTCGGTATTCGCTGAATCGGAGGGCGTAAAGTTGCCCGCTGTTTAGTTCGACGTTGAAGGCGTTTATCCGATTCTCGTGCATGTCGAAGAAATAGCTGAAAGAATCGGCAACGTTGCGCGCGAAGAGCGTCCATAGCCCGTCGCCGTCGGTTGCCGAGGCTTCAAAATCGGTTAGATTTTCGGAAGAAAGCGGGCCTGTTTGCAAATCGAAAGGACGAGCCAGCAGGAGGCTTTGCAAATTGTCGATGCTGATGCCGGAGCCGAGGAAAGAAGCGATGGCGTCTTTGACATATAGGTTGTGGTATTTGTCGACAATCGTGACAGAGTCGCAGTCGATGTATATTTTCCCCATTTCGATGCCTAAAAACGGGCGCAGGGAGAAAGAGACGGACTTGCCGCGCACCATTTTCATTTGGAAAGCGCTTTTCAACTTTCCGGATGCATCGATGACGATGTCGCCGGAAGCGGTCAGGTCGGTCCATTCCGGAATGGATTCGGCGACGGTGGCGGGATTATAGGGCGAAGCGTCCCAATCTGTCTCGATTTGGATTTCAGACTCGATGCCGTCTTGCGACGGAATAGCCGCAATTTGCTTTGATGCCCCGCAGGAAGCAAGAAGCACGGCAAGCAAAGGCACGACGATTAGGATACGTATGTCATTCATAGAAATACGTTTTGTGGTCGACTTTTTTCTTCAACAATTCGGAATCCGGATTTTCTTCCAATGCTTTTTTCCATTGTTCCAGAGCTTCGTCGGGACGTCCCAACATGAACAAAATGTCGCCATAATGTTCGAGAAGTTCGGCGTTGTTGCGTTCGGAATCTGCATTTTCCATTGCTTTCTCGATATATTCGAGCGCGGTTTTATAATCGCGTTTGAGGAACATGATCCACGCATAGGTGTCTAACGAAGAAGAATTTTCCGGTTCGATATCGATGGAGCGCTTCGACATTTTTTCGGCTTTTGCAAGCGAGTCGGCATTTTCTGAATAGCTTATGCATAGGGAATAGGCGTAGTTGTTGAGCGCGAGCGGATTGTCGGGCTCTATTTCCAATGATATTTCGTAGTTGCGCAAAGTGGCGGCAATGTCGCCTTTCTGATTGTAGCTTTCGGCCAATGCGGAATAGATGTCGGCTTCATTGACAAGCATGAGCGTCTTGTTTTTTTCGAGCAATGTGTCGTAGTACTCGATGCTTTTGTCGTAATCGCCCATGTTGTAGTAGGCTGCCCCGATAATTTGGTAGTAAGTGATGTGTTCGGGGTCGTAGCTTAAAGCCTTGCTTCCGGTTTCAATGGCTTTTTCCGGCTTTTCGCTGAATGTGTAGAGCCACATGAGCCGTTCCCAGTCTTTTGGGTCGGACGGATCGATGTCGACGGTGTACGATAGCTGCTCGGCTGCCGCGTCGTATTTTCCACGGTAGGTGAGATAGTCGCAGTAGAGCCTGTGTATTTGCGCTTCGTGGCTGTGCTGTTCGAGAATCGTGGCAAACATGTTGTCGACTCTGTCGGAAGAGTCGTTTTGCTGGATGTGGGTGCGGATGTAGTCGGTGAGGATGTCCACTTTTGTTCCCACTTCGATGTTTTTGTTTAAGAGGACCGAGGTGATTTCCTTTTCATAATTGGTCGAATCGCCGGTGCTGTAATACAAGTTTGCCTTTTGCAGGTTGGCATATCCGTAGTCGGGGTCGATGGCAAGGGCTTTGTCGTAGTAGACAAATGCGCTGTCGGGCATACCCAATTGTGCATAAACGTTGCCCATCAGGGTGTTTGGCTCGACGCTTTTTGGCGCGTCGGACAAGTATTGTTTTCCTGTCGCGATGATGGCTGCCGTGTCGTTCATGTTGAGCAAATAGCCGATTTTCATGATTGTCGTCGATGTCGATCTTCCTTCTGTTTTTTCGAGGCTGTCGATTACGGCAACGGCTTTTCCGAACTCGTTCTTTGAAGCGTAGCTTTTGGCAAGCACGGGGTACATCTGTATGCGGTCGGGATATTTTTTCAGCAATGTTTCCACGACACGAATTGTTTCGTCATAGTCGGAAATCGACGAGCAGAGAATGGCATAAATGTAGTTCTCATAAAAATCGTCGGGGCGGAGAAGCGTGTTGCGTTTCATCAGGCTTAACGCGGTGTCCATCTCTTCTTTTTCCACTTCGTCGGCCGACAGGATCGACATTCCGTAATAGAATCCGATCGTCGGATTTTCGGGATCGAGGCTGTGGGCTGCTTGCAGCAAGTCGAAGGAAGCGGAAGCGTCGTTTTCCGTGTTTTTGGCGATGGCTTCCAAAAATATGTATTGCGCTTTCTTTTTGTCGGCTTCGTGCGTGCCGTATTGCGCGAACATGGGCAGCATGAATGTCGACAAGCAGATGGCAATGGATATGTGTTTGATTGATTTTTTCACGTTGCGAAATATTCTCAATGTCGTTCGTTTTCTTGATTGTCGTTATTTGATGCCGGTATGCCCGAAGCCGCCGTCGCCGCGGTTGCTTTCGGCAAGGTTGTCGGACGGTTGCCATTCGACGGAGGCATGGCGAGCCACCACCATTTGGCAGATGCGTTCGCCGTGATTGACCGTAAATGGCTTGTCGGAGAGGTTGACGAGTATCACGCCGATTTCTCCGCGATAGTCGGCATCAATGGTGCCGGGGGTGTTGAGCACGGTGATGCCGCTTTTCAGGGCCAATCCGCTTCGGGGGCGAATTTGGCATTCATAGCCTTCCGGCAATTCGATGCGAATGCCTGTCGGGATGAGCCGCCGTTCGAGCGGTTGCAATGTGACGGGCTCTTTCAAATTGGCTCGCAAGTCCATTCCGGCCGCATAAGGCGTGGCATATTGTGGAAGGTCGTTGCTCGATTCGTTGATTATTTTTACTGTGATTTTGTCCATGTTTTTCCTCAAAATAAATAACAACTGCGAAAATACGTAAAACCTTTGGAATGTGGTAGTTTTTAGCGATATTTAAATCGCATTCTCAAACGAAAAAAGGCTGCCCCGTTTTGTTGGAAAGGCAACCTTTTTTGTCGTAGAGGCTTGCAGCCGCTTACTTTCTGATTCCGAGTTCTTCTTTCGCGATGATTGCGCGGTAGCGTTCGATGTCGACTTTGATCAAATAGTCGAGAAGGCGACGACGCTTGCCGACAAGGCGTTTAAGAGCTCGAGTTGTGTTATGATCTTTGTGATTTGACTTCAAGTGTTCAGTCAAATGAGCAATACGGACAGAAAATAATGCAATCTGAGATTCAGGCGATCCAGTATCAGTATTCGACTTACCGTATTTCTCGAAGATCTTCTTTTTTTCTTCAGCACCTAAATACATACTAAAAAGAAATTTAAAAAGTTAATATTCGATTAGTGGCGGCAAAGATACGCATCTTTTCCGTAACTGCAAATTTTATTTGCCACGATTTTTCCAAGGCGAGTCGGCAAGCGATTATTTGGCAAGTCCATCTGTGCGTTCAGGCGCATGTCGGGGGTCAGAATTCGTATCCGATCCGGATGCCGAGGGTTGTGCCTTCGAAATATTCCGTTCCGCTTACGGCGTGGCAGGGGTAGTCGTTTTCTTTCGTGATGCCGATGCCAATCAATGCTGCTTGCCTGCGGATGGTCTTGATGCGAACTCCCAGCATGGCAGTGGCGCGAAATCCTCCGATTCGGCCTATCGCGCCTCCGATTCGGAAGTCGGCATATGGCGTCAGTTTGCGGTCGTTGAGGAAATTCACGCGAAGATCGGCGAAAATCGGCATGGAGGTGGCGTTTACGGCTGTGTATCGTTGCACCCCGATGCCGGCTCCCAAATAGAAGAAATTATTGAATTGGTAGCCGTGGACGGTCGCGAAATTGAAGTTGCGGTTGTCGATCGGAATTTTGTCGTCGAGTGCGTTGAGCGCTTGCACTTTCGTGTTGTCGATGTCGAATTCGTAGGCGGCTTCCACTGTCCATCGGTAGCCTTGGAGCGTGTGGCGCGATTGCCATTTTTGGTAGTTTTGCAGTGTGGCGGTGTCGCTGCCTTGCGCTACTGATGCAATTGCTGAAACCGCGCAAAGCGCGAATGTTACAATTATTTTAGTTTTCATTGTTCGCTGTTTTAAAATTCATAACCCACTTTGAAACCAATCGAAAGGGCGCAGGTTTGCTCGTCGCGCACTCCGTCGAGATCAATGTCGTATCCTTTTTTGTCGTATTGGTATGCCAAGTCGAAAACGGCATAGGCGGCTTGCCGTTTTGTAGTTTTGACACGCACGCCTGCTTGAATACCCACATAGAGACCTTCTTGCTCGCCAATGGAATAACCGCCTTTCAAGTCGAATAGGGGCGAATAGCGATTGTTTCCCAACAGGTTTACGCGGATGTTTCCGAAGATTGGCATTGTGGTGCGCTTCCATGTGGTGTAATGGTCGATGCCAACTCCTCCACCGAGGTAGAAATTGTTGGTGAATTGATAGCCGTGCGATGTGAGCAAGCTGAATTTCGGAGATGTGTTTGTGATTAATTCCGATGCTATGGGGTTGAAGTTTTTGAAATACCATGAATAGCCCGCCTCAACAAAGCCTTTGTAGCCTCGGAGTTCATGGCGCGATTCTTCCCAATGGCGATAGTCGATGTTGACAGCTGTTTCCGGTTCGGCTGCTTGTCCTGTGGATACTGCTAGCAATGCGACGATTGCCGGAAAGATTTTGCGAAATTTGAATTTCATTTGCTTCATGGTTTTGCTGTTTTTCTGATTATGAGTGATTAGATTTGGAACAATTGTTAGACCCAACACTTTGGCATGACAAAGATATAAATTGTTTTAATGAAATCAAAAAAACACAACAAAAGGCGGCTTTCGTTGTGTTGACAGATGCGGGTATGGGCGAAAGAAATAGAAACAGTCGGTTTTTAGAGGGGATGTGAGTTTAGAGTTAAGGGTTGTGAGGTTGGTGAAATTGGCCAATACGCAAACAAATTCATTTATATCTTTTTTTCTACTGACTCAAAGGCAGCGGGAATGAAGAAAAGCATGATGATTTTGTGGATGGGGCGTTGTGGGTTGTGCGGACTTGGGAGGCAAGGCGTTTATTTGGGTTTTTCAGGATTGCATGGCTTGTTCTTGTCTTGGTTTTTGCGCTGGGGCGGGGAAGTTGTACCGTCGGTGCGGCGGGCGGCAGAAAAGGGCAAAAATAAAAAAGTTACTTGTTTCTCAACAAATAACCTTTCTACCTTAAAATCTAATACCATGAAAAACTTGTTGCAAATATATATCCTGTTTTTGGCTCGATGCAAATATTTCGCAAAGAAAATGAGCCCTGTTTGCATTATTTAACCATTTGCGCTTAAAATGGGGCTAAAAACAAGCATTTTGCTACTCCAAAGGCAGTAATCCCAACCAGTATGAGCGCAAATCGTTCCATTCGACATAAATGGGTTTTCCGGGGATTAAATTGACGGGCCTTTCATTGAGGTCGCCTCTCACGAAGATGCTGCCCGACGGCGCTTTGAAGTAGACGAGTTGCAAGTTGGCAGCCATTGGAAACGATGCGAAGTCTTTCCATTCGTCGGCAACGGTGTCGAAATAGTTTGTCAGATAGTGGCATCCGGGAAGTTGCATCAATGCGAGCAAGGGCATGAGTGTTTCGGCGTGGCCGAAACGGAACTTGGCAGCAATGTGGAGTTTTCCGGTCAATACGCTGTCGGCGGTCATGACAATGTCTTGCAGCAATGGCGCTGCAATTTCTGCCGGACGGGATGAAAGCGTGGATGCGGAATAGAGCAGATATTGCCGGAAGTTGAAAATCGACCACAAATTGCGGTATTCTTCTATGGTGAAATATTGGGATGCGTCGCTCGTCAGCCCCATGGCGTTCATGCCGGCCGACACGTAGTATTCCGCCAAGGCGAGGTCGGCGGTGGTGTCGTAGTCGAGTGGGTAGTTTTCGCCGAGGACGCGCAAAAGCGGGTCGATTGTGATGTTGCCCGACAGGAAGCGGTTGTAAGTGGCGAGATAGGCAGTGTCGGTGCGAAATGACTTATAGGCTTCGTCTTCGTCGAAATTGCGCATCAGCGGGTTGAAACGGCGACCGGATGCGGCTGTCGCGTCGATGTTGCTCGACAGTTCGGTCAGACGGTGCAGGAATGCATACATGCTCTTGATGCTGCGGGGAGAATAGGACGAAATGGCGACGACGCGCGCGCTGTCGAGCAACTCGGGGCAGCTGCGGAACAGCCGTTCTGCGATGTTGCGATGCTCCGATTCGCCGATAGAGTCGAGTGCGCCCCATCTTCCGGCGGTCGTTTCGATGACGGCGTCGACTTCTTCGAGCAGTTGTTTGCCGAGCGGCGTGATTGTGTTCAGCGAATTGGCTTTGTCCAGTGCGCGTTTCATCATCATTGTGTGGAGCGATCCGGCGGGATATCGCGAGCCGTGGCGGCCTACGTGGTTGACAAATATCGGCGTCAGCGAATCCGGAAATTCTCTGGCTACCCTGTCGGTCGGGTAGGGAGAAAGGCTTGCTCGGCCGTCTTGGTAGGAGAAGTCGTCTGCGAATGCCGGCAGGACGATAGAGAGAAGCAATGTGACAAGAAATAGGGATCGTTTCATGTTGTTGGTTTTAGAAGAATTGGTTGGGCAAATATAATGCAAGCCGAGCGCAGAAGAAAAAGAATTCATTCATTTTTCTTTTATCGAGGCGCCGCCTATATTATTCAAATATAGTGCAAGCCGAGCGGAAAGCCATGAAGTTTGCTCGATTTGCATTCGCTTAATTTGCGGGTGCAGTTGGCAAAATGGGGGAAAAGAAGTTTTTGTGGATGTATATTGTGAAAAAATCGTAAATTTGCAGGCTGAAAATAGGTATAATTTATGCAGAATATTAGGAATATTGCCATAATTGCCCATGTGGACCATGGCAAAACGACTTTGGTGGACAAAATGCTTCTTGCCGGACATTTGTTTCGGGATAATCAGAATACCGGCGAATTGATGCTCGACAATAACGATTTGGAACGCGAAAGAGGCATCACAATCTTGTCGAAGAACGTATCAATAAACTACAATGGTTGCAAAATAAATATCATCGACACTCCGGGACACTCCGATTTTGGCGGCGAAGTGGAGCGCGTGCTCAACATGGCCGATGGATGCCTGCTTTTGGTGGATGCTTTCGAGGGTCCGATGCCGCAGACTCGCTTTGTGCTGCAAAAGGCCATTCAAATAGGATTGAAGCCGATAGTTGTGATAAACAAGGTGGACAAGCCGAATTGTCGTCCGGACGAAGTGAACGAAATGGTGTTCGACTTGATGTTTAATCTGGACGCTACGGAAGAACAATTGGATTTTCCCACAATATATGGTTCTGCAAAGCAGGGCTGGATGAGCGAAGATTGGCGGAAGCCTACCGACAATATCGTTCCACTGCTGGATGCCATTATCAAATACATACCTGCGCCGCAAGTGTATGAAGGAACGCCTCAAATGCTGATTACGTCGTTGGATTATTCGTCGTACGTGGGACGGATTGCTATCGGCCGTGTGCATCGCGGCGAACTTCGCGAGGGCATGGAAGTGGGCGTCTGCAAAAAGGACGGCACGGTGGCGCGCCAACGCATCAAGGAACTGCACACTTTTGAAGGGATGGGCCGGAAAAAAGTGCAAAGCGTCGGGTCGGGCGATATTTGCGCATTGGTCGGAATCGACGGGTTTGAAATCGGCGACACGGTGACAGACGTGGAGCATCCGGAACCGTTGCCGCGTATTGCCATCGACGAGCCGACGATGTCGATGGTGTTTACTATCAACGACTCTCCATTTTTTGGAAAGGACGGAAAATATGTGACTTCCCGCCATATCGGGGATCGTCTTGAACGCGAATTGGATAAAAACTTGGCATTACGTGTGCGGAAAGAGCCGCACGAGGACAAATGGACGGTTTTTGGCCGTGGCGTGTTGCATTTGTCGGTGTTGATTGAGACCATGCGCCGCGAAGGATACGAACTTCAAGTGGGACAGCCGCAGGTGATTATCAAGGAAATCGACGGGCAGAAATGCGAGCCGGTGGAATTGATGACTGTGAATGTGCCGGAGGAATATTCCAGCAAGATAATTGATATGGTGTCGCGGCGACGCGGCGAACTCGTGTCGATGAACACGCAAAACGACCGTTTGCAAATGGAATTCCACATACCGTCGCGCGGCATCATCGGATTGCGCACGAATGTGCTGACAGTTTCTGCCGGAGAAGCCATCATGTCGCATCAATTTTTGGAGTATCAGCCATGGAAAGGCGACATCGAGCGCCGCACCAACGGCTCTCTGATTGCCATGGAGTCGGGCACGGCATATGCTTATGCCATCGACAAGCTGCAAGATCGGGGGCGTTTCTTCATCTTTCCGCAAGAAGAAGTTTATGCGGGGCAGGTCGTTGGCGAAAACGCGAAGGACAACGATATTGTCGTGAATGTGACAAAGTCGAAAAAGCTGACTAACATGCGGGCTTCCGGAGCCGACGACAAAGCGCGTATCATACCGCCGGTGGTGTTCAGCCTTGAAGAAGCGTTGGAATACATCAAGGCTGATGAATATGTGGAGGTGACTCCGAACCATCTGCGTCTCCGTAAAATCATTTTGGACGAGACGGAACGCAAACGCGCCAATAAAAATTAGAAATTGTCGTTAGCGTAGTTTTTGATGCGTGGGCGTGTTTCATGCCCACGCATGTCGTTCTTTTGTGTCGAACAAAAGAATGGCATGCGATGAAAATAGAAAAAGGAAAGTTGGAAAAGAACGACGATGTTTGCGCCATGTTGTCGGTGGAGGGCAAGCCGGTAGTGGAATTAAACAGTGTTTCGGCAGAAAAGGTCGACGATATTCTCCAAGCGTTGTGCCGTCGAGCAAGTCATTGCTCGGGAATGGCTTCCGTGAGCATTCGCAATCGCACTCGGGGGTGGATGATGCGGCTTCCGTTGCTGCTGTGCCGCTCGGTGTTTTCTTTGCGCACGAAAGATGCGTTGGAGGCAGAGGGCTTGTGCGACAAATACGGACAGCTCCGCTTGTCGTTTGAATGACTACGGGTTGAGAAGGTCTGTATTTCGGAAGTTTAATATTTCGATTGCGGCATTGTATGCCGCGACGGCCGGGCTGTCGGGGTTGAGTTCGGCGGCTTTGCAATAGTCGGTCAGCGCATTTTTCCAATTGTTGTGTTTCCGGTAGGCGTTTCCCCGCAGAAAATACAATTGGTCGTTGCCGGCATCGTCGGCTATGAGACGGTCGAGCAGCCGTATCGCTTCTTCCGTTCGGTTGTTGTCGATAAGGCTTTTTATGTGTGGGATGTCTGCCATGCGTATATATTTTATGCAAAGGTAGCAAAACTTGTGGAAGTGTCCTGCGTGATGTGGTTGCTATGCGATTTGAAATAAAACGCGGCGAATGCCTTACGATTGGTTGTTAATTCGCGTTAATAGAATGCGAAGTTTGATGTTTTTGGTGCAAAAACAGTAAAATAGTTACATTGGGAATGTCCTGGAAATTTTATCTTTGCGCATAGAGTTTTGAATCTTTAAAAGATAAAATTTTTATGTTGCGCAAAATCAGGTTGACGCTTGCTGTATTGTTTTTCCTCGCTGTGACGTTGTTGTTTCTCGATTTTACGGGGACAGTGCATGCATGGCTGGGGTGGACGGCAAGGATTCAATTTTTGCCGGCGTTGTTGGCATTGAATTTGGGAATAGTGCTGGCGCTTGTGGCGCTTACGCTTGTGTTTGGACGGATATATTGCTCTGTTGTATGTCCGTTGGGCGTGCTGCAAGACGTAATAGCATGGTTTGGAAAGAAACGGAAGAAAAATCGTTATTCTTATTCTCCGGCAAAGGCGTGGCTGCGCTATGGCGTTTTGGCATTGTTCGTGATTGCGTTGGTGGCAGGCGTCGGGTCATTTGTGGCGTTGCTCGCCCCGTATAGTTCTTACGGACGCATTGCCGGAAATCTTTTCGCTCCGATATACCAATGGGGCAATAATTTTTTGGCTTATATGGCAGAACGGGCAGACAGTTATGCTTTCTACGAAACGGAAGTGTGGATAAAGAGCATTCCTACGTTTGTGGTTGCTTTGGCCACGCTTATTGTAATAGGCGTGTTGGCGTGGCGGAACGGAAGGACTTATTGCAATACGGTTTGTCCCGTCGGGACAGTGTTGGGATTCGTGGCCCACTGGTCGTGGTTGAAGCCGGTGATTGATACGGAAAAATGCGTGAATTGCAAATTGTGTGCGCGTAATTGCAAAGCGTCGTGCATTGATGTCGCAAATCATAGCATAGATTACAGCCGATGTGTCTCGTGTATGGACTGCATAGAAAAATGCAGCACGGGAGCAATCGGCTATCGGCATGTTGCAAATGTCGAGAAACACCCGAAGGCGGTTGCCGGAGTGGATGCCAATCGGCGAAACTTCCTGACAGCTACGGTGATGGTGGCAACAACGGCAGTGTTGAATGCGCAAGGAAAGAAAGTCGACGGCGGGTTGGCTGTGATTGAGGACAAAAAAGCGGCTCGACGCAAGACGGCCATCGTGCCGCCCGGGGCGTGGAGCGCACGGCATTTTGCCCAACATTGCACTGCTTGCCAACTTTGTGTGTCGGTTTGCCCGAACGTCGTGCTTCGCCCTTCTGCCGATCCTTTGAAGCTTATGCAGCCGGAAATGAGCTATGAGCGCGGCTACTGCCGCCCTGAGTGTGTGAAATGTTCGGAAGTTTGTCCGTCGGGAGCAATTCGTCCGATTACGGTGGCCGACAAATCGTCAATGCAAATCGGGCATGCTGTGTGGATTAGAAAAAATTGCGTGCCTTTGACAGATGGCGTGTCGTGTGGAAACTGTGCGCGGCATTGTCCGACGGGCGCGATAACAATGATGCCATCTGTGGCATCCGATCCGAATTCTTTAAAGATTCCGGCAATCAATGTCGAGCGTTGTATCGGTTGTGGGGCTTGCGAGTACAGTTGCCCCTCGCGGCCGTTCAGCGCGATTTATGTGGAGGGAATCCAAATGCATAGAGAATTGTAAAAAATGTGTGGCATGGGAAATAATGGTGATAAAAATAAAGCGATTTCGCGGCGCGAGTTTTTCAAGGTGTCCGGTCTTGCCGGAATTGCGGCCGCGGGTTTTGCGGCATGCAAGGATGGCGGCAACGCGTCGGACGCGACGGTTCCTTCCGGAAAGATGACTTATCGGACGAATCCGTCCACGGGCGACAAAGTTTCGTTGCTGGGTTTCGGAATGATGCGTTTGCCGTCGGGCGGACAAGGAGAAGCAAATGCAGGCATCGATCAAGAAACGGTGAATGAAATGGTCGATTTCGCAATCGACCATGGGGTGAACTACTTCGACACGTCGCCCGCTTATTGCCAAGGTGAGTCGGAGCGGTCGACAGGCATAGCGTTGTCGCGGTATCCGAGAGAAAGTTATTATATAGCTACGAAATTGTCGAATTTTTCGCCGGACACGTGGTCGCGAGAGGCATCCATCGAAATGTATCGCAATTCCATGAAAGAATTGCAGACCGACTACATCGACTATTATCTTCTTCACGGAGTCGGTATGGGCGGCGAAGAAGGCGGTATGGCAGAGTACGAAAGCCGTTATGTGGACAATGGGATGCTCGATTTCTTGTTGGAAGAACGTGCGGCAGGCCGTATCCGCAACCTCGGATTTTCCTACCATGGCGACATTGAGGTGTTCGACCGCTTGCTGTCGGAGCATGATCGGTATAAATGGGATTTTGTGCAGATACAATTGAACTATTTGGATTGGCGTTATGCCAAACAAATCAACGAGCGCAATACGAACGCGGAATATCTTTACAACGAATTGGAAAAGAGGGGCATTCCGGCGGTGATCATGGAACCGTTGCTGGGCGGGCGCTTGTCGAATGTGCCCAACGATGTTGTGACGATGTTCAAGCAGCGAAATCCGGAAGCGAGCGTGGCTTCATGGGCGTTCCGCTTTGCCGGCAGTTTCCCGGGAGTGCTGACTGTGTTGAGCGGAATGACACGCATGGAGCACTTGGAAGACAATTTGCGTACATATTGCCCGTTGAAAGCCCTGAGCGAAGAAGAGTTTGCTTTTCTTCAAAGGGTGGCCGACCGGATGATGCAGTTTGACACCGTGCCGTGCAACGATTGCAAATATTGTATGCCATGTCCTTATGGAATCGATATTCCGGCTATTCTGCTGCATTACAACAAATGTCTTAATGAAGGAAATGTGCCGGTAAATTCGCAAGATGAAAATTACCGGAAAGCGCGGCGGGCGTTTCTTGTCGGTTACGATCGAAGCGTCCCGAAATTGCGGCAGGCTTCGCATTGCATAGGTTGCAACCAGTGTAGTCCGCATTGCCCGCAGGGCATTGACATTCCCGCAGAGTTGCATCGAATCGACCGGTATGTCGAAAAATTGAAGCAAAACACATTGTAAGGATTTGCCGCTTGTTTGATTCTCCGGAGTCGCCTTGAAAGATTCAGGATGGCTATTTGTTTGTTACATTGCGGATTGGAGGCGTGTGCGGCGTTGTGGTGTGCAACTATGTTTTTAAACATGTAAAAAAGTGTTGTAGAACATGTAAAAAAAGTGTCCGGCGGAAATGTTATTGGTTACTTTTGCTGTTGAAAAATGTAAGGCTTCTAATGTAGTGTAGCTAATAATGTCGGATTCGTTAATATAAACAAGAATATTTCTTTTGTATAACTGTAATAGTGGAATGGGATAAAACGGGGAGTGTCGGTAGCACTCCCCGAAAATTTTTAAATAAAAAAAGACACGCAATCGCAGCGTGTCTTTTTTTTTGTTCGTGAAGGGGAAATTATCGGTTGCTGTCGGCTATTGCTTGGAGCGTTTGCCAGCATTGATACAGTCCGCGAGGCACGTGGAAGCAACCTTTCCATTTCCCGCCTTTCAAGGGGATTAAAACTTCGCCACGACGATTCAAGTATCCAAACCATTCGTCGGCTTCGGCATCTTTAAAGTGTGTCCACACATAGTCGTGCACTTTTTCAAACCAATCGAAACAATCTTTTCTGCCGGTTAGCCGGTAGCCTTTAATCAGGGAAATGAGCGTTTCTATATGCACCCACCACAGCTTTTGGTCCCATTCGAGTTCCAATGGCGGCCGGCCGAGTCGGTCCATGAAATAGAAAATTCCATCATATTCTTTATCCCAGCCATATTCGAGCATTTTCAGCGTGATGTCGACAGCTTTGTCGATAATGTCTTTTCTTCCGAGCCTGACGCCGAGATCCATGCAGAACCACATGGCTTCGATGGCGTGTCCGGGATTCATGTGGCGGCCGGCGAAGGTGTCGGAGAGCTGGTTGTCGGTGGTGACATTTTCCACGATGAGTCCCAGTTCGGGACGATAGAACACGTCGAGCACTTCGTGGAGGCATGTTTCAATGGTCTTGTTCAAATAGTCGGGTTCTATCAAGTGCTCGATTTCGAGCGCAAGATTGCAAAGAATCATTGGCAAGGCAAAGTTTTTGAGGTCGCGGGTGCCCGGGTGTTCTTTGCTCCATTTTCCCTTTGGATTGTCGACTTTCGACAAGACAATGTCGAAGGTGCGTTTCGCTATTTCGGCGTATTCGTCGTTGCCGGTGGCAAGGCTGAGTTGGCCGAACGCAATGGTGGCAAAGGTGTATGAAAAGATGTTGTATGGGTCGATTAGCGGCCGTCCGTCTCGCGTCAGCGAGAAGTACCAGTTGAAATTGCCGTCATGTCCGTATTTTTTTAGGAATTCTCCGCCTTGAATGGCGCAATCCAGCCATTCTTTCTTTTTCTCCACCTTGTTGTAGAGCATGGAGAAAAGCCAAACTTGCCTTCCTTGAAGCCAAATGAACTTGTCGGTGTCGTAAACATTGCCATAGCGGTCGAGGCATGTGAAGTAGCCGCCAAACTCTTTGTCTTGCGATTTGTTGAGCCAAAAAGGCAAGACGTTCGACATCAGCTCGTCGCGGTATTGGTTTGCAAGTTCTTGTATGTTCTTGTTCATTTATGTTGATTTTAATTGTTTTGTTTCTTTTTGTTTTTATCGGTCCATGCAGATTCGATTTCTTCAAGGCTGAGCCCTGTGGTTTCCGGCATGAGGAATCTCATGATCAGCATATACGGCACGCACATGGCTGCAAACAAGAGGAAAGTGCCGGCCGGGGTGATTGCCGAAAGGAGCACAGGTGTGAGCTGTCCTACTAAAAAGGTGCCGATCCACAAGGCGAATCCGGCAATCGACATTGCAACTCCCCGTACTTTTGTCGGGTAAATCTCGCTGAGCAGCACCCATACTACCGCGCATATAGAACCGGCGCAGCAAATGATGTAGAGCATGAAGAAAGCGAGCAGGAAAATGGTCGATATGCCGAGCGACGCGCCCCAAGCAAAATAAAAAGCAATGAGCAACAGCGAAAGAATCATGCCGGAAACGCCGTAATAAATAAGAGTTTTTCTTCCAACCTTGTCTATGATGAACATGGCGAGAACCGTAGTAAGCATGTTGGCCATTCCGACGAGTACTTGGTAGAATAGTGCGTCGCCGCTTGCAAGACCGGCATCTTTGAATATTTCAGGACCGTAGTAGAGTACGGCATTGACACCCATGAATTGTCCGAGCATGGCAATGGCCACTCCGATGAGAAGTGCCTTGAAAATGCCGGGACGGAATAGCTCCGAAATTTCCGATTTTGTCGATGTGCGGCAACTTTCGAGCGTAGCTTGGACTTGCGCGTCGGCTTCTTGCGGAGCGGAAAAGAGTTTTCTGAAAATTCCGGAGGCTTTGTCTACGCGTTTTTTCGCAACGAGCCAACGCGGGCTTTCGGGGATGAAGCACACGGCGATCAAGAAGATGAGCGACGGGATGATGCCCATGCCGAGCATGCCTCTCCAAAATTCGGCGACAAATATCTTTTCGGCGGCGGAATGGAGCGCCGGCTCGCTTTGCGCAAAATTAAGCAATTGGTTGTTCACAAGGTAGGCAGCCACGATGCCGACAGTGATGGCAAGCTGGTAGAGCGACACGAGCAGCCCTCTGCGGCTTGGTTCTGCGATTTCTGAGATATACAGCGGGCATACGATCGAAGCCACTCCGATTCCGGCACCGCCGACAATCCGGTAGGCCACAAGCCCTGTGAATGTCGAGCAAAAAGCGCATCCAACCATGGAGATGCAAAACAACAATGCCGAAAGCATCATGGCGCGTTTCCTCCCGAACCGGTCGCTGAGTGCGCCGGCAAAGGCCACTCCTATGATTGCGCCGAAAAGCGCGCTTCCGACAAACCATCCTTCTGCCATTTCGTCGAGGCTGAATTGTTGCGACACGTCGCTGATGGTGCCGGAAATGACAGCTTCGTCATATCCGAACAAGAAACCGCCCAAAGCTGCGATTATGGATAGAAGCAGCATGTAGCCGAAATTGCAAGTCGATTTCATTGTGGCATTTATTTGATGTTGAAGTATTCTTTGTAGCGGTCGTATAAATGTCCGGCTTGCAAGTATGCCGATTGTGGGCTCATGAAGTGGGAAAATTCAAACGTGATGGCTTTGTCGTAGCCTGCGCGTTTGGCGGCTTCGAGCTTCATGCGGAGCTTGTCGAATTTGATTGGCAGGAACTTTATCGGCATGTCGCGATCGAAAGTTTCCGCATTTGTCCAGCATTTCATCCCGTAGCGGTCGGCAAGGCGTTTGTTCACTTCGAAGAAAGCGTCGAGCTCGTCGTAGTCGATGTGTCCGTCTTGAAACGCGCAAGCGTCTACCACGTTGTGGATGCCTGCGAATATTTCATCCCATTCTTGTTCGTGTTCTTTGACAGAGACAGCATTGTCTTTCGACAATTCCGCGCTGGCGGCCATGACGGCTTTTTTCCCGTCGATCCAAGGCGATATGAATGTGGGCAACCCTCCGGAAATGTCCTTGCATTGTTTTCCCAAGGTGTGGAACGCTTTGATTGCGCCTTTTGTCTTGCGCGAAATCTCCGTGCTGATATACCAGCCTCCGAAACTTTTGTGGCGCGTCCCGTAGTTTTTCCATACTTCGTCGACAACGAAGCGGTTGTGCTCGATTTCCCATGTCATGTCGCCGGTATCCCAGTATTTGCCGGAGTCGTAAAGTCCGAAATAAAACCTCATTCCGTAGCGGTCGGCGAGCGTAAGGAATAATTCAAGCAAATCCATCGACGGCATGTAGCATCCTTGTCCGAGGAGATATTTCGATGGGTAGGTGATGAATTTGCGGTAGCCGCATCTTATCATGATGACGGTGTCGATGCCGATGGCTTTCATGTTGCGGAAATCGGCGTCCCATTCTTTTTCGCCCCAATTTTGATGGGGGATGTCGTGGGATATTTCATCGAGAAATGTGCCGGTGATTTTCAAGGCGTTGCCTTTTGGGACGATTAGTCCGCCGTCGGGGGTGCTTGCCTGTGCCGGCAGGATTTCCGACGCGGAAGCCATTGCAGACGGCAATGCGCCTGCAATGCCTAATAGCGCGGCATTCTTTAAAAAGTCTCGTCGTGAGCTCATGTTCTTATATTATAAGATATGATACGTTGTGCAAAAATAAATAAAATGTAATACGTATGCAACATTTTGAAATTTTTTTATTAATTGCGATGATTTTCTCTCCAATTTTTTGGAAAGTAGAAATTGATTGATTTAATTTGCGGAAAATATTGCTTTGATGTTGTCACTTTTATCGGAAATAGAAAAAGGAACTAAAAGCGCTTTGATGAAAAAGCGTATCATTTCGTATATCATGTCGAACGACAATGTGACGAATACGGAATTGGCAAAAGTTCTGAATCTAAGTGTTCCGACAGTTTCTAAATTTATTGAAGAATTGTCGGCGGCCGGCATTGTGCGCGAGCGGGGCAAGCTTGCGACAAACGGCGGCCGGCATCCGTTGCTTTACGGGTTGAATCCGGAATCATGCTATTTTGCCGGCGTCGACATGAAGAATGGGGCAGTGAGCGTCGGGCTGATTGATTTTTGCGGTGATATGGTAGGCAAGCAAACCGACATTCCGTATGATTGCAAAGATACGCCGGAGGGCTTGGATCGCCTGTGTGACATCGTCAAGTCGTTTATTGCGTCTTCGGGCGTGAATAAGGATTTGATTATCAATTTAAACCTAAACATATCGGGTCGAGTCAATCCGCAATCGGGCTACAGTTACAGCCGGTTTAATTTCGGAGAACGGCCGCTGTCGGACGTGTTGACGGAAAAAACGGGCGTTCATTGCTGCATAGAAAACGATACGCGGGCAATGGCATTAGGCGAATATATGTGCGGCAATTGCCGTGGCGAGCGCAATGTGATTTTTGTGAACGTGGGTTGGGGGCTTGGCATCGGATTGATAATTGATAGGAAGATATATACCGGCAAATCCGGATTTGCCGGAGAGTTCGGCCACATGGTGGCGTGCGACAATGAAGTGATGTGCCATTGCGGCAAGAAAGGCTGTTTGGAGACTGAGGCCTCCGGAAGCGCGCTCCACAGGAAATTGATAGCCCGCCTTGAAGCCGGGGAAAATTCGGTGTTGGCGGAGCGGTTTAAGGAAGTCGGCGACGTGTCGTTGTCGGAAATCATGGATGCTGTGGCACGCGAAGACCTTCTTTGCATAGAACTTGTGGAAGAGGTCGGGCAGACGCTCGGGCGATGGCTGGCCGGCTTGATCAATATTTTTAATCCTGAAAAAGTGGTGATTGGTGGCGCATTGTCGTCGACCGGCGATTATATGCTTCAGCCAATACGTTCTTGGGTGAAGCGCTATTCGTTGAATTTGGTGAACGAAGACACGAAAATCGTGCTTTCCAAACTTGGCGATCAGGCAGGGCTGATCGGGGCGTGCTTGATCGCGAGGAATCGCGCATTTGAAGATGTGACAGAATGAAATATAATGATATACGATATGGAATTACTAAGGAAATCTCTGTTTAAGGCCGCGTTGCTTTTTTCGGCGCTTTTCGTTTCGTCGATGGCATCCGCGCAGTCTATTTCGGTGTCCGGAATGGTTGTCGATGAAGACAATGTGCCAATGATCGGAGTTACGATTTTAGAAGGAGAAACCGCATTGGGAGTGACAGATGTCGATGGCCGGTATGCTGTTAAAATGAAAGAAGCGGGGACGCTGACATTCACTTATGTCGGTGCCGAGCAAGCGGAAGTCAATGTAGAGCGTTCCGGAGTTTACAATGTGGTGATGAAGCAATCGTCGGAATTGTTGGACGATGTGGTGGTCGTGGGATACGGCACGCAGCGAAAAATCAATTTGACCGGATCGGTTCAAAGCATTGACGGGTCGGAACTTACGAAGCGTAGTGTTTCTAATGTCTCGACAGCGTTGCAAGGCATTGTGCCGGGCTTGACGGCAGTGCAATCGTCGGGCCAGCCGGGAGCCGATAATGCGTCGATTACGATTCGCGGCCGCGGTTCGTTGAACTCGTCGACATCTCCGCTGGTGCTGATCGACGGCGTGGAAGGCGACATGAACAGAATCGACATGAGCACGGTGGAATCGATTTCGGTATTGAAAGATGCCGCTTCGGCTTCAATCTATGGTTCGAGAGCTTCCAATGGCGTTATCTTGATTACGACAAAGCGCGGAAAAGAGGGTAAGCTGAAAGTGACCTACGATGGTTGGGTGGGCTTGTCTACGCCGACCAACCTTCCCGAGCCGCTTGGAGCATTGGAATACATGGAGCAGATGAACAAAGCATACGCGAACAACGGCCAAGCGGCAATTTATTCGGAAGAAATTCTGGATATTTACCGGAATGGAGGTGCAGACAACAATACATATTACGATACGGATTGGAAAGATTTGGTGTTGAAAAGCAATGCGCTTCAACACAGCCATTCGGTGAGCGTCAGCGGCGGTTCGGATTTGATTAAGATTTTTGCCAATGCCGGTTATTTCTGGCAGGACGGTATAATCGACAACAATTCTTTCAAGCGGACGACATTGCGCGTCAATAGCGACATGAATTTGCGTCCGTGGTTGCGTTTGGGCACAGACGTGCACTATCGTGAGGCGACGGCCCGCCGTCCGAGCCAAGACGCGGCGGCTTCCATCATCGGAAACGCGCTGACAATGATTCCGGTGGCTTCCGGAATCAATAGCGACGGCACTTACGGTTACGGGCGCACCGGCTACAACCCCGTGGCAATCATTCAAGATGGAGGCGAACGCATGGACAATGCGCCGGAATTGACGTTGAGAGGCTATCTTGAAGCAGACCCGATAGAAGGATTGTTGCTGCGGGCGGATTATACGCGAAAGCAATTGACATCGTCAAGTTCTTCGTTTATCCATCCTTACGATACTTATGAAAGCGGACGGTTTATGATGACTTATCCTTCCACTTATCCCGACGGGCGAAAAGAAGAGGAGCGGGCGAAAACAATCAATCAGCAATTCACGGCGCAAGTGTCGTATGAAAAAGACATCAATGCGCATTATTTCAAGATATTGGGCGTTTTCCAAACAGAAAAAACGGATTATGAATATTTGACGGCAAGCCGGCAAAATTTTGAATTTGAAGGCTATAATGATTTGGTGCATGGCGATGCCACGACTTCGGGCAACTCGACAAACCGTTATGAATTTGCTCAAATGTCGTATGTGTTCCGTGTGAATTATTCCTATGCGGGGCGCTATTTGTTTGAGGCGAATGGCCGGTACGACGGCACTTCCCGCTTTAAAGCCGGAAATCGCTGGGGATTCTTCCCGTCGGTTTCTGCCGGATGGCGCATGTCGGAAGAATCGTTCTTCAAACCTTTGCGCGACAAGGTCGACAATTTGAAATTGCGCGTGTCGTACGGCACGATGGGCAACCAGTCGATAGGCGGTTATTATCCGTATGCGGCGGCGGTCAATTCGAGCGGCGGCACAGTCAATTACTATTTTGACGGCATGCTTGTGCCCGGTATAGAGCAAACCGCTCTTGCCAATGAAATGATATCTTGGGAGAAATCGCGGCAATTCGATGTGGGCGTCGATTTGGCCATGCTTGGCTCGCGATTGTCGTTGACAGCCGATTATTATATCCGCTACATATCCGACATGTTGCAGCAATTCCCTGCTCCGGCTTAT
The DNA here is from genome assembly GCA_900541555.1 of uncultured Porphyromonadaceae bacterium. Classification (GTDB taxonomy): domain Bacteria; phylum Bacteroidota; class Bacteroidia; order Bacteroidales; family Muribaculaceae; genus Limisoma; species Limisoma intestinavium. The sequence continues at coordinate 32,592 of UQKE01000007.1, read as the reverse complement.
GCGGGGATGACGGCTCCGTGGCAGAATGCCGGTTCGATGCGCAATAATGGTTGGGAATTGTCGATTGGCTGGAACGACCGTGTGGGCGATTTCTATTATGGCATACGGGCCAACTTGTCGGACGTGAAGAATACGGTAACCGACCTTTATGGCAACGAATATGTCGGGACGACGATCACCCGCGAAGGCGAGGCCATTAATTCTTACTATGGGTATGTGGCCGACGGGTATTTCCAAAGCCAACAGGAAATCGACGATGCCGAATGCGTCTATAATGGCGACAAATCGCAAATAAAACCCGGTTTCATCCGCTATGTCGATGTGAACAACGACGGCGTGATAAATTCCAACGACCGTGTCGTTCTTGGCAATTCGACGCCGCGCTACGAATTCGGGTTGAATCTCGACATGGCATGGAAAGGATTGGATGTAGGCTTGTTCTTCCAAGGCGTAGGGAAACGCGACTTATTCTATTCCGGTGCCGGCGTTCGCCCGTTGGTGCAAAACAGCACGATGTACAAAAGCCAACTCGATACATGGAGCGAGGATAATCCGGATGCGGAATATCCGTTGTTGCTTGTCGACAATGGCTCTACAAACATGAACAATATCATTTCATCGTTTTGGGTAAAGAATGGTGCTTACGTGCGATTGAAAAATGTGACAATAGGCTATACGTTGCCTAAGAAACTGCTTGCGAAAGCAAGTATTGAGCGGTTGCGTTTTTACGTAAGTTGCCAAAATCTGTTTACGATCAGCGAAGGTTATAAAGGCTACGATCCGGAATCGGGCGCCGGCACTTCGATGTATCCTATCATGAAAACGTTTAATTTCGGTGTAAATCTTGATTTTTAAAAGACTCGCGATATGAAGAAAGTATATAAATATTGGTTTGGAGCAATTTGCATCGGTTTGGCAACTGTCTCATGTTCCGACTTTTTGGACACGAAATCGCCGTCGTACGACAGTTCGGGCATTTATCAGACGGAAGCAGGGCTTCGCGAGGGCGTCGTAGGCGTGTACAGCTATTCCTATATGGAAGGATTGATCAATGCGCTGCATCGTCCGGCAGTCGTGACAGTTGATAATTTTACCGGATTGAGTGCCGAACGCGCTCAAAACACGACGATTGGAGCCGGTGGAGGCATGACATCCGACCAATCGAACACGGGGCTGTATTGGTCGTCGAACTATAAATTGATTTCGCGTGCCAATGCGGTGCTCCACGATGCCAAAAACAATATTGACAACATGAGCGCCGATGCGCATCGTTATTTCGACGAGGCTCGCATTCTTCGGGCATTCGCCTACTATAATCTTTGCGTGGCTTACGGCGATGTGCCGTTTTTCACTTCTCCTGTGACGGTCGATGAATTTAAGGCGTCTCGCACGCCGCGCATGGAAGTGCTCAATTATCTTTTGGATGAATTGGAGGAAATAGCATCGAGCGACGTGTTGCCATGGACAAGCGACGTGCGCGGCCGTTTGGATCGCTCGTGCGCCTATGGCTTAAAGGCGCGTATCGCCTTGTTTGCCGCCGGAATTTCGGAGGACGAAAGCGCGAAATACTACCGTATGGCCGCCGATGCCGCCAACGAAGTGATTACGAAAGGCGGCCGCCGGCTTGCAGAGAACTTTGACGATTTGTTCACGAAATTGGGACAACAGAAGGCCGACGTGCGCAGCGAATTGATTTGGGAATTGATGTATTCCGACCAAGTGGTCAACGACAACTTCAAATATCATTGGGTGGCATTGGGCAACGGTCCTCGCATGTTCGCCCAAACAGGGCAGCATCCGACGGGCATCCTTGCCGACACGTATGAATGTATCGACGGTTTGCGAATCGACGAGTCGCCGCTCTACAATCCGCAAAAACCGTGGGAAAACAGAGACCCGCGCTTTAAGTCGACTTTGAAGATGCATGGCGACACGCTTTCGTGGTATTCGAGTGTTGATGGCGAATGCAAGACGATTTTGGAGGCTTATGCGGGGCAGACAAAAATATGGCGTTCGACCAACAATCGCTGGATACGAATCATCAATCCGGATATTTCGGACACGAACGCATGGTCAAGTTTCGTGAAAAACGGATGCGGTTATATTTGGTTTAAATATCTTGGCGGGCTTGTGGAAAACACGAGCGACGTCACTTCCAACATTGCAGTGATGCGCTATGCTGAAATTCTGCTTTCGTATGCTGAGGCTAAAATCGAGTTGGGCGAATTGGACGAGAGCGTCTACGATGCCATCAATCAAGTGCGCAATCGTTCTGGGATGCCCGACGTGTCGGCAGACCGTATCGGCAACCAGTGGAAGATGCGGCAGCTTGTGCGTCGCGAACGCAAGGTAGAGCTTGCCATGGAAGGATTGCATTTTGCCGACATGCGCCGTTGGAAAATCGGCGATTTGGAAAACGCAGCGCCAAGCTATGGCACGCCGAATTCCGAATACAAATTCGAAGGAATGGAGCCGCAGGATGTGCCTAACTACAAAATATCGGATAGAAACGATTTGAACGATATAGGAAGCTACGACAGCTACAAGCACAAATTGCTTGTGCGCGACCCTGAACGCCGTTGGCAGGAGAATTTCTACTTGTGGCCGCTTCCGCAATCGGAACTCAACAAGAATCCAAATTTGAAACAAAACCCCGGATATGCGCAATAGCTTAATCATATTATTTGCAGTCGGCGCGTTGTCGTTTTCGCATGCGGAAACGCGGATTGTGAAAGATGCGGCCGGCGTCGGCCTCGACAATGGCAAAGTAGCAGTGACGTTTTCCAATGGGAAAGTGTTTGATATTCTTTCCTTGAAATTGTCGGGAGAAGAATTGGTGTCGAAAGGGCGGAATCAAACGCCTTGGAGCCTGACTTACAAGGGCGCGCAAGGCGAAACTCCGGAAATCGATCCGCGCTATGCCGTTTACGAAGGTTGCTCCGAGGAGTCGACCGACACGTCGAAAACGCTTGTTTTCCGGTGGAATCAGCGATTGCGCTATGATGGCAATCCTTATCTTGTGGAAATGCGTGTGACCGTCGCAGACGATGCCGACCTTATTCAATGGAATTTGTCGGCTTCTGTGCCGGATGGGTGGGTTGTGACGGCCTTTAAATTTCCAAACATTGCAGTTGCTGCCCCCGACTCGGCGCGTGTCATCACTCCCGGTGGCTGGGGCAATGAATATCAATTGAAAAAGTCCGGAAATTATGAGGCGAATTATCCTTCTTGGAGCGCGTCGATGCAAATGATGATGCTCGATTGGGACAAAGGCGCTTTTTATTATTCGCCGGAAGATTACAATGCTTGCGGAAAGATGATGCGAGCTCGTGAAACGGGCGGCGCAGTAGTGTTTTCGACAGAAGTGACGGCATCTTACGGCTGGACAAAGAACTGCCGCTTTGAAGTGCCGTGGACAGTCGTGACAGGGCTTCACCCGAAGGGTTGGAGCGAAGCGGCATTGACATGGTATCGCCCCTTTGCCTTGTCTACATCGTGGGGATGCAAAACCCTCGAAGAGCGCGACATTCCGGAATGGATGGTGGAAAAAGATCTTTGGATGCGGGCCAAGTATCTTGGCGACACGACTGTGACGGCAGTCAATAAGGCAATCGACTATTTTGGAGAAAATATCTGTTTCCATTGGTATTTTTGGCATCATCATGCTTATGATTCCCATTATCCGGATTATTTTCCTGCACAACCTGAGTTTGAACCGATTATCCGCCAAGTGCAATCGAGAAATTGCCAAGTGATGCCTTATATCAACGGCCGCCTTTGGGATCCCGGAACGGAAAGCTACGTTGACCGCAATGGCAAGGACGCTTCCTGCCGTCGCCTCGACGGGACGTTGTACACGGAAATTTATCCTACGTCGATAGTGCCGAATACGGTGACTTGCCCCTCTTCTCCGATTTGGAAAAATGTCATATTGGAACTTGCCGACAGAATCCAAAACGAATTGCATACCAACGGGCTTTATATCGACCAGATAGCGGCGGCAGCGCCTTATCCGTGCTATGCGCCCAATCATCCGCATCCGGCAGGCGGCGGCGAATTTTGGTATCATTCTTATCGCGACATGATGGCAGAATTGCGGCGCGACCATTTGAAGCCGGGAAATGTCGTGTTTTCCGAAGAAAATGCTGAATGCTACATCCCGAGTTTCGACATATTGCTGACTGTCAACACGCCTCATAGTCCGGAATGCCGCATTGTTCCGCTCTATCCGTTGATATATTCGGATCGCGTGTTGACGTGTGCCTATACCTACACGCCGTACACCGACGTTCGGCAAGGCGAATTCCGCTATCAGAACATGCAGTGCTTCCTTTATGGGTCGCAATTGGGATGGGTGGATCCTCGCTTGTTGTGGGTCGATGAAAAATCGGAATATGAAGCGCAATTTTTGCGTAACCTGACAGAATTGCGCCGAGGCCAGCACGATGTGTTCATCGGCGGGCGGTATCTGCGTGAATTCATACCGGAAGGCGACAATCCCATTGTCGATGTCCCGACATTCGGGCGCGATTATATGGTGAAAGGCGCGGAATGGCAGGCACCGGACGGACGACGGGTAATGTACGTGGTCAATAGCGACAGCCGTCCGCACGAAGTGACGTTGCCGACGGGGGAGAAAATCAAATTGGACCCGATTTCCGGAAAACGAATAGATTTGAAAAATTAACAAACCTATAATAACAACTATTTTATAAACCTAACTTTTTGCAAAATGAAAAAACATTTACTCTTTGCATTCGCGCTTTCGCTTGGATTGGCGAATGTGGCAAGCGCGCAAGGTTACACATTGGTGCGCGATTGGAAAACAAACACGACTGCTGCCGGTGCCGACGCACGTCAAGGCTGCTATGCTAACGGGAAATTCTACATCCAAAACCGTCCGGCAGGCCAAATCGAAGTTTGGGATCAGACGGGAATGGTAGGAACGCTTCCTTCTACGGACAAAAGTACCGGTGTTTGCGCCGACGATGCCGGCAACATCATCGTGACGAACGTTACGGAATTTGATTGGGGAAAAGAATCCGGCACTACGCGCCCGATTCGCATTTATGCCGGTGGCGAAGCTCCTGCTTCCGACATTGATATTTATTTGGTATGCCCGCCGCCCGCTTCTTTGTCGAGCGACATGCGTTGCGACTATTTCGGCCATGTGCAAGGCGATGTGATGAGCGAAGAAGGCGGTGAATTGTGCTGGGTTGTGAACCGTCGCAAATATTTGAACATCCTTCCGGTGAAGAATGGTGCGCAAGACGACGACAATTCGCAAGCTGTCATGATGGACAATTGCTTTGTCAATCCGGTTGAATCTTTCCAAGAGCAAGGTTCGGGTATCAGCATGCTTACCCAAACGGTAGCCTTCAAATTTGGTGAAGAATACTGCTTCGACAGCCGTTATATCGGCATGAAAGGCGTTGAAATCACGACCGATGAAACCGGCAACCCTGTTGCAAACAATAAAAACGACTACACGACAGCACAAAGCATATGGTCGTACGATCCGGCATTCAGTTGCCATGTGGTTGGAAACACGTTGTTTGAATTGGGCGGAGAAAAATATGTCGTGGCCATGATTCAATCTAAAACGGACAAAGAACGTGTTTCAAGTTTTGCCATCGTGAAGGTTTCGACAGGAGAGAAGGTTGCCATTTGGTCGGCTGCAGATCATGGAGAAGGCGACATCGTGGCTCAAACGGCAGGTGCAAACTGGATTACTCCGGTTGTTGCTTCTGCAAATACGGTAGAGTTGTATCAATACTTCCCCGCTGAAACTGCCGGACAAGGCTGGATTGCGAAATACACGTTCACTGATCCGAATGCCGGCGTAGAAGGCGTGGCTGAAGCTCCGAAAGCGAAAGTCGTAGCCGGACAGGGCGTGATTCGCGTGGAAGGCGAAGCGCAAAACATCGCTGTTTATTCCGTATCCGGCGCATTGATCAGCCAAAACGAAGTTGAGGTTGAATGTGGCGCAGGCGTTTATATTGTGAATGTAGACGGCGCAGTTTCGAAAGTTATCGTAAGATAATATTTTTTGAAATAGAATGACGGGGGACGAACGTCACAGGGGACGGCGTCTCCCGTTTTTTTTCATTACGCCTTTTTGCCGAAAAGAAGCTGAAAGAACTTGCAATGATGTAATTTTGTGGAACGAACTAAACATAATGCCAAGATGAGAAAAGTATTGTCGATTGTCGTTTTGCTGTTTGCGGCGAATTTATCTGCGCAGACGATTGCCGAAAAAGACATAGAAGAAATAATCGGGCGCATGACGCTCGAACAGAAAGCGCGCATGCTTGTCGGGACAGCAGGAAGCAATGAGGGATTGAGCCATCGCACGGCGGGAGCTGCGGGATGGACGTATCCGATAGACGAGTTGGGAATCCCTTCGATTAATTTGGCCGACGGACCTGTGGGCGTTCGCATCGATCCGGTGGAGTCGGGCGTGAAAATCGAATATGACTCGCTGGGGATTCCGGTTGTTCGTTCCGGTGGCGGAGAAACGCTGTCTGCACGCACTGCATTTTGCACATGTTTTCCGTCGACGACGGCGCTTGCAGCCACATGGGATCGGGACGCTGCTCGATTGCAAGGCGAAATTATGGGCGACGAAGCGCGTTCCTATGGCGTGGATGTCGTGCTGACGCCGGGGATAAACATCATGCGGAATCCATTGTGCGGCAGAAATTTTGAATACTATTCGGAAGATCCGTTGTTGACGGGAAAAATGGCAGCCTCTTTGATTCAAGGCATACAGGAAAAGGGAATTGGGACAAGTTTGAAGCATTTTGTGGCAAACAACCAGCAGACAGGCAAGAAATACAACGACGCGCGCATGACTCAACGCGCACTTCGCGAAATTTATCTTCGCGGTTTTGAAATTTGCGTGAAAGAAGCGCATCCGTGGACCGTGATGGGTTCATACAATAAAATAGCCGGCGAGTTTACGCAGACAAATCAGGAATTGATGCTCGATTTGCTTCGCAACGAGTGGGGCTTTGACGGGCTTGTCGTGACGGATTGGACCGTGCGTCGCCCGACAGCCGATTTGCTCAACGCCCGTTGCGCGTTGATGATGCCCGGCGAAGAAGAGATTGTGGAAGAAATTATCGAAGCCGTCCGTTCGGGACAAGTCTCGGAATCGACGCTTGATGCTTGCGTGAAAGACGTTTTGGGAGTGGCGTCCAAATCAATTTCGGCAAAAGGATGGGAGTATGCCGTTCCCGATTTGGCGGCACATGCGGAAGCGTCTCGGCGCATTGCTTCGGAAGGAATGGTGTTGCTGAAAAACGACAATGCGGTTTTGCCACTGAAAAGTGGTGCAAAAATCGCTCTTTTCGGTGCATCCGCTTATAAGTCGATTGCCGGAGGCACGGGCTCTTCGAATGTGAATAAAGCTTATGTGGAAAACATATCGGCAGGCTTGGAGCAAGCCGGATATGAATTAAACGAACGGTTGGCGGGGCTTTATGAGAAATATGTTGTTTTCAAAAGCGACATGCTCGACAAGTATCCGGATTGTCCCGATTGGCAAAAAGTGTCCTACCATCGCACGGTGCTTCCGGAGATGGATTTGTCGGGGCGTGTCGATTTGGTCGGCCAAGAAATTTCTCGGAGCGATGTGGCAGTCGTCGTGATTGGCAGAGGCTCGGGGGAAACATCCGACCGTGCATTGGAGAATGATTTCAATTTGAGCAAAGAGGAGCGTGCCATGTTGGAGTCGGTATCGGAAGCATGCAGGCAGAAAGGCAAGCCGATGATAGTGGTAATGAATGTTTGCGGCATGATGGAAATGGAATCGTGGCGGCATCTTCCCGATGCAATTTTATTGGCATGGTTTCCCGGCCAAGAATGCGGCGGCGCGGTGGCAGATGTGCTTTCCGGCCGCGTGAATCCGTCGGGACGGTTGCCGATGACTTTCCCGATTGAATATGCCGACATCCCCTCGTCCAAAAATTATCCTTATCTGGGGCAGACGGCGGGGCGAAATTTTGATTACACGAATTATGAAGAAGATATTTGGGTGGGTTACAGATATTTCGATACGGCAAGAAAACAAGTGTCCTATCCATTCGGGTTTGGGCTTAGCTATACGGAATTTGAATATTCGAAACCAAAAATCGAAAGGAAAAAGGATGGCTGGAAAATGTCGGTGGTCGTGAAAAATGTCGGGAAAACGGCAGGCAAAGAGGTGGTGCAATTGTATGTGAGTGCTCCCGAAGGCGCGCTTGTGAAACCGGCCTCTGAATTGAAGGCGTTTGGAAAGACACGCTTGTTGGCATCCGGAGAGAGCGAAAGGGTGGAATTGGCATTTGCCGATTACGATTTGGCTTCGTTCGACGATTCGCATTCGCGATGGGTCGCCGATAAAGGAACTTATGTGGCGCGTATAGGGAAATCGTCTGTCGATACGATTTTGACAATCGGTTTTGATTTGCCCGAAACGAAAACATGGAAAGTGGAAAATATATTGGCGCCGGTAGAGCCAGTCAATGTGATGAGGCTCGACGAGCAACCGAAAGACTTGGTTTATCATGATGCCCGAAAGTTCAAAATCTTGGGGCGGGCCTATCCCGATTCGTTGCCTTTGTTTTCGCGCGTGCCGGAATTTCGCAAGGATGTGACACGCGACGCGCTTTGGAAACTTGGCCAACATTCGGCCGGCATTTCCGTGCGATTTCGCACAAACTCGCCGAAAATCGGACTGCGTTGGGAAAGTTTGTTTAAAAACGACATGACCCACATGGCGGCGCTTGCCGTGAGGGGTCTGGACTTGTATGTGCTGCAAGACGACGGGACGTGGCGTTTTTTGGCGTGCGGGCGTCCGATGGGCGAGCCTACGGAGTGGCTTGCCGTTGCCAACATGGAGCCTGAAATGCGGGAATACATGCTTCATTTGCCGCTCTATGACGGCGTGAAAACACTTGAAATCGGAATTGAAGCCGGCTGCGAAATCGCCAATCCGGCGGTCGATTCGCCACGGCGCGACAAGCCTCTTGTGATTTATGGCAGCAGTATCGCGCATGGCGCGACAGCATCGCGTCCGGGAATGGCTGCGTCCAACCAATTGCAACGGCGGTTAAACCGCGAAGTCATTAATTTGGGATTTAGCGCAAACGCGCATATTGATTATGAAATAGCCGAAATGATGGCCAATGTCGATGCTTGCGCTTATGTGCTGGATTTTGTGCCGAATGCGACTGTGCCGGAAATCAACGAGAAGACGGAAAAATTTGTTGATATTTTGCGAAAGGCGCATCCCGACACGCCTTTGATATTTGTGGAAGATCCGCAATTTTCCCATGCCATTCTTGACAAAAAGACGGCAGCTGAGATAAATGGCAAGAATGCGGCAATACGGCGAATGTACGAAAAATTGAAGTCGTTGGGTATGGATAAATTGTATTATGTGGAAAGCGAAGCATTGTTGCCTTCCGATGGCGACGGGAGTTCTGACGGCATTCATTTCACGGACGTTGGATTTTGCACGTATGTGGATGCATTGATGGGTGTTTTGGAAGAAATTGAGTAATGGATTTGAAATATATCGGTGATGAAGAAATGGTTTAAAATAGCAGCATGTGTCGCGGTTGCGACAATTTTGATGTCGATCGATGGCGTTGCTTTCGCTCAAAACGGGGAAGGGTATGCAAAAAGCGAAATTCGCGATCTTGTCTTGATCTATCAAGGCGGAGCAAAGCGCATCGATTGGACAGAAGATCAGTTTGTGCCTTACGTGACGCACCGTTTTGCCGACGGAAAGCGCGAGTGGTTGTTCGACGGATTCTTGTTCTTGGACTTCAACGACGGGAAAGGCAATACTTTCATACCTGTCTATGGTGCTCGCAATGCCGGAAAGACGGAATGGGAATGGTATCTTGGGCGGCTGTTTGAGAAAGGCAAATCGTTGGATGCTTTAAACAGTTGCATAGAACGTCAGAAGGCTGAACTTGGAGCGCCGAGCTTCAAACACAAGGTGGTTTTATCCATTCCAACGCCAATAACGGGCCATACAGATTGGGGCGAATTGGATGGCCGCAAACTCGATTTCAACAATTATGCGGATCAGACACTCGCAGTGTCGTGGTTTATCGATCAATTGGTCGGCAGGTTTCAAAGCGAAGGGTATGAAAATTTGGAATTGGCGGGATTGTATTGGGTTGATGAGGACATTTGCCATACGAAGGAATTGGTCAAATACGTGTCGCCTTTGGTGCATGAAAAAGGATTGGATTTTGTTTGGATTCCTTATTTCAAGGCGCGCGGATATGACCGGTGGCGGGAACTGGGCTTCGACATAGCCTATCATCAACCGAATCATTTTTTCGACAAGTCGATACCCGATTCCCGATTGGACGAAGCGTGCGATATCGCTTTCGAATTGGGAATGGCGATGGAATTTGAATGCGACAGCAAAGCGCTGTTTGGCATAGAAGATTCGTCTTACGAACGAATGAAAGCCTACATAGAGGCGTTTCGCAGGAAGCATGTGTTCGACGATTCAGCTATTGCTTACTATACAGGGAGCAAGGCTTTTATCGACATGGCGGAAAATCCTTGTGTCGAGAATCAGAGTATCATGGACGAATTGGCTCGAATTATCGTGGAACGGCGGCATAATAAGAATTTATTGCCATGAATCGGAAATTAGCAATATTGTCGGCGGCGGTTGCAATTGCTTTGCTGCCATTTGCCGCGTCGGGCATGACGGTGGCATTGCATGGCGAAACGCTTGTCGTGGGCGATTCGTTGGACGGCGGCCATGCGATTCGCTATGAATTTCGGCGTTGCATGGCAAACCATCTTTACACGTTTAGCAAAGTTGAGTTTGATGGGTGTGTGGTGAACGAAGCGACCAGCGACAATATCGGTCCTTTTCTGATTCGCGGAAAAGGCTGGACCGGCGGTAATCATTTGGCAGCCGATGGGAAAACCCCGTCAGCCCGCACTGAAAGCGTCGAGATTCGCGGCGACGGGCAGGTTCTGGCTCGCGACACTGTCGTCCGTGCTTCTCGCGTCGATATCGCGGTGAAAAACAAATTGTTTGACCCAAAGTGCGTGGATTCGCTTTTTTGTGAAGAAAATGTGCATTATGTCGTGTGCCGGAACAGCATACAGGTGGAGGTCCATTTACGTTTTGCCAACGACGAGCCAATGTTTGTCGAACGCTATTACGGAATGCAGTCCATGACGGTGGGAGAAACGGAAATCCTGACACCCAACGGGGCATACGGCGAATGGACTCCGGTCGGCGCGGTGGATCGTTTCACGCGGCGGTCGGCGCCAAAGTTCCGCCAGTTTGTGGAACGCGCGCCCGTTTGCTATGCTGCGCTGTGCTTGTGTTCCGACGGCTTGGGCGATCGTCGTTGTGTGGATGGCGACGACGTAGTGTTCATCGGAAACTCATGGTCTAAATCTTATCATAAACTGATTGGCAATCGCATTGTGGAAAAAGGGGAAACGGCAAGATGGAAGGGCATTTACACGTGGTTTGCGTCGCCTGTTGCCGACTCGCATGGCAAATTTGAATACAAGGGTTGCTTTGACGGTCGGGAAACTGTGTTTTGCAGCGAGAGCGGTTCGGATTATGTCGTTTTTTCAGATGGTAAAAAAATATTGTTATGAGGAAAATCATTTTTTTGTTTGGATTGCTTGTGGCATTTGCGGCAAGCGCGATGCCAAAAGTGGTGGCTCATCGCGGCTATTGGCAGACAGAAGGATCGGCGCAAAACTCGATACGCTCGCTTGTGAAGGCTGATTCGATTGGCTGCGCTGCCGTAGAATTCGACGTATGGATTACGGCCGACGATGTGCTCGTCTTGAACCATAATGCCGATATCGACGGGCATGTGGTGGAGAAAGAAACGTTTGCAGAGTTGAGCGGATGCCGGTTGTCGAATGGCGAGCCGCTGCCGACGCTGTCGCATTATCTTGACGTGGCCCGCGGATTGTCGGTCGATTTGATTCTCGAATTGAAGCCGCACGCCGATCGTTCACGGGAAAATGCGGCTGTCGAACGCATTGTGAAAATGGTGGAAGAAAAGGGATTGCGCGACCGTGTGTCGTACATCACCTTTTCCCGAAATGCTTTCGATGCATTTGTGGAACAAAGCGGGCGGCCTGTGTATTATTTGAACGGCGTAAGCCCGAAAGTGCTTGAAGAAATAGGCGGCACGGGCCCCGATTATCATATCAACGTGTTTCGGGCGCATCCCGATTGGATTGGAGAATTCAAGAAGAAGGGAATGCCGGTGAATATATGGACGGTCGATTCTGAAGCCGATTTGTCGTGGTGCATCGAGCATGGCGCGGATTTCGTGACGACAAACAATCCGGCGCTTGCCTTGAAATTGGCAAAAGAAGCAGCAATGCCGGCAAAAGTGAGGGTAATGACCTACAATCTCCGTTTCGGCGAACTTGCGGGAGAGAATCTGGACGCGCTTGCCGAATTCATAAAGGCGCAAAATCCGGATTTCGTGGCTTTGCAAGAAATGGATGTTTGCACTTCGCGCACAGCCGCTCCGGCAATGAACGGGCGAAACATGCTTAGCGAATTGGCCGGAAAAACGGGCATGTTCGGCTATTATGCGCGCACAATTAATTTTGCAGGAGGGTATTATGGCATAGGAATTCTTTCAAAACATCCTTGCGTGGAAACCGAGCAATTCGAATTGCCCAATCCTGAAAATGCCGAGCCGCGTGCGTTGTTGAAGGGCGTGTTTGAATTGAACGGCAAGCGGAAAATAGTTTTTGCAGTCACGCATTTGGACGTGAAAAGCGCGAAAACGCGGGAATTGCAGGCCGATTATATTTGTGGAATATTGAACTCGGAGACCATCCCTGTGGTTCTTGGCGGCGATTTCAATGCGAAACCGGGAGAAGAAGCCATTTTGACGTTTGAAACAAACGCCGACAATCTTACTGGCGAGGCGCCGACATTCCCGTCTGTGAATCCGGAAAGGAAATTGGATTATTTGTTCGGATTCCCGAAGAATCAAATTCAAGCGGAAAGCGTGGCAGTCGGCAACGGCGACACGCCCTTATCCGATCATCTTCCTGTCGTGGCAGATATTGTAATCGCCTTTTAGAGGCAAACCAATTTTGAGCGATAGGCTGCGCCTCGGGAAAACAAATTCAAGCAAGTTTGATTGCATTCCGCTCGGCTTGCACTAATTTGGATAATATAGGCTGCGCCTCGGGAAAACAAATTCAAGCAAGCTTGATTGTTCTGCACTCGATTTGCACTAATTTTGATAATATAGGCTGCGGTTCGGGAATGCAAATTGAGTAAACTCTTTGCATTCCGCTCACCTTGCACTAATTTGGATAATATAGGCTGCATCTCGGCATAACAATTTCAAGCAAGCTTGATTGTTCTGCACTCGATTTGCACTATATTTGTCGTATGGAATTCAGGACGATAGTGGATTTGCCAAAAGGGCTTGCCGTGGAGCACGACGAGCCAATCATGTTGCTGGGGTCGTGTTTCTCGGACAATATCGGCGAGCGTTTGCGTCGCGCTTTGTTTCGAGTGGATGTGAATCCATTCGGGACGCTCTACAATCCGGCGAGCATCGCTGCGGCTGTTCGACGGTTGATGGAGAACAGACCGTATTCAGAGGCAGAATTGTTTGAATTCGGCGGCATGTGGCACAGTTTCGACCATCATTCGAAATTTTCGTGTGCCGATCGCTCGATGGCGTTGCAGAAAATCAATGCGCGTTACGAAGGCGGAGTGCAGTTTTTGAAAACGGCGCGGTGGCTGATAGTGACTTTTGGCACGGCGTATGCCTATTGTTTGTCCGATACGGGCGCGGTGGCGGGAAATTGCCACAAGATGCCTGCGTCGTGTTTTTCGCGGCGGCTTTTGTCGCAACGGGACGTTGTGGACGATTGGCTCGCGACGCTTGCTCGCCTTCACGAATGGAATCCGGAGCTGAAAGCGATATTCACGGTGAGCCCGATACGCCATTTGGCGGATGGCGCGCATGGCAACCAACTTAGCAAGTCGACGTTGTTGCTTGCCATCGACGAATTGTCGCGCCACGCGGAATGGATTTCGTATTTCCCTGCGTTTGAGATAGTCATGGATGAGTTGCGCGATTATCGTTTTTATGCTGCCGACATGGTTCACCCTTCGGATGTGGCCGTCGATTATGTGATGGAGCGATTTTCAGAAGCTTGTTTTTCTGAATCTGCGCGGAAGTCGGCAAAAGAATGCGAACGATTTTTCAAATTGGCATCCCATCGCCCACTCTCTGCCGATCCGTCGGTTGTTTCGGCATTGCGCGAAAAAACACGGCAGTCTGCGTTTTCTCTTCTTGAAAAAATGCCGTATCTTCGTTTTGTCTTAAAAGAATTGTTCGGTGATGAATTATTCGATATTTGAAATAGCCGACATCCTCCATGCCGGTTCTGAGAGCCGGTTGTGGCGCGACGATACGATAACGGCCTTGCTGACGGATTCGCGCACGTTGACCTACCCGTCGACTTCCTTGTTTTTTGCGATACGGACGGATAGCAACGACGGGCATCGCTACATACGGCAGTTGCATGCGCAAGGCGTCCGGAATTTCGTGGTTGAGCGCAAGCCCGAAGATATGCCGGAGATGGAAGCAAACATCATTGTCGTTGAAGACACGGTGAAAGCACTGCAACAGCTTGCCATTTACCATCGCCATCGGTTCGACATACCGGTGATAGGCATAACGGGCAGCCGCGGAAAGACGATTGTGAAGGAATGGCTGTATCAACTGTTGCGCGACGATTGCAACATTGTGCGCAGCCCGCGCAGCTACAATTCTCAAATCGGGGTGCCGTTGTCGATATGGGATATTGACGAAAATACGGATTTGGCGATCATCGAAGCCGGCATATCGCATCCCGACGAAATGGAATTGCTCGAGGAGATAATCAGCCCGACCATTACGGTGATGACAAATATCGGGCAAGAACATAAGGAGGGATTTTCTTCTTTGGAGGAGAAGTGTGGCGAGAAATTGCGGTTGTCGCGCCATAGCGATTATGTGATTTTTGACGGAGACGACCCTGTCGTTTGCAACGCGATTATCGGGCTTTCGTTCGGGCGGCAAGAAATCAGCTGGTCGCGTGTCAATACGGACGCTCCGCTTTTCATTTCGTCGATAACGCGCAAAGATGGATGGACGACGATTCATTTCACCTATTTGCTTTATGGCGGCACAATCCGCATTCCTTTCACGGCGGTTGCCGATGTCGACAATGCCATTGTCTGCCTTGCCGTGTTGCTGTGCCTTCGCGAGCCGCTTGAAACGATGCCGGCGCGTTTTGCCCGATTGACTCCGACGGGCACGCGGATGGATGTGACAGACGGCGTGAACGGTTGCCAGCTGATTTACGACACTTATACGAGCGACTATTTGTCGCTCTTGCCTGCAATAGATTTCATGTCGCGGCGCGACACGGCATTGCGCACCCGCACGGTGGTGCTGTCGGATGTGCTTCCGGAAAGTATTCCTGAGAAAGAAGTGTATGGGAAAATATCCGAGTTGCTTCAATTGCGACGAATCGACCGGCTGATTGGTGTCGGGCCGCGAATCTCGGCATATCGGGATTTGTTCCCGATGCGCACTTGCTTTTTCGCTTCGACCGAAGAGTTTATGGCATCCATGTCGCCAAGCGATTTTTCCAAAGAGTTGATATTGCTGAAAGGCGCTCCTGAATTTGCGTTTTCCCGTATAGAGGAAATGTTGGAGGCGCGGCAACATGAAACCGTGCTGGAAGTGAATTTGGATGCTCTCGTTTATAATTTCAATTTTTATCGCTCGCATCTTCGTCCGGACACGAAGATTGTGTGCATGTTGAAAGCATTCGGCTATGGCGCAGGCTCTTATGAGTTGGCAAAAACGTTGCAGAAACAAGGGGCGGCGTATATTGCGGTAGCAGCCCACGACGAGGGCGCGGCGTTGCGCGAAGCGGGCATCACGATGCCCATCATGGTGCTCAATCCCAAAGTGGTGAACTACAAAACATTGTTCGACAACAAATTGGAGCCGGAGATATTCAGCTTTGAAATGCTTAAAGAAATAGTTCGCGAAGCTGAGAAATTTCATATAAAAAGCTATCCCATTCATGTGAAGATTGATTCCGGCATGCACCGGTTGGGATTTCTTTATGAGGAATTGCCGGAGTTGATTGAATTGATTCGCAGTCAGGGCTATGTCCGCCCGATGTCGATATTCTCGCATCTTGCCACTGCCGACGATTTGGAAAACGACGATTATGCCCGCCGCCAGCTCGATTACTTCGATCGTTGCAGCCGGCTGTTTCTCGAAGCATTCGACTATCCGATATTGCGGCATGTGCTGAATACGGATGGCGTGTTGCGTTTTCCGGAGTATCAATACGAAATGGTTCGGGTGGGCATCGGATTGTACGGAGTTCCGACATTGGGCAAAGGCTACGATGATAATTTGCACACGGTGTCTTCGTTGCGCTCGGTCATCATCCAAATACGCGAGTGGGAACAAGGCGCAACCGTCGGTTATGGGCGGAAAGGCGTCTTGCAACGCCGGTCGCGCATCGCGACGATTCCGGTGGGATATGCCGACGGGTTGGACCGGCGGCTCGGATGCGGGCGCGGAGAAGTGGTCGTGAATGGGAAGCGGGTGCCGACAGTGGGAAATATATGCATGGATTTGTTCATGGCCGACGTGACAGACGTTGATTGCCATGTCGGCGACAAAGTGGAAATATTTGGCGATGCCATGCCGGTGACGGAAGTGGCAAGCCGCATGGGAACGATACCTTATGAGGTGCTCGCTTCGGTGTCCTCTCGTGTGAAACGAATTTATTATAGCGAATGATGGCGACTATCAACGACGAATTTGTTCGACAGATGCAATCCGTTTTGCCCGACGAGATTGAAGCGTTTCTTGCCGCAATGCGTGAAGAACCGGTGGTGTCAATCCGTCTGAATCGTCGTAAAATCGGGGCATGCGAATATTCGGAGAAGCGTGTGCCGTGGTGCGACTACGGGTATTATTTGCCGCAGCGTATTGCTTTTACGTTCGATCCGGCGATGCATGGCGGCGTTTATTACGTGCAGGATGCGTCTTCGATGTTTATCTGCCATGTTGTCCGTCAGCTAATGGGCGATCGCCCGACGGCGTATCTTGATTTGTGCGCAGCGCCGGGAGGAAAGTCGACAGCGGCAATCGACGCGCTTTCCGATGATTCGTTTGTTGTGTGCAATGAAATAGACAAAACTCGTGCGCGAATACTTTGGGAGAATGTCGTGAAATGGGGCGCTCCAAACTGTGCGGTGACAAATGGTTCGGCCGACCGGTTGGGGCAGCTGCGGAATTGTTTCGATGTCATCGCAGCCGACATGCCTTGTTCCGGCGAGGGAATGTTTAGGAAAGATGATGAAGCGCGAGCGCAATGGTCGCCGTCGCTTGTCGAGCAATGCGCTGCCCGCCAGCGAAAAATAGCAACGGATGTTTGGGACGCATTGAAGCCCGGCGGATACTTTATTTACAGCACCTGCACTTTCAATCGGCCGGAAAATGAAGAAACGGCAGATTTCATCGCACAGCATCTTGGCGCCGACTATGTGGATGTGGCTATCGATCCGGAATGGGGAATCGCCAATGGCATTGTTTCATCGGGGCGTTGCTATCGTTTTTTCCCTCATCGGGTGAATGGCGAGGGATTGTTTGTCGCGGTGTTGCAGAAGCGAGGCAGCGAGAAGGAGCAGAAAGCGAATCAAAAAGAAGAACGGCGGACACGCCGGAATTGTCCTGTCGGGAAATGGATAAAGAATCCGGAACTGTTGGAATTTGAAATGGATAATGACGGATGCAATGCAATTCCTGCAAAATATGCCAAATTTGTCGGGCGGTTGCGTAGCGTAGTTGATGTGCTCGCTGCGGGAGTTCGCATCGCCGAAAAGAAAGGAAAAGACTTGGCGCCTGCACATGCACTGTCGCAAAGCGTGATTCTGAATCGTGACGCATTCCCTGAAATTGAGCTTGGCTATGCGGATATCATAAAATATTTGCGTGGTGAAACTATTGCTTTGAGCGGAAACGATGCGCGGGGATATGCGCTCGCGACGTATCGCGGCAGAGTGGCCGGATTTATGAAAAATCTAGGCACGCGGGCCAATAACTGCTATCCGAAAGAGTGGCGCATACGCAGCACGCATGTGCCCGAAACAAATCCGGATGCGCTTTCTTTGTTGGGAAATCGGCACGAGGAATAATGAATCAAGGAAGGGAAAATGTTGAAACTGTCTACTCGAATAAAAGCAGTATCCGGTTATGTGATTTTAGCCGTGTTCTTTATTGCAACGATTTTGTTTATAGTCGATGCATTGAGCGATTTGATTGTTTCCGATGGGGAAGAAATGCGGCTCAATCATCGGCAACAAGCCGCCAATGAAGTGGTGGTGAGGCTTTATCAGGCAGAAGTGACGGGACAAGCATTGAGCGCGGGCAAATCGGAATATTTGCAGGATTATGCGACTGCCATGATGAATACGGCTTCGGCTGTCGATTCGTTGCGCGTCTTGACGTCCGATAAGGTTCAAATTGCAAGAATAGACTCTGTCAAAATCTTGTTGCAGAAAAAAGTAGACAATATGGAGGCGCTTCTTGTAGCTGTCGAGTCGGATAATTCGGAAGCACTTTATCAAGAATATATCGATGAATTGCTGAGAGAGCAGGCGGAGGCTATAAATGTGCCGCAAGTGGCCAATTCGGAAGTGGTTCGCACGGATGAGTACACGGTGGCGAAAGAAAGGAAAAATTTTTTCGGACGACTTCGGGATGCTTTTTCCCGTCGGAAAAACGACACGGTGCGAGTGAGCAGCACGACGCGCGAAGTGCATTCAGACACGCTGATGCAATCGGTAAATCCGACCGATTCGGTGGTGAGGCTGCTGAGCGATGTGCGTGATCGGGTGGGCAACACGCGACTTCGGCAGATAGAAGAATTGAATCGCCAAATACAGGTGTTGCGTGAGAATGGAATGGAATTGAGTCGCGAGATAAATCGATTGCTGGCGGCAATTGTCGACGACAGCGCGCGCTCGGCTGCAATGAAACTGTCGCGGCAAGAGGAAATACGCCAAAATGCCATGCGGACGCTTGCGGCGACGGCCATTGTGTCGGTTTCGTTGGCAATTGCGTTTCTGATAGTGATTTGGCGCGACATTACGCGGAGCAATCGGTATCGGAGGGAGTTGGAAGCAGCCAAGCAGAAAGCAGAAAGTTTGCTTGCAATGCGCGAGAAGTTGATGCTGGCCATTACGCACGACATCAAAGCTCCGGTCGGGTCGATTATCGGATATTCGGACTTGTTGGGGCGGATTACGACTGAGGAACGGCAACGATTTTATCTTGACAACATGCGAAGTTCCGCCGACCATTTGTTGAAACTGGTCAATTCTTTGCTTGATTTCCATCGACTTGATGCCAATAAAATGGAAGTTGCCATATCTTCTTTCAATCCGAAGCAGCTTTTGGATACGATTTATGTCAGCCATAAGCCGGCTGCCGATGCCAAACGCTTGCTCTTCGACTATGAATGCGACGCGACGCTCGACGGTGTTTTTGCCGGCGATCCGTTCCGCATTCGCCAGATTGTGGAAAATTTGATTACTAATGCATTGAAATTTACGCAAGAAGGGCATATCGGCCTTTCGGCGGCATGGGACGACGGATGTTTGCTTGTTTGCGTGTCGGATAGCGGATGCGGCATTTCGGATGCCGACAAGCAGCGTATCTTCAATGAGTTTACTCGCTTGCGAAGCGCGCAAGGGCAGGAGGGTTTCGGTTTGGGACTTTCGATTACTCAGAAATTGGTGCAACTCCTTGACGGAAGCATCGATGTCGAAAGTGAAGAAGGAGAAGGAAGCCGATTTTTTGTGAGATTGCCATTGGGGAGCGGCGTTGAAGCGGAAGCCGAAGAAGGAAAGCCGGAAGATATGGATGCCGCGGGACGATTCCGAGTTCTGCTGATCGACGACGACCGCCTTCAATTGCAACTGACGGCGGCAATGTTGGAGACGGCCGGGTCCGAGGCTGTTTGTTGCACAAATTCGGAAGAGTTGTTTTGCGAATTGGACAAGCAGAGGTTTGATGCTGTATTGACAGATATCCAAATGCCGGAAATCAATGGGTTTGATTTGTCGCGGGCGATATGCGAATATGCCGATTCTCGCGGAATCGATCTTCCAATAATAGCCGTGACTGCTCGCGACGACATGGATGCCGGCATGCTGTCGCAGCATGGTTTTTCCGGTTGCTTGCATAAGCCATTTTCGCAACGCGAACTTTTGGAAGCGATCGGAAATGCCGCAGGCGTTGCAGGAAAGATGGAATTGCAAACTCCGCACGAAGCCGGGCATGAGGGAAGCGGATATGATTTTTCAGCGTTGACTGCATTTTCCGGCGACGATAAAGCTGCATCTGCCGAAATAATAAATACGTTTATTGCAGAAACAGAAGCGAATATGTCGCGAATGCGCGATGCGTTGGATTCCGGCAATTTGGAGGAATTGTCGGCGGCCGCGCATAAAATGTTGCCGCTTTTCTCCATGATTGGCGCAATGGCTGCAACCCAATTGGCCGAGCTCGACAAGCGCCGAGGGAAAACAGAGTTGGCGGATTGCGATCGGGATGCTGCACGCATTGTGCTTGAAGAAGCTGCATGTGTTGTGGAAGAGGCGCATTCCGTTGTCGAAAAGTTCATGGGGAAATAATCGGATTGGGTTTGATTATTTTGGTAGCATTGGGATTGCTTTGAAGCATTATGTTCGATTTGTCTTGATATATGGCAAGATGTGGCTTGGAAAAACAATTTCAAACAAGTTTGATTGTTTTTTCCGTAGGGTTGTATTACCTTTGTATAAGGTAAGCGGCATCTCGGCATAATCGCTCGAACAAGCTCGGCGCTTCTGCGCTCGATTTGCATTACCTTTGTATAAGGTAAGCGGCATCTCGGCATAACCGCTCAAACAAGTTTGGCGTTTCTGCGCTCGATTTGCATTACCTTTGTATAAGGTAAGCTGCATCTCGGCATAATCGCTCGAACAAGTTCGGCGCTTCTGCGCTCGATTTGCGATGCCTCGGAGTTTGCGGCTTTTTAAGGAAGAGAATTATGACGGCACATTCCATATTGATAGTCGAAGACGATCAGACTTTTTCCCTTATGCTTCGGACGTGGTTGGGGAAGAAGGGGTTTCAAGTAGAAACAGCCGGAAACGTTGCTTCTGCTCGAAAATTGTTGTCGAATCGGTCGTTTGATTTGATATTGTCCGATTTGCGTTTGCCGGATGGCGATGGATTGTCTCTTTTGTCATGGAAAAACGAACATGGAATGTCGGCGCCAATGATTATTATGACGGGTTATGCCGATGTGCAAGGAGCGGTGCAGGCTATGAAAGAGGGAGCTTGCGATTATATCTCCAAACCGATTCAGCCGGCTCTTTTGCAAAATAAGATTATGGAAGCTCTTGAAAAAGATTCGCATTCGGCATCGAAGCCGGTGAAGCATGAAGATAAAATTCCCGCTCCAATGATTGGCTCGGATTTTCTTGAAGGCAAGAGCGACGCAGCCCGCAAACTTTATGAATACGCAGCATTGGTGGCGCCAACGCAAATGTCGGTACTTATAGAAGGTGCAAGCGGCACGGGGAAGGAATATGTGGCCCACCGGATACATCAGTTGAGCAAGCGTTCGGAAAAACCTTTTGTGGCAATCGATTGCGGTGCAGTTCCGAAAGAGCTTGCCGCTTCTGAATTTTTCGGTCATGTCAAAGGCTCGTTTACGGGAGCATTGTCCGACAAAATCGGTGCATTTGTCGAAGCCAATGGCGGAACGCTGTTTTTGGACGAGATTGGAAATCTTGGCTATGAGGTGCAAGTGCAATTGCTTCGTGCCATCCAAGAGCGAAAAGTGCGGCCTGTCGGTTCGACAAAAGAGGTGGATGTGGATGTGCGACTGATTTGCGCCACTAACGGCAACCTGCGTCAAGCAATCGCAAAAGGCACATTCAGGGAGGATTTGTACCATCGGGTGAATGAATTCACGCTTCGAATGCCGTCGCTTTCGGAACGCAAGGAAGATATCATGCTGTTTGCTAATTTGTTTTTGGATCAGGCAAATCGCGAATTAAGCCGGAATTTGGTCGGTTTCGAGCCGGCTGCGGAACGTGCGCTTGTCGGATATTCATGGCCGGGGAATTTGCGCCAATTGAAAAATGTGGTAAAGCGGGCCGCTTTGCTTGCACGAGGGAAGCGCATTGAGTGGAGCGACATTGCCGGAGAATTGCCGGAACCGGAGAATGCAAATTCTTTCTTGCTGCACGACGCGCAAGAGGAAAAAGCAAGAATCATCGATATGCTGAAAAAAGCAAACAACAATAAGAGCAAGGCAGCCGCGATGCTCGGCATTGACAGAAAAACATTGTACAATAAATTGAAACAGTACGGCATTTCGTGAGAATGAGACGGCAGACTGTGGATTAATTCCTCAATTTTTTCTACAAAAACATTGTGCCAATTTTGGATTGATTTGTGTAAATAATTGAAATGCAATTATTTATATTATTGCGTCGTTTTGGGCATGGAAATTGTCTTTTTCCATGTAGAAAAAATGGAATGATGAGAATTGTAGTATTGTTTGTTGCACTGACTTTTGGTGTTGCTGCTTTTGGCGGGAATTTTCAAAAGAATTCTCTTGATTTGCTTGCAGAACACATGGCGTTGCCGGCTGAAAATCGTTTGCCTTCGGCAGTCATTGATGCTGTGGTGAAGAATTTTCCGGGGTATTCGATGCAAAAAGTTTCAGAAAAACGCAGTCAGGACGGAACGGTGTCGTACGAATTGACATTGCGGAACATCAGTGGGACAGAAATTACAGTGACATTTTATCCCGATGGAAAGCTAAAAATTTAATTATATATTCTGCCGTTTATTTTCATGCTTTTATTCAGACATATTAAAAACAATTTAACTTTCTCATAGATAATGTGATAATTATTTTAGTGCCGGAATAGTCCGGCCAATAGGTAGAGTGTATGATTAATTCTCTTCGGAAAGAGTCTGCCGTGGTGGCAGGCTCTTTTGTTTTTGAAGCATGAAGATGATTTTTCGCAAGTTAATTCAAACATTTGCGGTTGTAGTGTGTTAAATACATATAACCTTTTTATATTGGTTCTTAATTTAATTCTATGAAATATGTGATAGTCGGAGGCGTGGCAGGCGGCGCGACTGCCGCTGCTCGTATTCGCAGGAATACGGAATCTGCGGAAATTGTCCTTTTGGAACGAGGCAACTATATATCGTATGCAAATTGCGGTTTGCCCTATTATTTAGGTGGCGTGATCCGCGACCGGTCGAGATTGCTGGTGCAAACTTCGGAGAGTTTTGGACGCCGTTTTAATATCGATGTCCGTGTCGGTTCGGAAGTGATAGCCATTGAAAGGGAAAGGAAAAGATTGAAAATTCGCAAACAAGATGGCAGTATCTGCGAAGAAAGCTATGATAAATTGCTTTTATCGCCCGGCGCGATGCCTGTGCGTCCGCCTCTGAAAGGCGTTGACAACGCGTCTGTTTTCACATTGCGCAATGTCGACGATACGGATCGGATTAAAGCATATTTGGAGCGACATGCGGTTCGTCGCGCAGTTATTGTCGGAGGCGGATTTATCGGCTTGGAAATGGCCGACAATTTGGCCCATTCCGGAGCAGAAGTTGCCGTGGTCGAAATGGCAGATCAGGTGATGTCGCCCATCGATTATTCCATGGCGACGTTGGTGCACGAACATTTATTGCAAAAGGGCGTGAAGCTTTATTTGCGGCAAGCGGTAAGCGAGATAGAGCCCGCAGGAGATGGCGTGGTCGTGAAGTTTCAATCGGGAATGAGCTTGGATGCCGACATGGTAGTGCTTTCGATTGGTGTGCGTCCGGAGACGAAATTGGCAGTGGAAGCCGGTTTGGCTTTGGGGGAAATGAAAGGGATTCGCGTCAATGAGTATTTGCAAACATCGGACGAGAGCATTTATGCCGTTGGCGACGCGATAGAGTATCCGCATCCGTTGTTCGGCAAATCGTGGTTGTGCTATTTGGCCGGTCCGGCAAATCGGCAGGGTCGCATAGTTGCCGACAATATGGTATTTGGGAATAAGGTTAAATATGAAGGGTCGATCGGCACGTCGATTGCAAAAGTGTTTGACATGACGGTTGCTTCGGTGGGATATCCTGCAAAACGGTTGAAACAGATGGATGTGCCTTATTTGTCGGCTACGATTCATCCATTTTCTCATGCGTCCTATTATCCGGGCGCTTTGCAAATGTCGATAAAAATCACTTTTTCTCCGACCGACGGGACGCTGTACGGAGCGCAAATTGTGGGTTATGAAGGCGTAGACAAGCGAATTGACGAGTATGCATTGATTGTCAAGCAAGGAGGAACGGTCTATGATCTGACGAAGATAGAGCAAGCTTACGCACCTCCATTCTCATCGGCAAAAGATCCTGTGGCTATTTCCGGATATGTTGCCGAAAATATATTGGCCGGAAAAATGGTGCCGCTATATTGGCGCGAATTGCAGGAGGCCGACTTGTCGAAAGTGACGTTGCTGGATGTCCGCACGCCCGAAGAATTTGCGTTGGGAGCATTGGCCGGCGCGCGAAATATACCGGTGGACGATATTCGCGAACGGATGTCGGAAATTCCGAAAGATAAGCCGGTATGGATTTATTGTGGAGTCGGATTGCGAGGATATTTGGCTTCAAACATATTGAGAATGAATGGCTATGCGGAAGTGCGCAACCTGATAGGCGGTTTGCGGACATATTCGTCGGCTGTGGCGGAAGTGCCTGTTCCGAAAGGATGGAGCGAAATTTAATTGCTTTCCGGATGCCGATGGATGTGATTAAAACTTTCACTATATTTGCATAGTTGAACTGTTTATATAAAAGACAATTGCAATGAAAAGGAAATTAGCTGTCATACGCCATGACCCGTGGCTTGAACCGTATGCCGATGCCATAAACGGACGTCATGAAGATGCAATCCGCAAGGAGCGGGAGTTGGTGGGCGCGACCGGAAATTTGGTCGATTTCGCCAATGCGCATCGCTATTTCGGCTTGCATAAGTCGGAAGAGGGTTGGGTGTTTCGCGAATGGGCGCCCAATGCGACCGGAATCACTTTGATAGGCTCGTTTTCCGATTGGAAGGAATGCGATGAATACCGCCTGTCGAGTCTTGGCAACGGCGTTTGGGAAATCAATTTGCCTGCTGCTGTGCTGCGCCATGGAGATTTGTACAAGCTGATTGTTCATTGGGATGGCGGTAGCGGAGAGCGCATACCGGCGTATTCTTTCCGCACGGTTCAAGACGAGAAAACGTTGATATTTTCATCGCAGGTATGGGCGCCGGCAAAGCCTTATGAATTCAAGGTGACGGATTTCAAGCCCAAAACCAATCCGTTGCTGATTTATGAATGCCATATCGGCATGGCGCAAAACAAAGAGGGAGTCGGCACGTACGATGAATTTCGGCGAAACGTGCTTCCGCGAATAGCCAAAGACGGCTATAATGCCATTCAAATCATGGCAATACAGGAACATCCTTACTATGGCTCGTTTGGCTATCATGTTTCGAGTTTTTTTGCGGCTTCGAGCCGTTTCGGCACGCCGGACGAATTGAAGGCTCTCATCGATGAGGCTCATCGTTTGGGCATAGCTGTGATTATGGACATTGTGCATTCCCATGCAGTCAAGAACGAAGTGGAAGGGCTTGGGCGTTTCGATGGCAGCTACAATCAATATTTTTACGGCGATTCCCGTCGCGAGCATCCTGCGTGGGATTCGCTATGCTTCGATTATGGAAAGAACGAAGTGTTGCATTTCCTTTTGTCGAATTGCAAATATTGGTTGGAAGAATATCATTTCGATGGATTCCGTTTCGACGGCGTGACGTCGATGCTCTACTATAATCATGGCCTTGGGCAGGCATTTTCGTCCTACGATGATTATTACAATGGAGGGCAGGATGTGAATGCCATAACATATTTGACGCTTGCCAATAAGTTGATTCATAAGGTAAATCCGCATGCGATCACAATCGCGGAAGAAATGAGCGGAATGCCGGGACTTGCCAACAAATTTGCCGATGGCGGAATCGGATTTGATTACCGCATGGCAATGGGCATTCCGGATTATTGGATAAAAACCATTAAAGAAAAAAAAGACGAGGATTGGAAACCGTCGTCGATTTTCTGGGAATTGACCAACCGCCGCGCCGACGAAAAGACAATCAGTTATGTGGAAAGCCACGATCAAGCCTTGGTGGGCGACAAAACCGTTATTTTCAGGTTGATCGATGCCGACATGTATTGGCACATGATGGATGGCGACAACAATTTCGTTGTCGACCGCGGCATTGCGTTGCATAAGTTGATACGGCTTGTGACGTTGGCTACGATCAATGGCGGCTATCTGAACTTCATGGGCAATGAATTCGGGCATCCGGAATGGATCGATTTCCCACGCGAGGGCAACGGATGGTCGTATAAATACGCCCGACGCCAATGGGATTTGGTCGACAGGGCGGATTTGAAATATAAGTATCTTGGAAAATTCGACGAGGATATTATTCATCTTGTCGGATCTACGCGCAATTTCCAATCGACAGCAGTTGAGAAGCTATGGGACAAGGACGACGATCAAGTCTTGGCGTTTAAGCGGGGCAATCTTGTTTTTGTGTTTAATTTCAATCCTGTAAAGTCGTTTGATGGTTATGGCATTCTTGCTCCGGCAGGATCGTATGTGCCGGTGCTCGATTCCGACAGAAGGATATATGGAGGTTATGGCAATATTGATGAAACGGTGCGCCATTTCACAATGCCCGATCCGCTTTATGATCCTCATGGAATTGGGTGGTTGAAGCTGTATCTGCCGGCGCGTACGGTCCAAGTGTTGCGCTATAAGAAGTAGAAGAAAATGTTTGAGAAACGTTTGGGGCTGTGTCGAAATGGTGAATTTTGGCGCAGCCCTTTGCAATTATGGCACACTGCCATTTCGCATGTTTCTTGCGCTCGATTCCATTCTGTCTTTTAAAGGGGCAACTGGGTCTCGGGTAAATCAAACAAGTTTGATTGGTTGCACACGGCTTTTGCTTTTTTAGGTGAGATAAGAAGCATTTCGGTATAAGTTTTCGAACAAGTTCGAAATTTCTACACCCAAATTGCATTATCTTTGTTGTTCGAAAATAAATGTTGTTTGGACAGCATGGCAGATATAAAAGATCGGGGATTAAAACAAGGCGCCATCGGAATTTTCGATTCCGGCTATGGCGGGCTGACAATACTTTCTGAGATTCGGAAGGTATTGCCCGACTATGATTATATCTATTTGGGCGACAATGCGCGCGCTCCATACGGGAATCGCTCGTTCGACATTGTTTATGATTTCACGCTTCAAGCTGTTCGCCATTTGTTTGATAGCGGTTGTCATTTAGTTGTTTTGGCCTGTAACACTGCTTCTGCGAAAGCTTTGCGAACCATACAGCAGCGGGATTTGCCGCAAATAGATGCGCGGCGGCGTGTGCTTGGCGTGATTCGCCCGACGGTGGAGGAGATAGGCCATTTGTCGCGCACGGGCAAGATTGGCGTGCTGGGGACGGCAGGCACGATTCAAAGCCGAAGCTATCCATTGGAGATACGGAAAATGTATCCGAATTTTGTCACTTACGGGCAAGCATGCCCGATGTGGGTGCCGTTGGTGGAGTGTAGAGAGTCTGATGGCGATGGCGCGGATTATTTCGTTAAGAAATATATTGACGAATTGTTTTCGCAAGATCCGGAAATCGATACGGTCGTGCTTGGATGCACTCACTATCCGTTGCTTTATTCGAAAATCAAACGGTATATGCCTGCCGGCGTGCATGTCGTCGTGCAAGGCTCGATTGTCGCTGCGAGCTTGGAAGATTATTTGCACCGGCATCCGGAAATTGATGCATTTTGCTCGAAAGGCGGGCAATGCGAATATCGCACGACGGAATCGGCCGACAAATTCAGCGCAATGGCATCTGTGTTTTTGGACGAAGAAATAAAGGCAAAACATATAATATTACGATAAATGAATAAGAAACTGTTAAGATTGTTTTTATTGCCGTTGGGTTCGGCAGTGCTTTTAGCCGCATCTTCATGTAGCGATGAGCCGGACAACACGGTGACGGTGTCGCTTTCGAATGCTGCATTGCAGTACGATGAATCCGGCGTATGGGTCGATTGCCAGAATCCGGCAGCCGGCAATGTGGTGTGCCAGAATGTTAGTTTTTCGCATTCTGCTGAATCGAGCGAATGGGGCACGTTTTGGAGCGGATTCTGCCCGAGCCGTTCGAACGACATGGCAGACTATTCGGATGGAAATTGGCTTGACCACCAGTGGGGCGTAATGTCGGGCGGAGGAATTGCCGGATTGGGAACGCCGTTTTTGGTGGCGTATTGGAATAGTTCGGAAGGGGAAAATCCGGGCGATGCCGCTTCGTTGCAAATGCGCATGGCCGACAACGCGCTTTTTTCCATTCGTTCGGTATATGTCAATAACAGCACTTATACGTACTATACGATGAAAAACGGGAACGCTTATTCCAAAAAGTTTGATTCGGGCGATTGGCTGAAACTTTTGTTTTATGGCGTGACGGAGTCCGGCGCGGTGACAGAACCGGTGGAATTTTATCTTGCCGATTACCGCGATTCCAACAGCGCTTCTTGGACAATGGTGAAGGATTGGACGCAAGTGAATTTGGAAGCGTTGAATGCCAAAGGCGCTTTGCGCTACGTGTATGTGCAAATGGCATCGAGCGATTCCGGCGTGTTCGGAATGAACACGCCGGGCTATTTCGCGCTCGACGGGTTGCAAATCGTATTGGAATAGAATAAAATAAAAGCTAATTGTCATTGAATATGAAAGATACAGTTAAAAACTTAGAGGCGTTGCGCGATGTGATGCGTCGCAATCATGTGGATGCGATGATAATTCCGGGCACCGACCCTCATCAAAGCGAATATATAAGCGCACATTGGAAATTGCGCGATTGGGCAACAGGTTTCACGGGTTCGAACGGCACCGCTGTCGTCACGCTGAACGAGGCCGGATTATGGACGGATTCGCGCTATTTCTTGCAAGCAGAAATGGAACTTGCCGGCACCGGCATAGTCATGTATAAGGAAGATGGAGGAAATGATCAAACTGTGACGGAGTGGTTGGCATCCCATTTGGAGGAAGATTCGGTTGTCGCCATCAACGGCCGATTGTTTTCTGTTGTTCAGGCCGGCAGGCTTGAAGCATTTTGTGGGGAAAACGGCTTCCGTTTGGCCACCGATTTCGATCCGTTCCCTGCCATTTACGCCGATCGTCCCGAATTGCCATTAGAGCCGATTTATGTGCATGAAGAAAAATATGCGGGCGAGGATGTCAGAAGCAAAGTGTCGCGCATTATGGATGCTTGCGCTGTTCACGGAGCCGATGCGACATTGCTGTCGGCGCTCGACGAGGTGGCATGGACATTCAATATCCGTTGCGCGGACATTGAATTTAATCCTGTGGCAATCGCTTATGCCTACGTGTCGGACGGAGATTGCGTTTTGTTTGTGGACGAGCGGAAGGTAAATGCGGAAGTTGCCAATTATTTGCACGATTGCGGAGTGAAAGTTGCTTCTTACGACAGCGTGGAGCATTTTCTTGAGAAACTGAAAAACAAGACGGTGCTTCTTGATCCGAACAAAACCAGCGACACGATTGCTCGCAGCATTTTGAATTGTTCGGTGGTCTATGCGCAGTCGCCTGTGGCATTGATGAAGGCTGTGAAAAACGAAGTGCAGCTCGAAGGCGTGCGTCGCGCGATGGAGCGCGACGGGGTGGCGTTGGTGAAGCTATACATGTGGCTGGAAGAAAATGTGGCTTCCGAAAAACTGACGGAAATAGACGTGGCGGAAATGCTTGTCAAATTCCGTGCGGAAAGCCCGTTGTATAAAGGTGAAAGTTTTGCGGCGGCATGTGGCTACAACGCGCATGGCGCAATTGTGCATTATGAGGCAGAAGAGGCATCGGCATCTGTATTGAAGCCGGAGGGCTTGTTGCTGTTCGACACAGGGGCGCAATATCTCGATGGCACGACAGACATCACGCGAACGGTGGCTCTCGGCAATCCCACCGATGTGCAGCGGCGCAATTACACGCTCGTGTTGAAAGGGCATGTGGCTCTTGCAAAAGCTGTCTATCCGGAAGGAACGCGCGGCAGCCAGCTTGATGCGCTTGCGCGTCAATTCCTTTGGCAAAATTGCATGACGTATTGGCATGGCACGGGGCATGGCGTAGGGCATTTCTTGAATGTGCACGAGGGACCGCAGAATTTCCGCTTGAACGAAAATCCGACAGTCTTGGTTGCCAATATGATAACGTCTGACGAGCCGGGCTTGTATAAAACCGGCGAATACGGAATACGCATCGAAAATCTGATATTGTCGCGCAACTGCCGTCATACGGAAGATTTTGGCGACTTCATGGATTTTGAGACGTTGACGCTGTGTCCTTACGACAGCCGGCTGATCGACATGTCGATATTGACGGACGAGGAAACCGCTTGGATCGACTCCTACCATGCAATGGTTTATGACAGGCTTTCTCCATATTTGGACGAACAGCAAAAAGAGTGGTTGAAAAATAAAACAAAACCCTTGAAAAAATAAAAATATGGCTTTAATACGTTCGGTAAGGGGATTTACGCCCAAGATAGGCAAAGATTGCTTTATTGCCGACAATGCGACGATTGTTGGAGAGGTGATTATGGGCGATGAATGCAGCATTTGGTTTAATACCGTATTGCGCGGCGATGTCAATACGATTACGATTGGCAATCGCGTGAACATTCAAGACGGATCGGTGCTCCACACATTGTATCAAAAGTCGGTTATTGAAATCGGCAACGATGTTTCGGTGGGTCACAACGTGACTATCCATGGCGCGAAAATCAATGATTATGCGCTTATTGGGATGGGCTCTGTGTTGCTCGACGGTGTAGAAGTGGGCGAGGGCGCTATCGTGGCGGCCGGGAGCGTTGTGTCGCCGAATACGAAAATAGGCGCCCATGAATTATGGATGGGCGTCCCTGCGCGGTTCAAAAAAATGGTGGATCCGGTGCAGGCGAAAGAAATGAATCAAAAAATCGCTCACAATTATCTGATGTACTCGAAATGGTATGAGGACGATTCTGAATAATTGAATGGGTTTTTGGAAAAAAGATGTCGTTTGTTTCTTTGGGCAAACGGCATCTTTTTTTATCGCACGGGCGGCATAGGCGGAATGGGCGGCGCAATTGTCGGATTCACATGGCGATCGTCGAAAATTGTCTTTTCCAACAGTCCTTCGATGAGCCATCCGACAGGCAAGTCGAGCGTAAAATCGTCGGTGATTCGGATATGTGGCGTGACGATCGGAGCGGTGCGCCATTGGCGCAGAAACGGGTCGTAGACGCGTTCGGCGCCGAGGTCTATTCCAAATCTCTCGCCGGAAAAGGTAAAAAATCCGCCATAGCTGCTGCTCCCGACGTAGGGCTGAGCTGCATTTGAAAAAAAGGAATTCTTGTTGTAGTAAGAGCCGAACAACGTTATTGACACGTGGTCGGAAAAACGATAAGACGCGCTTCCGTGTATGCCGAATTGATTGCCGATGCCTCTCGGCAGCAAGTAGCGATTGGCTGTGACGCTTCCTTGCAGGGTGAAGTTTCCGAATTGTTGGGAGGCAGACACTCCGGCTGTTTGTTCGGAAAATAGCCCGGGCAACGTGGAGCGTGCGCCGAATCCGGCGATGAAGCCTGAATCCCATGAATATAGCATGCCGCTGTTGGAATAGTCGAAGGCGAATGGGTTGCGGTCGAATATGAAAAGATTGGCGTGCGAGAATGGCGAAGCGATGGTTGGCAGCGGGGATAGGGGAGACGTGGCTGCATTTTCGGCTTGCAGCCAAAATGGGTCGGTTAGTTGCCATGCTTCGGGCTGCGTGCTGCTTGGACGGAGGTTGAACTCAAAATCGGGCAAGTCGAGCGAGCCATGCTGTTCTTGGAGAAGCAATGGCATTTCTTGTGTTTCGGCGGCAACCGAAAACATGCATATTGCTGAAAGAAACAGAGCGGTGCGCATATTCTCGTCGTATAGTGTTGCAGGACAAAGATAATGCATTTCGGCAAAACAAGCAAACTTGTTTTGCGCTCGTCTTTCGGCATCTTTGAATAAGATGGGATGCGTCTCGGCAAAACAAAATCAAACAAGTTTGCTTGTTTTGCGCTCGTCTTTCGGCATCTTTGGATAAGATAGGATGCGTCTCGGCAAAACAAAATCAAACAAGTTTGCTTGTTTTGCGCTCGTCTTTCGGCATCTTTGGATAAGATAGGATGCGTCTCGGCAAAACAAAATCAAACAAGTTTGCTTGTTTTGCGCTCGTCTTTCGGCATCTTTGGATAAGATAGGATGCGTCTCGGCAAAACAAAATCAAACAAGTTTGCTTGTTTTGCGCTCGTCTT
>UQKE01000006.1 GCA_900541555.1 uncultured Porphyromonadaceae bacterium | reverse complement strand
GCATCTCGGCATAAACGCGCAAACAAGTTTGACGTTTCTGCGCTCGATTTGCATTGTATTTAGATAATACAAGCTGCATCTCGGCATAAACGCGCAAACAAGTTTGACGTTTCTGCGCTCGATTTGCATTATATTTGCAAAAAAATATTGGAGATGTACAGAGCAATTTTGATTTCAGCAATAGTGGCGGCATCGTCAGCCACGGTCGGCGCGCAAAAATTGTCGTTGCGCGAGTGTTCTTTGGAAACTTCGCCGGCTGCTCCGGCACAATATGTTTCGGAACAAAGCGGAGAAACGTATCTTTCATTGTCGGACGACGGGAAGGATGTGGTTCGATATGACTATAAAACCGGAAAGCAACTCGCAGTGGTGATGTCCACCGCCAAACTTCGTGATTGCGACGTCGAATCGTGGGAGGGATTTATTGTTTCTCCCAACGAAAAATTGATGTTGCTTTATACGGATTCCGAACCGATCTACCGCCATTCGTTCAAAGCATCATACTATTTGTATGACATAGCGCGAAACAATATCCGGCCGTTGTCGGAAAACGGGATGCAAGAAGTGCCGGTCTTTTCGCCCGACAGCCGAATGGTGGCATTCGTGAGAGACAACAATATCTATGTGGCAAAAATCGATTACGGCACGGAAGTGGCTGTGACGAAAGACGGAAAAAAGAACGAAGTGACCAACGGCGTGCCGGATTGGGTGTATCAGGAAGAATTCGGAATGCTTTCGTCGCTCGCATGGTCGCCCGACAGCAAAATGCTTGCATTCGTGAAGTGGAATGAATCGAACGTGAAAATGTACGATTTGCCGCTCTATCGCGGCTCGTGCGACGTCATGGACGAGTATGTTTATTATCCGGGGACATTTTCTTACAAATATCCTGTGGCGGGTGAACAAAATTCTGATGTTTCGGTGGTTAGCTACGATGTGGAAACCCGCCAGTTGAAAACGATGAATGTGCCGTTGGACCATGATGGGTATGTATGCAAAATTGAATTCGGGCGAACGCCGGAACGGTTGATGGTGAACACGCTCAATCGGAATCAAAACGATTTGCGATTGTATGCCGTGAATCCGCGTTCGGCCATAGCCAAATTGGTCTATTCCGACAAGTCGGACACATGGATAGATCCCGCGCTGACGGAAATGACGACATACTATGATAATTTCTTTGTAGTGGCCAGCGAGCGCGACGGCTATCGCCACCTCTACCAATATTCGAATGCCGGCAGCCTGATGCGGCAGCTGACAAAAGGCGCGTGGGAAGTGACCGATTTCTATGGATGGGATTCAAACAGCGGGATGTTTTATTTCCAATCCACTTCGGGCAGTCCGTTGGATCGCACGATAAGCAGCGTCGACGTGAAAGGCAACGTTCGCTTGCTGTCGCCGCAAACAGGAACGTCGTCGGCCGAATTTAATGCGACGCACACTTATTATGTGTGGAAGTACAGCGACATCCAGACGCCAACCACCTATGTGCTTTGCAATGCAAAGGGAAAAGAGGTGAGAAAAATAGAAATGAATGCCGCTTATGCCGAGAAATATGCCGGAAGGATGCCTTCCAAAGAATTTTTCAAGATGGCCAATGCGGCAGGCGACACGCTGAACGGCTATATCATGAAGCCGGCAGATTTCGACGCGTCGAAAAAATATCCGGCAATCATGTATCAATATAGCGGTCCCGGCGCGCAATTGGTGCTTAACCGTTGGGAACTGGATTGGATGCACTATGCTGCGGAAAGCGGTTATGTCATCGTATGTGTCGACGGTCGTGGCACAGGTGGCCGCGGGAAAGCCTTCACTTCGAAGGTCTATCAAAATTTGGGGCAATTGGAGACGGAAGACCAAATCGCAGCAGCGGAATATGCGGGGCGACTGCCTTATGTCGACGCTTCGCGGATTGGCATTTTCGGTTGGAGCTATGGCGGCTATGAAACAATTATGGCAATGACTGCGAAGGGGAATCCTTATGTTGCAGGAGTGGCTGTGGCACCTGTCACGGACTGGCGATTCTATGATTCGATCTATTCGGAGCGGTTTATGCGCACGCCCCAGCAAAATTCGCAAGGCTATGCGAACAGTTCGACGTTGAACAGAATCGGCAATCTGACGGGGCGCTTGATGCTTGTGTCGGGCACGGCCGACGATAATGTGCATATTGCCAATACCTTTGAATTCGTTTCTCAAGCTACATCATTGAACAAAATCATAGATATGATGGTTTATCCAAATAAGAACCATTTTATAAATGGTTGTGAAACACGATATGCCTTGTATATGAAAGTAATGGATTTCTTTGCAAGGAATGTAATGGATAAATAAAAACAGGTTTGAGAGAGAGTAAGTGTAATAACGTATGCAGTTGTTCTGCAACTTCGATTTGGCGAAATTACGCGATAGGGATAACGGCAGTTGCGGTTGTCCCTGTCGCGGGTTTGCTTTTGCCGGCTGAATTGTTGCCGTTTTTGTCGTTGCTCATATCGCTGTTCTTATTCTCTCATGTAAGGAAAACTCGCACCCGAAAAACGGAGTGCGCATTGGTGCCTTACATGTCGGCAAGAGTTTTGCTGGGTTATACTTTTTTTGCGGCGATATTGTATGTCGCCGCTCGTTATGTAAATGAGAACCTTGGCGTTTTTTGGCAGTTGGAAATGCGGCGACATTCGTTTTTTTATTTGGCTGTCCTGTATTTGGTTGTTGCCGGCGCAATGTCGAGACGTCAATGGAGCAATACGTTTTGCACGGCTTGCTTGTTGCGAAACGGCATGCCGCAAGAGCGGGAGGTGTTAGGGCATATTTATGCGAGCGAAACGCGTTACTTGTATCGGCGTTTGCTGAAAATGTCGGGGTTGGTGGCTGTCTTGACTTTTGCTCCGGTTGCAATCGGCTTTTATAAGACTCCGGATTCGATTCTTGCAAAGATTGTCAGCATCTACGTCCCATTGGCACTTATGGTCGCCGATATTTTGTACATGCGTTTCCGTTATTCATTGGTAGGGACGCTCAGGGAAAAAGAGGCCGAAGAAAAATTGCCATTTGAAGGAAAATTCAAATTAATCCGAATACTTGTGATTAAAGATGAGAAGGTGTATTTTGTGGAAAACGAGGGGATTAAAGATACGCCTTTTGTATTTACAGAGCCTTTCGACGATGAGGTTTCGCATCGAACGGCGCAACGATACATGGCCGACATGCTTGGAGGATCGCCGGACAATGACACTCTCAGGTTTTGTTATGGAACGATTGACCCTATAAATCGGCGAAGCATAGAGCACTATTTGTATTTTGCCGACGACAAGTCGGAAATAAGGCAATATGAGGAAAAGACGGGCAAGCGAGGCTTATGGCTGTCGAAACCGGAATTGGAGCAAAATTTTTCTCATGGCTTTTCACGTCTTGTTTGTTCCGAATTCCACAGAATTTATACGGTGATGCAAACTTCCAAGCTTTATTTCCCCAATGGCAAAAAGAAGATATTGATAAAAGGCTATAAGCCGTCGTTTTCTTTGTCGGAGTTGAAACATGCGGAAGTGGATTTCAGCGACAATCGGTGGATGCTTTTGTCGCGATTTAATAAAGATGTGTCGTTCTATACGTTGAAAAAAGCGTGGCATCGTTATATAGATGGATTGAATTGAACATAAAGAAATGGACGGCAAACGATTGATAGTGGTATTAGGCCCGACTGCCTCGGGGAAGACTCATAAAGCGGTGGCATTGGCGCAACGGATTGGCGGAGAGATAATCAGCGCCGATTCGCGTCAGGTGTACAAAGGCATGGATATCGGGACGGGAAAGGATTTGTGTGAATATCAATCGGTGGCCTATCATTTGATTGATATATGTCCTGCCGGTTATAAATATAACTTGTATGAATATTTGAGAGATTATGAAGCCGCATGCCGGTCGATACGCGAAAAAGGACGGTATCCAATTTTGTGTGGCGGGACGGGATTGTACATAGAGTCGGTGTTGAATGGATTGCGATTGCCGGAAGTGCCGGAGGATAAAATTCTGCGAGCTGAACTGGCTCGATATTCTTTGGAGGAATTGACGGAAATGCTTGCGCAAATGAAAACGCTGCACAATACGACGGACGTGGATACTAAAAAACGTGCAATCCGTGCAATTGAAATACAAAAATATTATGAGCAGCATCCGGATTTGGCGATGGAAACAGTGCCGAGCCGCAAAGAGGACGCATTGATTGTAGGCATTGACATTGACAGGGATGCGCGTCGGGCGCGGATTTCAAAACGTTTGGACGAGCGTTTGCAAGGCGGCATGGTGGAGGAAGTCGAGCAATTGCTGGCGTCGAGAGTGTCGGCCGACGATTTGACTTATTACGGGCTGGAATATAAATATGTGACAGCCTATGCGACAGGAGCAATGCCGTATGCCGAAATGAAATCCTTGCTTGAAATAGCGATACATCAATTTGCCAAACGTCAGATGACGTGGTTTCGCGGCATGGAGCGCCGAGGGTTTAAGATCCATTGGCTGCCATACGACATGGCAGACGAGCAATTTGTTGCCGAGGTGTGCCGGTTGTTGGAGCGCTAATATTCGTTACGGGAAGCGTCGATTTTCAGCAGCGTAAAAATCAGAATGGTAAATCCCCATAGGGCAGACCCCCCATAGCTGAAAAATGGGAGCGGAATGCCGATGACGGGACACAGGCCGATGACCATTCCAATGTTGATGCCGATATGAAGGATAAAATAAGAGGCAACGCAATAGGCATAGACGCGCCCGAATGAGGTCCGTTGCCGTTCTGCGATTTTGATGATTCTCAATATTAAAAACAAGAAGGCAAGCAGTACGGCTGCCGACCCGACGAAGCCTTCTTCTTCTCCAATTGTGCAGAAAATGAAGTCGGTGTGCTGTTCGGGGACATATTTCAGTTTCGTTTGAGTCCCGTTCAAAAAGCCTTTGCCTAAAAAACCGCCAGACCCGATTGCGATTTTCGACTGGTTGACGTTGTAGCCGGCGCCGCGAATATCTTCTTCAATGCCAAGGGCAACTTTGATGCGCATTTGCTGATGTTGCTCGAGAATGTCGGAAAAAACATAATTGACGGAATATAGGAAAGCGACAGACGACAGGGCAAAGGTGATTATCAGCAATAGCTTTTTTGCTTCTTTTCGCAACAACGTCCATAAAAAGTATGCGAAAACGGCAATCATTGTCCCGAAAAGCAATATGCGCCCATTGAGGTCGGCGCCTAATGCCACGGCAAGGAAATACGCCCCTGCGCATATCGCGTATATGAGCAATACATTTCTTGTGGTGATGATCGATTTGCAATAATACGCTGTCATCCCCAAAATGATTCCCAAGATAATTGCGAGGGCAATGAACTCGCCTCCGGGCATGCCAAGTATTTCTGTCGACGAATATTTAAGGCAAACGACGAAAATGACAATTGCCGTCAATCCTGCAAATAGGACGAGGCCGCTCATGCCTTCCCGATATAAGACAAACACGAGAGCGAAGAACACGAGCGCGGAGCCGGTTTCATTTTGCAATAAAATGAGAAAAATGGGGAGCAATATAATGCCGAGGGCTTTTATATAGTTCCCTAATTTGGCATTTAATGAGAAATTGTAAGAATTGAACAGCTTAGCAAGCGCAAGTGCTGTCGCGAATTTTGCAAATTCAGCAGGTTGCAAACTGACAGGGCCGAGCACAATCCATGAATGCGAACCTTTAATGTCGGGCGCCACGAAAATCGTAACGACCAATAAAAGCATGACAATCAAGTATATGACATAGGCATAAGTTTCGAAAAACCAATTGTCGACAAGCAGAATGGCCACTCCGATCACGATGGATAAGCCGATCCAGCAAAATTGTTTGCCGGAAAATTCGGAAAAGTCGAGCATGCTTGCGTTGTCGAAATCATAACTGGCAGCATAAATGCTAATTGCACCGGCGACGACAAGCAGCAAGTAGGTTAAAACGATCGGCAGATCTATTTTTTTGAATATGGATTGATTTGACGTACCGTATGTCATTGTTTTTAACGGAATTGCACCCCGAAGGAAATATTGAAATGGCTAGCATCCTCGCATTCGACTCGCATGCCGCTGCAAAGGTAGTGCAAGTTGAGCGCAATGCAAAGAGCTTGCTCAATTTGTATTGCCGAAACGCAGCCTATCTTATTTAAAGGTAATGTAGGGGTTGAGCGCAATGCAAAGAGCTTGCTCAATTTGTATTGCCGAAACGTAGCCTGTTTTAATTAAAGGCTCTAAAACAAATCCCTGAATGAGTGCACGGGTGAAAATATTTATGTTTTTGAACATTAAAAATGAGATGTTTGCCGGCTTGAAAATCGTCATTTCCCGACGCGCGCATTAATTATGGAGATTTTTCATGAATTTGAAAAATTAAATTACTAATTTTGTGTGTTTGAAATCAAGACATTTGAAATACAATATAAACTCTAAACTCATAACAAAAAACTATGGCTGAAAACAGAGAAAAATTGTTCGACCAATTTCCGCCTATTTCGACGGAAACATGGAAGGCAAAAGTCATTGCCGATTTGAAAGGCGCTGATTTCGACAAGAAATTGGTGTGGCGGACAAACGAGGGCTTTAATGTCCAACCGATGTATAGGAAAGAGGACATAGCCGATTTGAAAACGACGGATTCATTGCCGGGCGAATTTCCGTATGTGAGAGGCACTCGTGCGGACAACGAATGGCTTATTCGCCAAAATATTTCTGTCGACGATCTCGCCGGAGCCAATGCAAAAGCAAAAGACTTGTTGACGAAAGGCGTGACGTCGCTTGGATTTAAGTTGCACAAAACAGAAATGACGGTTGCTGCAATGTCGGAATTGTTGTCCGGAATCGATTTGGCGAAAGTGGAAATCAACTTGGAAACATGCCCGAAACATGCAGTAGCGGCAACAAAATCGCTTGTGGAGTATGTTCAAACGGCCGGTTGTGCAGATACATTTAACGGTTCTGTCAAATTTGATCCGTTTGTGCGTCTTTTGAAACATGGTGTTGACTTCGACGGCAATATTCAAGAATTGTCGAAAGAGCTTGTCGAAATAGCCGCTCCGGTGAAAAA
The DNA here is from genome assembly GCA_900541555.1 of uncultured Porphyromonadaceae bacterium. Classification (GTDB taxonomy): domain Bacteria; phylum Bacteroidota; class Bacteroidia; order Bacteroidales; family Muribaculaceae; genus Limisoma; species Limisoma intestinavium. Next base: position 71,219 of record UQKE01000006.1, on the reverse strand, counting down.
CCTTCGGATATTTACGGTCGACACTGCATTGCTTAGCGATGCAGGCGCATATATCGCTCAAGAACTCGGTTATGCATTGGCATGGGGTAATGAATGGATGTCGCAATTGACAGATGCAGGCGTTCCCGTCGACGAAGCGGCAAAACGCATAAAATTCAACATGGGCATCACTTCCAATTACTTTATGGAAATTGCCAAATTCAGGGCTGCGCGCATGCTTTGGGCGCAAATCGTGAAGCAATATGGCCCGAAATGCGACTGCGCTTGCAAGATGAAGGTGCATGCGACGACTACTCGATTCAACCAAACGATATTCGATGCTTATGTCAATTTGCTGCGCACGCAGACGGAAACGATGTCGGCCGCTTTGGCAGGGGTGGATTCGATTACGGTTACTCCTTTCGACGCTCAATACAAGCAACCGGACGATTTCTCTGAAAGACTTGCACGCAATCAGCAATTGCTTTTGAAAGAAGAAAGCCATTTGGATAAAATCACAGATCCGGCAGGAGGTTCGTATTATGTGGAAACATTGACTGTTTCGATTGCCGATGCAGCTTGGAAGTTGTTCCTCGAAATAGAAGATGGCGGCGGATTTTATGCAGCATTGAAAAATGGCAACATTCAAAGCCAGATTCGCGAGACCTCGCAAAAACGTCATGCCGACGTGGCTCGACGGAAAGAATCGTTGCTTGGCACGAACCAATTCCCGAACTTTACGGAAAAGGCAGGCGACAAAATCGAAATTGATGGAAAATGCGGTTGCGGTTGCGCTCATGAAAACGGTCAAGGCGGCATCCCGACCGAACGGGCAGCAAGCGACTTCGAGGCATTGCGCCTTGCCACGGAAAAATCGGCAGTCCGCCCGAAAGTGTTTATGTTGACAATTGGCAATTTGGCAATGCGTCTTGCCCGTGCTCAATTCTCGTCCAATTTCTTTGCATGTGCCGGTTATGAAATCATAGACAATTTAGGTTTCGAAACCGTAAAAGAGGGAATCGATGCGGCCATGGACAAAAAGGCAGACATTGTCGTGCTATGTTCGAGCGACGACGAATATGCAGAATATGCTCCGGAAGCATTCAAGCTGCTTGACGGTCGTGCAGAATTTGTGGTAGCCGGCAATCCGGCATGTACCGACGACTTGAAAGCCGCAGGCATTATGAATTTTATTCATGTTCGCAGCAATGTGTTGGAAACTTTGCAAGCATTCAACTCTAAATTATTAAAATAGAAAGAAATGAGACCGAATTTTAAAAATATAGATATTAAATCGGATGCTTTTAATGTCAAGCATAACCCGATTGCAGAAGGCGAAAAATGGGTGACTCCGGAATTGATACCGGTGAAGCCGATTTACACGAAAACCGACCTCGAAGGGCTCGAACACCTTGATTATGTGGCCGGTATTCCTCCATATTTGCGTGGCCCGTACAGCGGCATGTATGCAATTCGTCCGTGGACTATCCGCCAGTATGCCGGATTCTCCACAGCGGCAGAATCCAATGCATTTTATCGTAGAAACCTTGCGTCGGGACAGAAAGGCTTGTCGGTGGCGTTCGACCTTGCCACACACCGTGGATACGATGCCGATCATCCTCGTGTCGTAGGCGATGTCGGAAAAGCCGGCGTGTCGATTTGTTCGGTAGAAGACATGAAAGTGCTGTTCGACGGGATTCCTTTGAACAAAATGTCGGTGTCGATGACAATGAATGGCGCAGTGCTTCCGGTTTTGGCATTTTATATCAATGCCGGATTGGAACAAGGCGCAAAATTGGAAGAAATGGCCGGTACAATCCAAAATGACATCTTGAAGGAATTCATGGTGCGCAACACATATATCTATCCGCCGGAATTTTCGATGCGTATTATTGCTGACATTTTCGAATATACGTCGCAAAACATGCCGAAGTTCAATTCGATTTCAATTTCCGGTTACCACATGCAAGAAGCAGGTGCCACGGCCGACATCGAATTGGCTTATACGCTTGCCGACGGACTTGAATATCTTCGTGCGGGCGTAAATGCCGGCATGGATATCGATGCGTTTGCGCCTCGTCTTTCATTCTTCTGGGCAATCGGAATGAATTTCTTCATGGAAATAGCAAAGATGCGTGCTGCACGTATGCTTTGGGCTAAAATCGTAAAGCAATTTAATCCGAAGAATCCGAAGTCGTTGGCATTGCGTACCCACTGCCAAACGTCCGGTTGGTCGTTGACGGAACAAGATCCGTTTAACAACGTCGGTCGTACGTGTATTGAAGCAATGGGAGCAGCATTGGGCCATACGCAATCGTTGCATACAAACGCATTGGACGAAGCCATCGCCTTGCCGACAGACTTCTCCGCACGTATCGCGCGCAATACGCAAATCTACATTCAAGAGGAAACCTACATTACGAAGGAGATTGACCCGTGGGCCGGCTCTTATTATGTAGAAGCGTTGACCAACGAATTGGCGCATAAAGCATGGGAGCATATCCAAGAAATCGAGAAATTGGGCGGAATGGCGAAAGCAATCGAGACGGGTATTCCCAAACTCCGTATCGAGGAAGCAGCAGCGCGCACGCAAGCTCGTATCGATTCCGGCAAACAAACGATTGTCGGCGTGAACAAGTATCGTCTTGAAAAAGAAGCTCCGATCGATATTCTCGAAATCGACAACACGGAAGTGAGAAAAGAGCAAATCGAACGATTGGAGTATTTGAAATCGCATCGCGACGAAGCGGCTGTCAAGAAAGCGTTGGACGACATTACGGAATGCGTTCGGACGAAAGAAGGCAATTTGCTGGATTTGGCAGTGAAAGCAGCTTCCGTTCGTGCAACGCTTGGAGAAATTTCCGATGCATGCGAAAAAGTTGTAGGACGTTATAAAGCAGTAATTAGAACAATATCAGGCGTGTACTCAGCAGAAACTAAAAACGATCCGGACTTTGTGGAAGCACAGAAAATGTGTGAAGAGTTCGCGAAGAAAGAAGGCCGCCAGCCTCGCATCATGATTGCGAAAATGGGACAAGACGGTCACGACCGTGGCGCGAAAGTAGTGGCAACCGGTTATGCGGATTGCGGATTTGATGTGGATATGGGTCCGTTGTTCCAAACTCCGGAAGAAGCTGCACGGCAAGCAGTGGAAAACGATGTCCATATCTTGGGCGTTTCTTCGCTTGCAGCAGGACACAAAACGCTTATACCGCAAGTGATAGCAGAGTTGAAGAAGCTTGGCCGCGAGGACATCATTGTAGTAGCCGGCGGTGTTATTCCTCCACAAGACTACGATTTCCTTTATAAAGCAGGAGTTGCAGCTATCTTCGGCCCCGGCACTCGCATTCCTTATTCTGCAATTAAGATGCTTGAAATTCTGAATGCAGCTGAATAAGATTGATAGCATTTGATTGAATTGTTTATTCGGGAGAGGAAATTTATTTTCTCTCCCGAATTTTTATGTACTGATGATGTTTGCATTGAAATTGAGATGACAGAATGGTTTATTGATTTGTGTTTTCGGAGAGATTCTGTTATTTTTGTCAAATGAGTTGTCTTTAAATATAAAAATATATGACGGTTGTGGTTGTAATTTTGTCTGTTTTGTTGTTGGCGGCAGTTGTCGCGCTTTGGATGAAAAGCAAAACGAATGTTGGCACGAAGTCGCGTATGCAGGAATTGGAAACCTCATTCCAAATTTTGTCGGCAGAGCGAGATCGATTGTCGGCACAAGACGCAAAAGCGCGAGAAGAGGTGGCAATATTGCAAGAAAAATTGTCGGTGGAACGCATGGAAAACGCGCGTTTGAAAGAGAAAATCGACAACATGGAGAATTTTAATGCCACATTGCAAAAGGAAACTGAATCCAAATTCAAGGTTTTGGCAAATGAAATATTCGATCGCCACACCAAAGATTTTCGACAGACAAGCGAACAACGCCTTGCTGAAATATTGAAACCTTTGAAAGACAACATATCAGATTTCCAAAAGACCATTACCGACACTTATGTGAACGAAACGAAAGAGCGCAGCGCGTTGAATCAGCATTTGCAACACTTGATGGAGTTGAACAAATCGATAGGAAAAGAAGCACGCGAACTGACGGAAGCTCTAACCGGAAATACGAAAGTACAGGGCGATTGGGGCGAATTGGTGTTGGAATCGATTTTAGAGAAATCCGGATTGATCGAAGGAGAAAATTATTATGTGCAAAAGACACACCAAGACGAGGGCGGCACGATAGTGGGCGACAACAGCCGCCGTTTGCGTCCGGATGTCGTGGTCGTTTTGCCCGACAAGAAATATATTGTCATCGATTCGAAAGTGTCGTTGTCGGCTTATGTGAATTATGTGAATGCCGATTCGGAAGAAGAACGCGAGAAGTATGGGAAAGCGCATGTCGCTTCTGTGAGAGCGCATTTGAGAGAGTTGGAAAACAAGCGGTATCAAGATTATGTCGGAATGGAAGAAGACAGCCGGATGGATTATGTCCTCATGTTTATTCCGAACGAGCATGCTTACATGGCGGCAATGTCGCTGGACAAAAACTTGTGGGCCGATGCTTACGAGAAACGAGTGGTCGTTATCAGTCCGGCGCATGTGATATCCACTTTGCGCCTGATCGCTCAATTGTGGAATCGCGACAAGCAGACGAAGAATGCGTTGAAAATAGCAGAAGAAGGAGGAAAATTGTATGACAAATTTGTCGGATTTGTTGAAGATATGGAGGGCATCGGAAACGGCTTGCAAAAAGCTCGCGATTCTTACGAGAAGGCGTTCAACAAATTGCAGACAGGCAATGGAAACTTGATATCTAAGACGCAAAAACTTAAAGAATTGGGGGCGAAAGCCACCAAATCGTTGCCGGCCAATTGATTGCGATGGGCGTCAATAATCACCGATTATTCAAAGACGATGTCGTTCAATTCAAATCCTCGAAGAAATTCGGCGGTCGACATTCGTTTTTTTCCTGCGAGTTGAAGCGACAGAATTTCTAATTTGGCATCATTGCAAGCAATGAAAAGTTTGCCATTTTGGGCATACGCATGTCCGGGTTGAGTAGATGAATCTTCGGTAAATGCAGTTGGCAATTCAGTTTCAAAGATTTTGATTTGATAAGTTTTGTCATTTTTCTTGAATTGCGTCCATGCTGCCGGATATGGAGAAAGACCCCGAATCAAATTGTAAACAGATATTGCCGGTTGGTTCCAATCGATATGGCATGTGTCTTTAAATATTTTGGGGGCGGGAGTAGGCATTGTTCCCGACTCTAATTCGCTTTGTGGCGTCGTATGCACATTCCCGTTTGCGATTTCATTTACAGTCTCGATTACCATGTCAGCTCCGAGATGCATAAGCTTGTCGTATATTATGCCTACGTTGTCTTTTATGCCGACAGAAATTTTCTTTTGTTGGATGATATCGCCGGTGTCGATTTCGTGTTTAAGGAAAAATGTGGTAACGCCGGTTTCTGTTTCACCGTTGATTACAGCCCAATTTATCGGAGCTGCGCCGCGATATTTTGGCAACAAAGATGCATGGAGGTTGAATGTGCCTAATCGTGGCATGGCCCATACAACTTCCGGCAACATCCGGAATGCGATGACAATAAACAAGTCGGCATTTATGGCGCGTAGTTCGTCGACAAATTTTTCATCTTTTAGTTTTTCGGGTTGCATTATCCGCAAACCGTGTTCAACGGCGAATTTTTTTACCTCGGATTGGGCAAAATGTTGTCCGCGGCCGGCTTGCTTGTCGGGAGCCGTGACAACTGCGCAAATGTTGAAGTTGTTTTCGACTAACCGTTTAAGGCTTTCCACTGCAAATTCGGGCGTCCCGAAGAATACTATTTTAAGATTGTTTTTTGTCATATTCGAAGTTTATTTAATCGTCAGAATAGTGGCGTAACACACGCCGGTATGAATTGAATATTTTTGATTTGGAGACAAAGCCGATGTATTTCCCGTCTTTGACCACGGGCAGATTCCAAGCATTAGTCCTGTCAAAAATTCTCATCACGTTTTCCATATTGTCGTCGGCCTCTATCTTTGCCGGCGGCATGCTCATGAATTTGCGCACATGCATTCGGTCGTATAAATCCGGTCGGAACATGATGTTGCGTATATCGTTGAGCAGCACTATTCCTAAGAGATTGCCTTGCCGGTCTGTGACGGGGAACAGGTTTCGGTCGGATTTCGATATTGCTTGCACCATCTCTCTCAAACTCATTTCGGGGTGCACTTCTGTAAAATCTTTTTCAATGACGCTGTCCATTTTCAAAAGAGTGAGCACTGCTTTGTCTTTATGGTGCGTAAGCAATTCTCCACGTTTGGCAAGACGCATGGAATATATGCTATACGGCAGGAATAGGCGAATGGTGCAATATGAAATGGTCGAAGCGATGAGCAGTGGCAAGAATAGTTGGTATCCGCCTGTCATTTCTGCGGTGAGAAATATTCCCATTAAAGGAGCGTGCATCACGCCCGACATCACGCCGGCCATGCCCATGAGCGCAAAATTTTTGCAAGACAATTCTGCTCCGGGAATGATTCCTGTGGTGTTGATAAAGTAGGCAAAAAAGAATCCTGCCATACATCCGACATAAAGCGATGGCGCAAAAGTTCCGCCGACCCCGCCTCCTCCGTTGGTTGCGCTTGTGGCGAAAACTTTGGTTAGAATAATCATTAATAGAAAGATGAGAACAAACCAAGCATTGTCGCGGAATGAGTAGAACACACTACCGTCCAGAAGTGTCGTCGGGTCGCCGTTGAGTAGTTTGGAAATGGCATCGTATCCCTCCCCATAAAGTGGAGGAAAGCAGAAAATTAGCCCGCTTAATACGACTGCTCCAAGCGCGAATCGTGTCCATGGGCTTTTCAAAGATGCAAAGACATTCTCGATGGCATTGGAAATTTTTGTGAAATAAAGCGACACAAAACCGCAAATGATGCCAAGGATGATGACGTACGGAATTTTATTGGTTAAAAATGCTTCGCTTTGGTCAAAGCTGAATTCGGGGCTATAACCGGTAAATATATAAGAAACTGTAGCTGCTGTGATCGACGAAACAAGCAATGGCATGACCGATACGGTTGTCAAGTCGATCATTAAAACTTCAATGGCAAAAAGCATGCCGGCGATGGGGGCTTTGAATATGCCGGCGACACCGGCAGCGGCCCCGCTACCCACCAACATCATTAGTATTTGGGGGGAGAGACGAAACATGCTGCCAAGATTTGAGCCAATGGCAGCCCCCGTGTTGACGATGGGACCTTCTGCTCCGACAGAGCCTCCAAATCCGATTGTTATGGAACTGGCGACCACAGAGGTGTATGTGTTGTGGAATTTCAACCGGCTTTTGTTTTGCGATATGGCATAAAGCACTCTCGTCACACCGTGGGAAATGTTGTCTTTGACAACAAAGCGCACGTAAAGCCCCGCAATTAAAATCCCGACAACGGGATAGATGAGAAACCAATAGTTGGCCCCTGTCATATTCAGATGCTCGGTGAGCATGGATGCAATGGCCGCAATGAGAAATTTGAGCAACAAGGCTGCAAACCCCGACAAAATGCCAATTACAAAAGCTAAAATGAGGAGGAATTGTTTCTCTTTTATATGATCCTCTCTCCATTGCAGCACGCGCAAAAGGATGGCATTGGCATGATTTTTTATATAGAGTTTCGCAGTTGGCATTTTTTTACATCCCTTTTCCTGTGAGTACGGTTTTGATAGTGTAGATAATTATTTTGATGTCGACAAGGAGCGACATGTTTTCCAAGTAAATCAAGTCGTATTTGGAACGTTCGATCATTTCATCGACATTCTGGGCATATCCGAATTTCACCATTCCCCACGAGGTGATCCCCGGGCGCACTTGGTATGTAAGGGCGTAGTATGGTGCCGTATCTATGATTTTGTCTGCAAAATATCGACGTTCCGGACGAGGCCCGACGATCGACATGTCGCCTTTGACGACATTCCAAAATTGCGGAGTTTCGTCTATTCTGTATTTTCGCAGGAAGTGGCCTATTTTTGTGATGCGGGGATCTTTTTCCGATGTCAGTTGCGGCTTCCGGTCGGATTCTGCATTGGCAACCATCGTGCGGAATTTGTAGATGTGGAAAGTTTTTCCGCGCATTCCAATTCGTTCTTGGCGATATAGGACAGGCCCTTTGGAGTCGTGTTTTATTAATAATGCGATGAGCAGGAAAAAAGGGGATAGGCATATTAATGCAATGACAGAGACGACAATGTCGAGTGCCCTTTTCACGCTTTTTTGCCATTCCGGCATTGCGTTTTGTGTGATGTTGATGAACGGCTCTTCAATGATGTTGACATGCCGAACGCGGGAAGTGATGATGTCGTAAAGTTCCGGCGCTACTTTTATTGGAATGTCGTAGCGGAACAAGCGATTGATGAGATTGAGGGTCGTTTTATTGTCGCGATTTTCTGTGGCAATGATGATGTTTTGGATATTTTGGTTCCGGCATATTTCATCCAAATCGCTCATTTTAAACACCGGAAGGTCGAATTCGTCGCCGGGGGTTTCATTGTCGAAAGGGATTACTCCCACTATTTTGTATCCCATCGAATAGCGTGAGTTTTTGATGGCATTTTTTACAGCCATGGTCGATTGGTTGAGACCAATAATCAGCGTGCGGAAACAAATGTGCCCATGTTGTATTTTCTTCATAATGCTTCTTGTCGTCAGGAATCGGGGAAGATAAACGCATATGAAGATGACACCCCACATTGACGCGATTAGCTCATAATTTCGTTGGCGTTCGACAAAATTGTCGTTGATGAGGATAATGAAATAGCTTATAATCGCAACGATGAACGAGGAAAACAATGTGGTTAGAAATTCTTGGAGCCTTGATTTGAAATAAACGGTGTTGTAGTATCCGGAGAGATAAAAGATGAAAACCATTAATATAGGGAAGAGAATCTGCCCTCTGTATACGTCGCGGAATTGCATGTATTGCCAAAGCGACTCGACATCTTGCATGTAAATGCTGTCTTTTGTCAAATAGTATCTGATGGCAATAAACAGCATCCATGCAATATTTGCGGCTACATAGTCGCAAACGATGTATCGGGCTAATAATTTATGGGCGTTGTTCAAGGTCTTAAAATTTTTATGACATTGTCTGCCGACAACTTCACTACGCTCGATGGCTGGTGGGGCGTTTTGTCGTTTTGCCGGTATCCAACAATGTAGTCGACAGCATTTTTAATTTTCTCGGAAATCTCGTCGAAAAAAGCAGGCGACGGCTCGCCGCTGATATTGGCAGAGGTCGAAACAATCGGTTTTTTCAAAGCCGCGCACAACCGTTGGGTGAAAGGCTCGCGGCTTATTCGGATGCCGACACTGTCGTTCTCTCCCAACAGCTCGGGCGCAAGATGCCGCGCGTGGTCGTATATGATTGTGATGGGGCGTTCGCTTATTTCGTTAAGCGTATAGGCCATATCGGGCACATCGTCGACATAACGTTCGAGTTTGTCGGCTCGGTCCAGCAATACGAGCATCGCCTTATGTTCTTGCCGCTGCTTGATTGCATATATTCGATTGACGGCGGCCGAGTTTGTCGCATCGCATCCGATTCCCCAAATGGTGTCGGTGGGATAGAGGATCACGCCGCCATTGCGTAAAATATCAAGTGCTTTTTTTATATCTTCTTCCATGTCGTGTGGATAATGTCGCATTACAAAGGTATGATTAAAAATGGGAAAAATCGAATTATATGGAAATAAATAGTGAAAATGTTGTCGGGTGCTTTAAAAAATCGTACCTTTGCACGCGATATAAAAATACAATCTTATTTAAACTAATTTTTAATGGCAACAAAAATCAGACTGCAGCGTCATGGACGCAAAGGTTATCCGTTTTATCCGATTGTCATCGCCGATAGCAGGGCGCCACGAGATGGTAGATTTATTGAAAGGATAGGTTCATACAATCCGAACACTAATCCTGCTACAATAAGTTTAAATTTCGAAAGAGCTTTGTATTGGGTTGGCGTAGGTGCGCAACCGACGGATACAGTTCACCGTATTTTATCAAATGAAGGCGTGCTTTTGATGAAGCACTTGCTTAACGGAGTGAAAAAAGGCGCGTTCACGGAAGAAGAAGCGCAACGTCGTTTCGATGCGTGGAAAAAGGAACGTGAAGCAAAAGTAGCTGCGAAGAAAGAAAAATTGGCAAGCGACAAGCGTCAAGCAGAAAGCAACCGCTTAGAAGAAGAAAAGAAGAAAAATGCTGCAAAAGCAGAATTAGTGGCAAAGAAGAAAGCTGAAATTGCTGAAGCTGAGGCTGCAAAGAAGGCAGAAGAAATTGCTGCCGCAGCTGCTGAGAATGCCGAAGATGCTGCTCCGGCAGAAGCTCCGGAAGCTCCGGCAGAAGCTGCAGAATAAATTTTGCAAATTCGTTGGAAAAACGACAGGCTGCGCTTATGGGCGTGGCCTGTTGTTTTTTTGTGGGGCTTTGGGCTTTTTATTATTGCCGATGTGCATAATTGTGCGGGTAATTTCATTACTTTTGTGAAAGTAATTGCTTGTGTGGACGGGCAATTGCGATTGACACCATTTTTTTGAGTTAAAGGCTTCATGGAGAATAAAGAATTTATCGCAGAATTGTCTAAAAGGATAGGGCGTCCGGAATCGGATGTGATTGCTTTGGTGGAAGGATTTGCCAATATTTTGAAAGAAAAATGTGGCGCATTGGAAAGCGTGGCGATTCCGGGATTCGGGAAATTCTCGGGAGAAAAAATAATGGAACGAGTTGAAACCGATTTGGATACCGGAAAGAAAACATTATTTCCGCCTGAGGTGAGATTGCAATTTGAACCGAGCACGATTCTTAAAAATAAAATTTCCGGAAAAGGAGGCGACGATGGCAAATAAGGTTGCAGTTTTTCAAGATATAGTGGCAGAACTGTCGGCTTTGACAAATACTTCTGAAGCCTTGTGCAGCACTTTTTTAAAGAGTTTTTTCGCTTTGATTTCAGAGCGGATGGCCGATGGGGTCAAGGTGGACAAAATTGGAAAATTTGGCATTGCGGGCGACAAGGTGGTTTATGTCGCCGATAAAGAGCTTGCCGAATTTGTGAATGCTGCATTCGATTGTTTTGAGCCGGTGGCGTTGGATGAAGATTTCAGCGATTCGGAAACGGAACGAGCGCTTCCTATGCAACCGGATTCGGATTTTAAACAACAAGAAGAATCTTCACAAGCAGATTCTTGCTGCGAGCAGTTTGAGGTGAACGATGTGGGCGAGCCGCAGGTCGACGATGCCGCGCAAGGCGATGCTGTGCAGGAACAAGAGCCCGAAGAAAGCGAGATTGAAGTTGAGAAAGAGGAAGAACTTGCAGAAAATATGGACACGGAGATTGTAGAACGCACTCAAAGAAGCCGATGGAAAGGGTGTCCATTTTTGGGCGGATTTGCGACGGGCGTTGCTGCGATTGCGATTGTTGCCGGTATATTCTATTATTTGGGAATGTTGCGCTTCGAACAGCGTAAGGATTTGCCTGAGGCAGCAGGCAAGGCGACGAATGAGGTTGTCGCGAATGCAACTCCTGTTGTGCAGAATGATTCGACATCAATGATGGAACAGGTGCAAAAGGAAAAAGAAGCAAATGCCATCCAACAAGAACCCCAAACGTTTAAGGTGACAGAAACCGCTTATCTGAGCAATATCTCAAGGAAATTTTATGGACATTATGCTTTCTGGGTATATATATATTTGGAAAATAAGGACGTTATAAAGGATCCCGACAATTTGCCGGTTGGCATCGTGCTGAAAATTCCGGCACCCGAAAAATACGGGATTGACAAATCTAATTCTGAGAGTATCAAGAAAGCAGAAATCGAAGCGCTGAAAATACAGCAAAGTTTTCGATAGGCTTTAACATTGTAAACTTAAAATACGGAAAATTAACACGCGGAAAGAGCTAATTTCGACGTGGCGTATATAATTTTGCAAGAGAAGAAACATCGGACAGAATTAAAGAATTATTAGACAATAAACGAGATATTTATGAATAATGGGATTGTAAACATCAAAGAATTAAACGATTTGATTGCAAGCAAAAGCAATATCGTGAATTTGGTGAATCAAGGTATGAATCAAACAATTGTCGGGCAAAAACATTTGATTGATTCTTTGTTGATAGCGTTGCTTTCAAATGGCCATATTTTGCTTGAAGGTGTTCCCGGACTTGCAAAAACGTTGGCAATAAAAACATTGGCATCCATTATCGATGCAAAGTACAATCGAATACAATTTACTCCCGATTTGTTGCCGGCAGACGTGGTCGGAACAATGATGTATAGCGTGCAGAAAGAAACTTTCCAAATAAAAAAAGGTCCTATTTTTGCAAACTTTGTGTTGGCCGATGAAATCAACCGTGCGCCGGCAAAAGTGCAAAGCGCATTGTTGGAAGCTATGCAGGAACGGCAAGTGACAATCGGCGACGATACATTTAAACTCGATGAGCCATTTTTGGTGATGGCGACGCAGAATCCCATAGAGCAAGAAGGCACATATCCGCTTCCTGAGGCGCAAGTGGATCGTTTCCTGCTGAAAGTTGTTGTCACATATCCGACAAAAGACGAAGAGAAGCAGATTGTCAATCAAAATCTGAAACGGGTTTCTTCCGAGATTCGTCCGCTCTTGAACCCGAAGGATATTATTGAAGCGCAACAAGTTGTGGCGCAAATATATATAGACGATAAAATCGGACAATACATAGTTGACATAGTCGATGCCACCCGCCATCCGGAAAATTGCGGATTGCCGGATTTGGCCGGATTGATTTCAGTGGGCGGTTCGCCGCGCGCATCTATCGGGTTGGCGCTTGCGGCGCGTTCGTTTGCCTTTTTGAAAGGACGTGGCTATGTGCTTCCGGAAGACGTGCGGGCAGTGTGCCACGACGTTTTGCGCCATCGCATAGGGCTTACTTATGAGGCAGAAGCAAATAATATTTCTTCCGATGAAATTATCAGCAATATTTTGGATAAGATAATCGTTCCGTAGCCTTTAAATTTGAAGCAAATGGATGCCAATGAACTTTTGAGGAAAGTCAGGCAGATCGAAATTAAGACTCGCGGCCTTTCGCAAAATATTTTTGCGGGAGAATATCATTCCGCTTTTAAGGGACGAGGGGTCACTTTTTCAGAAGTCCGCGAATATCAATATGGCGATGAGATTCGGGATATTGATTGGAACGTGACGGCGCGCAATAATCGTCCATACGTGAAGGTGTACGAGGAAGAGCGGGAGCTGACAGTGTTGCTGATGATCGACGTGTCGAATAGTGGAAAATTTGGCGCGGTCGGTTCTGTAAAGAGGGAATTTATTTCTGAAATTGCTGCGACGTTGGCATTCTCTGCCATTCAGAACAAGGATAAAGTAGGAGTGATTTTTTTCTCCGATAAAGTTGAAAAGTTTATTCCGCCGCAAAAAGGAAGAAAGCACATACTTTTGATAATAAGAGAGTTGCTTGATTTTACTCCGGAGAATGGAGGCACTGATATCGGTTTCGCTTTGAAATTTCTGACGGACGCCATCAAAAAGCGGTGCACGACATTCTTAATATCCGACTTTATTGATTCCAAGGACTATCTGCAAGCAATGACAATATGCGGGCGCAAACATGATTTGACAGCAATTCAGGTTTACGACAAGCGAGAAACCGCGTTGCCAAAGATTGGGCTTGTCAAGCTGTACGACATGGAAAGCGGAGTCAGCAAATGGGTCAATACAAGTTCTCGAAAAGTTAGGAATTTATATGGCAAATGGTGGTATCAGCATCAAATCGAGATGAATGATCGATTTGCGAAAAGCAAAGTGGACCATGCTTCGATAGCAACAGACGAAGACTATGTAAAGGCATTGATGGCGATGTTTAAGATGAGAGGCGTAAGGCGATAATATATGGCAAAAATCAATATAAAATCAATCGCGTTCGTATTGTTGTTTTTTGTGGCGACTACGGCTGTTGCCGCTCCTCCCACAATCAAGGCGACAATCGATTCCACTACCATGCTGATGGGGAATAAAACGAACGTAAGGGTTACGGTTGTCAAAGACAAAACGGCTTCGGGAGAGCTTTTCATTCCGCAAGACACATTGGTTAAGAATGTGGAAGTGGCAGACTCACCGAAGCAGACGAACACTGATTTGGGAAACAATCGCGAACAAATAAACTATGTGTTGCCGGTACAATCGTTCGACCCGGGTGAATATTCGATTCCGGGATTGGCGTTTGTTTGCGACGGGGATACGATAGTTTCAAATTCGGTTTCATTGAAAGTGTTGGATGTCGATGTCAGCGAATTGGAGAAGAACGGCTTGTATGATTATAAGCCGTTGGAGCAGCCGGAATCCAAATTTTGGGATTTTTTGCCTGATGCGGAACAATTGCGTTGGCTTTGGTGGACTTTGGGAGCACTCTTGCTGATAGGGCTTTCAATCTTGGCATACTATCTGTATAAACGTTGGAAAGCCGGTCGGCCGATTTTGCCTTTCTTGCAAAAAAAGCCTTTGCTTCCTCCCTATGAAGAAGCGATGCTTTCTTTGAAAGAATTAAAAGCGCAAAATGTTTGGCAACGAGGAGATTGCAAATTATATTATACGCGACTGACAGATATCGTGCGCCGGTACATATCGCGCCGTTATGAAGTTGGCGCAATGGAAATGACTTCATCGCAGATTTTGAGTTCCGTAGCCGCTATTGATACGGTGGAATGTCAAAACGAATTGAGAGCATTGCTCGAGATTGCCGATTTTGTGAAATTTGCCAAAATGTCGCCTTCGACCGACGAAAACGAGCAGTCGTATTCTTTTGCTTTTGAATTTGTGGAGAAAAACAAGCCGGTAGAAATGCCGTCTCCGGATTCGAAAAATGCAGAATCGACAAGTCAAATTGAAGAAGACACTAAAAGAAGCGACGAAATAAAAAGAGATTAAAAAGCAAGACTATGGAATTTGCAAGACCTTATCTGTTTTGGTTGTTTCTGATTTACATACCATTAATTGCATGGTATATATATAAACTTAGAAAAATAGATCCGGCAATTCACATTTCGAATTTGGATGCCGTCAAATCGTTGCGGACATCTTATCGGGTTTATTTGAAGCATGGGCTTTTTATTTTGCGGTTGCTTGCAATCGGATGCGTCATCGTGATTCTTTGCCGTCCGCAAACTCATAACAAATGGATTTCATCGAATGTGGAAGGGACTGATATTGTTATAGCCCTTGATATGTCGACTAGCATGTTGGCCCAAGATTTTACGCCCGATCGATTTGGCGCGGCAAAAGAAGTCGCGGCGAAATTTGTGCAGGGAAGAGAAACCGATAATATCGGGTTGGTGGTTTTTGCGGGAGAATGTTTCACGCAAACTCCGATGACAAATGATAAGACGATATTGCTTAATTCAATCAATAGCCTTGAAATGGGCATGTTGGAAGATGGCACAGCCATTGGCGACGGATTGGCGACGGCCATAAACCGAATTGTTGATGGAAAGGCGAAGTCCAAAAGTATCATATTGCTGACAGATGGTTCCAACAATACCGGTCTTGTCGCTCCGGAAACTGCAGCCGACATTGCGCGGGAGAAAGGAATCAAGGTATATACGATAGGAGTCGGATCGAATGGAAGCGCATTGTCGCCTGTCGGCATCAATTATTATGGAAAAATAGAATATGATTATCTAAAAGTGACGATTGATGAAAAGACATTGAAATCGATAGCCGATAAGACCGGAGGACGTTATTACCGAGCTACTGACAATCAAGCGCTGGAAAATATTTTTTCAGAAATCGACGCTTTGGAAAAGACGACGTTGGATGTCAAAAATTATCGAAATGTGGAGGACGACTACATGCTATGGGCATGGTTGCTTCTTGCATTTGTTGGTATAGATTTGCTTCTTCGCAACACGTTGTTGCGAACGATGCCTTAAATTGTATGCGATATGTTTAGTTTCGGATATCCCCAATTATTGATTTTATTATTGCTTTTGCCAATATTGTTTGGATTATATGTCCTGACGCGGAAAGCAAGAAATAAGAAGTTAAAGCAATTCGGGCAATTGCCGGTGTTGAATCTTCAAATGCCGGAAGTGTCGCGATATACGCCTTGGATAAAAATTTCATTGGAATTGCTGCTGGTGGCTGTGATCGTCGTCATTTTGGCGCGACCTCGCGCGAAAGGCGAAGCGTCGGCAAGCACAGTGAATGTGCAAGGCTCGGAAGTGGTGGTGGCTCTCGATATTTCTAATTCGATGTTGGCCTCTTCGACGGAAGATCCGAAAGGAATCAGCCGGCTGCAACGTTCAAAATTTTTGGTTGAGAAATTAATCGATAAATTTGAAAATGATAAAGTCGGGATTGTCGTTTTTGCCGGCGATGCCTATTTGCAACTTCCGGTTACAGACGATTTCAGTTCGGCCAAATTATTTCTGAATAGTTTGTCGCCTTCTTTGATTTCGAATCAAGGGACGGCAATAGGCGCGGCTATCGATTTGTCGATGACTGCTTTTTCCGAAAATCCGCAATGCCAAAAATCAATAGTGCTGATTACGGATGGGGAAAATCATGAGGATGATGCGGTCAGAGCTGCTAAGACTGCAAAAGAGAAAGGCGTGGAAATCGATGTAGTAAGCGTCGGGACTTCGAAACCTATGGCCATACCTCTTGGCGATGGAACTTTCCTGACGGATGAGAATGGACAGGCTGCGATGACTGCATGCAATGAAGAGATGGCTATGGATATAGCAAAAATCGGCACGGGCGTGTATGTGTCGGCAAATAATTCCGATGCAGTGGATATTCTTGCCGACCAGATTGCGAAAGCTAAAAAAGCGAACATGCAAAAGAAGATATTTACGCCCAACGACGAGCAATTTCCTGTTTTTGCATGGATTGCATTAGCTTTGTTGATAATTGACTTGTTGGTGTCGGACAAGAAAATTTCATGGCTTATCAATACAAACTTTTTTGGAAAACAAGCATGAAGATGAAAACGAGATACGTAATATTGCTGATGGCTACGGCTTTTTTGTTGGTGTCGCCATTGTCGTTGGCAGGGCAAGAAACCAAAAAGGAGCGCAACCTGATCAAAAGCGGCAACGAATATTTTGAAAAAGAAAAGTATTCGGATGCCGAAAATTGCTATAAGCAAGTGTTGGAGAAGAATCCGGATTCGCAAATTGCCAAATTTAATTTGGCTACGACTTTGTTGAAACAACGAAGCGGAGAAAACAACCCGCAAGATTCTGTCTTGACGCAACAAGCTGCAAAGTTGTTTGGAGATGTGGCAACCGCACAATCCGCTTCTAAGCAATTGAAGCAAAAATCTTTTTATGATTTGGGCCGATTGGCCTACGACACGGAGGACTACCAGTCGAGTGTCGATTTCTTTAAAGAATCGTTGCGCATTAATCCGGCCGACGACCAAGCACGGAAGAATCTCCGGATGGCACAAAAAAAGTTGCAAGAAAACCAAAGCAATCAGCAACAACAGCAGGATAAAGACCAAAATAAGGATCAAGACAAGCAACAAGATCAGCAACAGCAAAATCAGCCGCAAGCTAATCCACCGAAACAGGATAAGCCGCAATTGCAAAACACGACGCCTGATAATATTCTGAATGCTGTTCAAAATGAAGAGAAAAATACGCGCGACAAAGTGAACAAACGCAAAGCGCAGCAAATGCAAGGACGTCCCAGAAGTCAGAAACCATGGTGATGAAAAAGAATATAATTAGATTTTATTGGAGAACAATAGCACTATTGTTGTTACCCTTCATTGGCATGTCTTTGCATGCAGCTTCTGTCTCATTTCGAGTGGAAGCGCCATCGCAGGTGATTGAAGGGAATAAGTTTTCAATAACTTATGTGCTTGAAAACTCTCCTGAATATCCGCAGAATATAGAAATTAAAGAGATACCGAATTGCCGTTTTTTGTTTGGGCCGGCAATTATGCAATCGAGTTCGGACATAACGACCAATGGGAAAAGAAGGCATAGCTCTTCTGTAAGATACACCTACACGTATCGGGCAGAAAAGCAAGGATCAGTGAAGATTTCTGCGGCGAACGCCATTGTCGGTGGGAAAACGTTGTCGACACGACCGGTGTCGTTGGAAATATTGCCGCCGGATCGGTCGGCGACAAACACATCGGGCAATCGCACGCAATCTGTGCAAGTTTATGACATTGACACCCAGACTGCCGATAAGCCGATAGGGCATAACGACGTGTTTGTGCGAATTGTCTTGTCGAAACCTTCCGCCTATGTGCAAGAAGGCGTGCTGTGTTCGATTAAGTTGTATTCAAAATATCAAATATCGAAATTCTTGACCAACGTGCAGCCGTCTTATAATGGTTTTATGGCCCAAGAAGTGCCGGTGCAGTTGCAAGGAAAATTTGAGAATGTCAATGGTGAGAATTACTATTCGTATGTGGTGAAACAATCAGTTCTATTCCCGCAGCAAAGTGGACAATTGAAGATTTCATCCGGAAGTTATGAATTGACGGTGGTGCAATTCGAAACCATCAATACGGCATTTGGGCGCATGAGAAGCCCTGTCGAGAAGACAATCAAGTTGCAATCAAACAGTGCGTCGCTCGATGTGCGCGAGCTGCCGACTCCCCGTCCGGCTGATTTTACAGGCGCAGTCGGGAATTTCAAGGTGTCGTGCGTATTGCCGGAGAATCAAGTTAGAACCAATGAGGCTTCATCGGTCAAGATCGTAGTTTCGGGTTCGGGGAATTTAAAGGGTTTGACAATGCCGAAATTCAATTTCCCGTCGCAATTTGATATGTACGATCCTCAAACTGTGGTATCCGCCAATCCATCAGGCAGCACATTGACAGGAAAAGTAGAGGCAGAATATACGTTTGTTCCGCAATCGGTTGGTACGTTTAAAATCGAAGGCACTTCATTTTCTTATTTCAATCCGGCGTCGGAAAAGTATGAACATGTGAATGTTGAAGGCTTCAACTTGAACGTGGCGAAAGGTACGGCATCCAATGCTGTTCGCTACAATCATGAACCAATGAAGGACATCTTGCCAATCTATACGGGGGAAATGCATTTGTCGAAGGACGTGGCTTACATATTGGGGGGATGGCATAATGTGCTTTTCTATGTTGTTTTGTCCGTCGTATTCCTATTCGTGGCATTTTTGTATCGCAGGACTTTAAAACTCAGAGCGAACGAAATGCTGATGAAGAAGAAAGGAGCAAATAAAATAGCGATTAAGCGGTTGAAACGTGCCAAACGTTTTCTGCAAAAAGGTTTGTCCGATCAATTCTATGAAGAAATGCTGACGGCATTGTGGGGATATTTCAGCGACAAATTGTCGATTCCGGTGTCGGAGTTGAATCGCGACAATATTTCCAAGGAGTTGACAAATTATGGAATGTATGAGGCCGATATTGATCGGATCATACGCATATTGGATGAGTGTGAATTTGCCCGTTATGCACAATCGGCTGCAACGGCAGGCATTTCAATGGATAAGGTTTTTGCCGAAGCGGTAGAAGCAATTGGAACAGTGGAGAACACTAAAACTAAACCGGTGAAGAAATGAAACGATATATATTCTTGATTATTATTTTGACGGCAATATCGCCGCGTTTCGGATTTGCTCAGACGGCACAACAAGCCGCAGCGGCGTATGCCAATAAGAATTATCCGGAAGCGATAGAGTTGTATCAACAATTGTCGAAAGAGCAGGGCGTTTCGAGCGAATTGTATTATAATTTGGGGAATGCCTATTATCGCAATGGCGACAATGGCAATGCCGTGCTTTATTATGAACGGTCGTTGCGTCTGAATCCGCGAAATAAAGAAGCGCAGGCGAATTTGGATTTCTTGCAAACGAAATTAAAAGACCGGTTTGGAACGGATGAAAATATTTTGGCGACATGGATTCGCGAATTCCGCAATTTATTGTCATCCAATGGATGGACTATTCTTGGCATGGTTTCATTTGCCTTATTCATATTAGGCGTGGCGGCTTATTTTTTCGGCAAGGCGATCGGACTGCGCAAAGTGGGATTTTTTGGAGGCGCATTTTTTGCATTCGTATGTATTGCCGCAAATATATTTGCTTACAATGCCCGCGCTGCCGCGACCGACAATAGCTATGCCGTCGTGCTGAGCGATTCGACCATGTTGAGCACTGTTTCGCGTGCGCCGGTTGGGCGAAACGAAACGGCTTTTGTATTGCACGAAGGAACTAAAATAAAGAAATTGGATTCCTTGCGGAATGTGGAAAATGGCGATAGCAGCATTTGGTATCGGATACGCACATCGGATCGGCAAGAAGTATGGATTGATGGAAAAGCAATCGAAGAGATATAAGGAAAATCCTTGATATCTCTTCGATGATGCCTTTATATGTTCCTGAATTTTTTATTCGAATTTCAAGTCGTCGAATCCTTCTTCGTCAAATTCGTCTTCGTTGAATTCTTCAGAACCATAGAACTCTTCGTCCATATCTTCGACAGAGGCAGCTGTGGCAGCTTTGTTTATTTTTGCATCGAATTCGTTGATGTCTATGGTTTGCTTGGGAGGGATTCCTTCTTTCCTCGAACAGAGCGGATCGGCAAGATGTTTGGAAGGAAGCAATTCTTTCATTTCCATGAAGAAAGCCCTATTGGTCAGATAATCAAATACAAACATCAATCGTTGGCCCTCGTCTTCGATTAGTTCGGAAAGGCGAGTGTCGGCCATCAACCAAATGTCTTCGTCGCTATCGCTTCCCATGTCGGCGAGCGTGACTTCTTTTTCTTTTTGCCAATCTTCATCGCACAGGATAAAAGAACACATTTGGTCTTTCGTATATCCGACAGCATCAAGTATTGCATTTCTTAATCGTAAGAATGTATCGTCGGAGTCGATTTGAATTTCAAGTTTGAAATTGCTGACTTCATCTGAAATCAATCGAAATTTGTATATCATAGCACAAGTCTTTTTAAATTTGTATTTGCTTGCGAAGTTACTAATAATGTCAGAAATTATGGCAGTGCCGTAAAATAAAAACAAGTTTCTCTTTTCCTTTGATGGAATTATTGCGACAATGAGTTCCAGCCTTGTGCTCGAAGGTCCATTTCATTGTCGTCGCGAGTTATCATTCTGCAACCTAATTCCGGTTTCGTGATATGCCCGATGATTCGAATGCCTTCGATTGCGGCCGCTTTTTCATGGTCGGCAAGCGGAATTGTGAAAAGCAATTCATAGTCTTCGCCGCCATTTAGGGCTGCCGTCGTCAAGTTCATGTTTAATTCAGAGGCCATGACGGCTGTTTGGTAGTCGATAGGGATTCTTTCTTCATATATCCGGCAACCGACACCGCTTTGCTTGCATATATGAAGCAATTCGGATGATAGTCCGTCGGAGATGTCCATCATGGCAGTGGGCAGTATCTGGTTTTTTGCAAGAATGTCGATGATGTCTTTTCTTGCCTCCGGTTTCAATTGGCGTTCGAGAATGTATTCTTTTCCTGCAAATTTCGGCTGGAAATCTGCAATGCCTGCCGATGCCGCTTTTTCGCGTTCCAATAATTGCAGACCCATATAGGCCGCGCCCAAATCGCCGGAAACACAAATCAAGTCGGTGTCTTTGGCTCCATTCCGGTAAACGATTTTTCCTTTTTCTCCTTCGCCTATGCACGTAATGCTGATGAGCAATCCTGTCACGGAAGCGGAGGTGTCGCCACCGACAATGTCCACGCCGTAGATGTCGCAAGCGAGCTTGATGCCGTCGTATAACTCTTGGATGTGCTCGACAGTGAAACGTTTTGAGATGCCTACCGAAACGGTGATTTGCTTAGGAATCCCATTCATTGCATAAATGTCGGAGAAGTTGACTACGGCAGCTTTGTATCCGAGGTGTTTTAGCGGAACATAAGTCAAGTCGAAATGGATTCCTTCAAGCAAAAGATCGGTAGTGACTACGACCTCTTTCTCTTTGTAGGAGAGAACGGCTGCATCATCTCCATATCCTTTTATAGAAGATTCGTTTTTTAGATCTACGGAGCGCATCAGCTCTTCAATGAGACCGAATTCTCCCAATTTTGCGATTTCAGTTTCCGGCATTTCTTCAGTCTTTGAATTCGTTTATCAGCCCTTTCATGATCGCAGTCATTTTGGGTTGTGCTTCGGCCGCTGCTTTTTGCACTTCTTCGTGCGACACTTTTTCGGGCTCGTCCATTCCGCCTAAATCGGTGATGACAGAAACAGCAAACACTTCCATGCCGCTATGTCGGGCAACGATTACTTCCGGAACGGTGCTCATGCCTACGGCATCGCCTCCGATTGTGCGGAAATAGCGATATTCGGCCGGCGTTTCGAATGTGGGGCCTTGTGTGCCAACGTACACGCCTTGGCGCACGACAATTCCATTTTGGGTGGCTACATTGAGGGCGTCTTTGATTAATCGCTTTGAATAGGCTTCGCCCATGTCGGGGAATCTGGGGCCGAGTTCGTCGTAGTTCTTTCCTCTAAGCGGATGTTCGGGGAATAAATTGATATGGTCTGTGATAATCATGATGTCGCCGATTTTGAAGTCGGGGTTCATGCCTCCTGCTGCATTCGAAACAAATAGGGTGCGAATGCCTAATGCTTTCATGACTCGCACAGGGAATGTGACTTGTCGCATGTTGTATCCCTCATAGAAGTGGAAACGTCCTTGCATTGCCATGACGCGCTTTTTGCCGAGTTGCCCGAATATAAGTTTCCCGCTATGTCCTTCCACGGTCGAAATTGGGAAATTCGGGATGTCTTGGTAGTTTAATTCTTCTGTTATGTCGATATGATTGACCAATTCTCCAAGTCCGGTACCAAGTATAATGGCAGTTTGCGGCATTTGCGATACTTTGGATTTGATAAAATCTGCGGTTTGTTTGATTTGCTCTATCATAATGTTTGATTTTATGTGATTAAATTAATTTTCCAATTTAGAAATTTTGAATTGCCCGTTCGTTCTCTTTGAGCGCATTTCGCAGTTCGATGTCGAAATTTTCATTGCCATCGATAAACGACACATGTATGGGTTGGTAGAATATGCAAGATTTCAGTTCGTGTGGGAAATAGGGATTGTTGCTTATCCGCACGGCATCTTTTTCTGTCGTTATGATAATCTTGAAATCGCCTTTTAATTTGTTGAAAGTGCGTGCAATGTCGAGCATGTCTGTTCTTGTGAACGAATGATGGTCGGGGAATTGCATAATTTTCACTGTGGCGTGGAATGATTTTAGGTATTTGACGAGTGGCAGTGGATTGGCTATTCCGGCGATAGTCAAAATCGTGTCGCGCGACATTAAGTTGGCGAGGTGTGGTATGCGGAATGCTTCTTCCGGAAAAACCGGAACAGGGCTGCCATACTCGAATTTGCTGAAAAATAATTTTTGGAAAGGAAACAAGTCGAGTTGTTTTTTATATAATCGGAAATCCACAGGCTTGATTTGTTCCGTGCATTTTGTGACGATTATGAAGTCGGCTCTTTCTCTGACAGATTGGGCGCTTTCCCTTAATCTTCCTAATGGCAGAAGCCGATCGGAGAAAAACGGACGCTCGAATTCCGTCAAAACAATGGAAAGCGACGGTTTGACATATCGGTGTTGGAAAGCGTCATCCAAAAGAATCAAGTTGATGGATGGGGCAATTTCGCGAAGTTTGCGTATGCCTTCCACGCGACTTTCGCAGACAGCAACCTTTATCCGATTCTCAAATTTCTTATAGATTTGGTATGGTTCGTCGCCAATATCTATTGGGGTGGAGTGGGGAGACGCAGCGACAAAACCGGTTGTTTTCCGTTTGTATCCGCGGCTGATGACCCCGATGTTGTATGTATTGCACAATGCGGCAATGATGTATTCCGTGTGTGGCGTTTTTCCCGATCCGCCGGCAACAATATTGCCAATCGATACGACAGGGATATTGAATTGTACAGATTTCAATATGTTCCAATCAAATAGTTTGTTGCGCACATAGACAATGGCTCCGTACAGGAAAGAAAGCGGAGTCAGTACGATTTTTTTTGTTCGTGATTCTATGTCGTTCCAAGTCGCCATTAGCGAATATATATGTTTTCCATTCGACACTGGATTCTGTCGGTATCCAATATCTTTTGGATGCGATTAATTGTATTGGTGATGTCTTCTCCGTTGAAATACAAATGTTTGGATTGTATAGAACTGCCAAGCGAGTTGTATATGAGATTGATAATGTCGGGTGTATATTCGGGATAGTAGTCGATTGTATAGTCAGTTTGTGTCAATTTCGCTTTTTGGGCTACCCACGACACGGCTTCAGAGATACCTCCGAATTGATCGATCAATCCAATTTTGAGTGCATTCCCGCCATCCCAAACACGTCCTTCCGCAATGCTTTTGATGCTGTCGGACGATACCTTTCTTCCTTTTGCACAACGGGAGACGAATAGTTCATATCCTTGATTGACGTTTTGTTGGATTGCGTTCAATTGCGTTGAAGTCAGGGGCTCAAATATGGTGAGATTGGCATTGGGCGTAGTTGAAACATAGTCGGTGGTGATTCCGATTTTGTCGTTTAGCAATGTTTTGACGGTTGGAATCATTCCAAATATTCCAATAGAGCCGGTGATGGTGGTGGGCTCTGCAAAAATTCTGTCGGCTCCACATGAAATGTAGTACCCGCCGGAAGCAGCATAGTCGCCCATGGATACGGCGAGAGGCTTTTTCTTGCTTTTGAAATATTCGAGGGCTTCCCAAATTTGCTCGGAGGCATAGGCGCTTCCTCCCGGAGAGTTGACGCGGAGCACCATTCCTTTTATGGCAGGATCGTCGGCCAACTCTATAATTTGGGGAACAATTTCTTCCGAATTGATGCTATATTCATCTCCTGTTGTGTTGATTTCACCTTCGGCGTAAAGCACTGCAATTCTGTTGTCGGCCGGCGATTTTTCGATAAACATGGCATTGGCGAATTGCGACGCGCTGATCAGATTTAGTTCTTCATCGTTTGCAATGCCGATTTTGCGATGGAGCTTCGATTCGAATTGGTGTTCGTAGCAAATGCCGTCGATAAATCCTTTTTCTTTTGCAAGCGTAGGTTGCCGGAACATATAAAGGCTGTCGGCATATTCGGTAATTGCGTCGGCTTTGATTTTTCTGGATTTTGCAATGTCGTCGCGGAGCACGCTCCACATGTTGTTGAGGTATGTTTTGCTTTGAAGCCGGTTTGCTTCGCTCATCGAAGTTTGGGAGAATGGTTCGGTTGCGCTTTTGAAAGTGCCGACCTTCACGATTTGCACGTCAACGCCGATTTTATCCAACAGTTCTTTGTAGTACATTGTCGTGGCTGTGAGCCCGTGAATGTCGAGCATTCCCGACGGATTGATGAAAAGGCTGTCGGCAACCGATGCGATATAATAGTCCAATTGGGAATAAGAATGGCCATAGGCATAAATCCATTTTCCTGATTCTTTTTTGAAGTCGGACAATGCTTTTCTGATAGCCGAAGCCGTGGCCATACCGGTATTGGCTGCGTCACACCGCAAATAGATGCCTTTTATTCTGTCGTCGGTCGACGCATTGTCGATGGCGGCAAGTATTTCATGAAGGCTGTTGCCATCGTCGGACGAGCCTTCGAGGATGTCTTGCAATGTTTTGTTGTATGGCTTGTCGGTGATAGAGCCGGAAAGGTCGATGCGAAGAATGGAATTGTCTTTCACTTCGATGGAAACCGACGACAACGATGCCGACGTGATAATCATGATTCCTACGAAAAATATAAAGATGCCCATGAGAAAGAACGCAATCCATGTGCCGACAAAAGCTCCTAATAGCGATGATACGAATTTGTTCATGATTCCTTGTTTTTTGTTCAATCAAAATTTTTTCTCCGGAAAACGAAATTGCGTCCCAAATATTTCTCACGCACGACGGGCGTTTCTGCCAATTCTTCGGATGTGCCTTGAAACAAAATCTTTCCTTCGAAAAGCAAATATGCACGATCTGTGATGCTTAACGTTTCGGGTGCATTGTGGTCGGTGATTAGGATCCCGATATTTTTTTCTTTCAATTTGTAGACGATATATTGAATATCCTCCACGGCAATAGGGTCGACGCCGGCAAATGGCTCGTCGAGCATGATGAATTTCGGGCTGATGGCGAGGCAACGCGCAATTTCCGTGCGACGGCGTTCGCCGCCGGAAAGTTGGATGCCTAAGTTTTTTCTTACTTTTTCCAATCGAAATTCCGCAATCAAACTTTCAAGTTTTTCTTCTTGATATTCTTTTGAAGTGTTGGTCATTTCGAGGACAGCACGGATGTTGTTTTCTACGCTCAATTTCCTAAATACGGAAGGTTCTTGGGCCAAATATCCGATGCCGTTTTGCGCACGTTTGTAGACGGGAAATTTTGTGATGTCCATGTCGTTAAGGAAAATTTTCCCCTCGTAGGGTGCAATTAGTCCCGTTGTCATGTAGAAGGTGGTTGTTTTTCCTGCTCCGTTCGGACCGAGCAACCCGACGATTTCACCTTGTGTCACATCGATTGAAACATGATTGACAACTGTGCGTTGGCGATACTTTTTCACTAAATTTTCTGTGCGCAACACCATTTTTCCGCTTTCGTTGGCAAGCCGTGTTTCAATTTCTTTTCGGTTTTGGCGCGCTTGGCGCAAATCCGAAAATTTTTGTGATATGCTATGTAAAGAAGTAGACAGGCTCATTCGATTAACTTTTTCGGGCGTTGATACGGTCTTCAATGTATTCTTTTAATAGCTTGATGGCAACAGTATTGTTCCCGCCTTGTGGAATGATGAGGTCGGCATATTTCTTTGCCGGCTCGATGTATTTGTTGTGCATCGGTTTTAAGACTCGTTCGTAACGTTCGATGACGGCTTCGGGGGTGCGTCCGCGCTCGATGCAATCTCGGTTGATCACGCGAATGAGGCGGTCGTCGGCATCTGCATCCACAAAGACTTTGATATCCATCATGTCGCGCAACCGCTTGTCGCTAAACACGAGAATCCCCTCGACAAGCACCACGTCTCTCGGTTGCATTGGGATGGTTTCTTTTTGCCGTGTGCAGGTGAGATACGAATAAGTGGGCACTTCGATGCCGTGCCCGTTTTTTAATTGTTTCAGATGGGAGATGAGCAATTCCCATTCGAAAGCGGCCGGCTCGTCGAAATTGATGTTTTGGCGTTCTTCCGGGGGCACATGGCTTGAGTCCTTATAATAAGAGTCTTGGGGAAGCACGTTTACTTCTCCTGCGGGTAGCGATTCGATGATTTTCCGAACCACGGTGGTTTTTCCCGAGCCGGTGCCGCCGGCAATACCAATAATAATCATGATTATGTTGTTTATAAACTTGTTGCAAATATAGTGAAAGCCGAGCGGAATGCAAAGAGCTTGCTCGATTTGCATTCCCGAGGCGCATCCTATATTATCCAAATATAGCTTTTAGGCGGTGCGGAATGCAAAGAGCTTGCTCGATTTGCGTTTCCTAGGCGCATCCTATATTATCCAAATATAGCTTTTAAGCGGTGCGGAATGCAAAGAGCTTGCTCGATTTGCATTCCCGAGGCGTCTCACCGTATTTCAATTGGAAGTGATAGTAAAAACAGAGTTGGATTTGCCATCGCAAGTCCAACTCTGTTTTTTATAATTGGCATTATTGCTATTTCGCAGCAAGCAGATAGTCGCTTTGACCCACCAAATCTTTGTATGCAAGCAGGCCTTCTTGCGACAATTCGACAACGGTATATGTGCCGTCGGCAGCAGGTACTTTCACATGTGAATCGTCGACAAAGGTGAGGAACGTCACGTCGCCTTCCGAAGTGGCGAGCGACCATGAGTTTTCGTCTTTGTTGAAGTTGAGGCGAGTTACAGTGTTGCTGTTTTCGTCGGTGATTGTGTATCCGCTTTCGTCCCACGCTACCAAATAGCGTTCAGTTCCATCGTCAACGATTTTTTCGCCGGTAGATGCTACCGGATTGTTGCCCGACCAAAATTCAATGCTGTTGACCACCAAAAGATCGGCAAGAGCCGTAATTTCATACACAGGAATGATATGGAATCCGATGAATACCAATTCGTTGACAAACTTGTTGCTGATTTGGTGATTCCAATCGAGCACTTTGTTTGTAAGCGCGAAATTGCCAATACACGAAGTAAGCATCATAGACGATGCAAGCACCACGGCGCACACGGGTAGTAAGAATTTTTTCATACGATTAATTTTTAAAGGGTTATATGTTTATTCTATTTTTTTACATGAAAATCTTGTGATTGCATAGCAAAGTTAAATATAAAATGAGAAATTGCAATTGATAATAGTGATATTTTGTCGTTTGCTGCAAGAAAAAAGAAGCGTCCCATGCGGAACGCTTCTTTTGAGAGGATTGTTCGGGTATGTTTTATTTCTTGATGAATCTAACGGTTTCCGTATTGTTGATTCTTACGAAATAAATTCCGGAAGCAAGGCTTTCCACGTCGATTACGGCGCGATTGCCTTCAATATCGTTGTTGGTGGCAACCATTGCGCCGGCTACATTATAGACGCTGATAGCAGAAATTTCTTCAGCAGTTTCGATGTTTACAGCATTAACGGCCGGGCTTGGGTAGACTTTGGTAGTCGCAACTGCAACTTGTGCTACCGAAGAATTGTTTTCAATTGCCGTAGCTGCCGGAGTTTCTGCCGTCGTTTTTTCGCTAGGGATAGCATATACATGAACAGCTTCTTGCGCGGCAATATAGAGATTGTCGGCAATATCGAATACCATTTGATATACTTTTCCTGAACTTACCGGAATTGTGCACACTTCATCGCCAAGCGACGGCACAATGCCGTTCCATTTCAATTGGTACACATGGATGGTATGTCCGGCATCGGGGAAAGCCAATAGCGATTCGTCGCGGTTGATGGCAATACATCCGTCGCAACCGGTAACTTTGGCGACATCGTTGGCTGCGCTGTAAAGCACATTGCCATAAGTGTTGCAGTAAATGAATGCAGGAACATCGGCTGTGTTTTGTCCTTCATTGCGGTTTTGAGCAGCCCAGAAACCATTGCTTGTAGCCCGCACTTCTACCATTTGGTTGCCGAGCAATCCGCCGCTCGGGATGTCGCTATGCAGTCTCTGCATTGAAAATTCCTGAGCCGGAGCGCCAATTGTAGTTTCGCCTGCAGCGAGTTGATAGCATACAAGTGTCAGTCCGGTGGATGCTACAGGATAGTCTTCCATGAAAGCATAAATATAGGTTGTTTCTCCATCGTCGACAACGCCGACACCTGTCGGGCATCCGCCAATGATTTGCCCGCTATACGAATATGCGCCGGTTCCGTCCTTTGTACCTTTGAGCATTTGGGTTATTTGGTCGGTTGCCGGATTGAGCATATACAGTCCGGAATTGGAGTCGATATAATCGCACATAAGCACATTGCCGTTGCTCATGATATCCATACGGTATGGAGAGTAGATGTTTTGTCCGTTGGTAAAGAAATTGTTTCCAATGACTGTTTGATTGACGACATTAAGGTCGGCATCTACTTTATATACGCCCCGTTGATCGGCAGGCGCGGAGTTGTCGACATACAATTGTCCGAAATAGGGGCTTGTAGGACTCATGTCGATGGCGCAACCTACGGCATAGGGGAACGCCAAAGTTTTTACCAAAGTAGCATCTTCTACCGGCGTGTTGGCGATGGAAACCTTCCAATTGATTTTGCCGGCCGGAAGGTCAGCGTTGGAGACGGTGACAGTATTGTCGCCTTTTTTCACAGATGCGACAGTCACGGCTTTTCCAAGATCTGTTCCTGCATCATCGGTGAAAAGGATCGATCCGGAAGCGTCGCCCGTCGATTTAAAGTTGAACACTGTTTCTGTATCACCTACGGTTGCGCTCAATGCGTAAGCGTAGTTCCCACGGTTTTGTGCTTGCGCGACCGTCATGCAGCCGCAAAGAAGCATTGTCAAAAGGTAGAATTTCTTCATAATAGATTTGTTTGGTTAATATTAGGTTTTATGTACTGTAAATTTACTAACAAAATTCAAAGGAATAAGAAGAGTGCATAGAATAAAATCAAAAGAAATAACAAAGTTTAACAATTGATTCTTGCAATAAAAAACAGGCGTACCAAAAAAAGTACGCCTGTTTATGAAACTGGTTATAAAAACCAAAGTGACGGAACTTTATTTCTTAATGAATCTTACGGTTTCTTTGTCGTTGATTCTTATGAAATAAACTCCGGAAGCAAGACCTTCCACGTTGATTACTGCATGGTTTCCTTCAACGTTGCATCCAACCGCTACGGCTGCACCGCTCATATTGAATACGGATACAGTGGCGATTTCTTCGGATGCTTCAACGTTGACTGCAACAGATGCCGGATTCGGATAAACTTTCGTATCGGAAACCGCTATGTTTTGTTCAACGGAAGATTCTTTTACGAAGATAGTGCCGTTGGCCGGAGTGACAGCCTTGTCGCTTCCGCCCGGGATTGCATAAACAGCCCATTCCGTGTCGCCTGCTACGTAAAGGTTGCCAGCAATGTCGAATGCCATTTCGCGAAGCGAACCTTTGTTGACAGCAAACGAGTAGAGCAATGTAAGCGTCGGCACATTGTCGTTCCATGCAAGGTCGAATACGCATACATTTCCGCTTGCATCAGGAATTGCAAGCATTGAATTGTCGTTGTTGATAGCGAAACCTGCACCATCGCAACCTGTCAAATCGTATACAAACGGTTCGTCGCTCGAATCGAAGAGCACGTTGCCTTCATGGTCGAGATACATCAACGCTTGCGCGCCTTTCGTGTTTTGTCCGGCAGAACGTACTTGCGAAGCCCATACGCCGTTTTCGGTAGCGCGTACTTCCACGTTCATGTTGGGCAATGTAGCGTTGGAATAAGTGAATTCCGGAGCAGCGGAAATGGTTTTTCCATCGCCAATTTCGTAACGGACAAGGACATTTCCGGCATTGTTTGTAGGATAGTCTTCGGCAAATGTGTAAAGTTTCGTGCCAACAACAGCAACACCGGTTGTACCACCACCGACATTCACGCCGTTGTACATGAATGCGCCGCCTGAACTACGTTCGCCGAGATACATGTTTTGCATTTCGTAGGATTCGGGATCAATGGTGTAGATACCGGAGTGGGCATCCGACCAGTCTGTTGCGAGCAGTGTCCCATCTTCCATCATGCCCAAACGATATGGCGATTGCGTATTGCCTTCTGAGAATTCTTCCGTGAAGAGCGCTCCCGCTTTTTTCGTCATTGTTTGGTCGAATACATAAATGCCTTTGGCGTTTTCACCGGCTTCTCCGCCGACAGCGACATAGACTGTTCCGAATGCAGGGCTTGCCGTGTTGTTGTCGACGATGATACCGTTGATGCGTCCGTATCCGCTATCGCTGAACCATTGAGTCGGCGTGCCAACGGAATAGCCGGAAACTTCAACTTTCCAAGTCAGGGTCCCTCCAGGAAGGGTCTCGTTGGAAACATTCACTGTGTTTTCGCCTTCTGCGGATTCTGCCGGAATGATGGTTTCTGTGCCAGCTTCATCCGTGACGATGATGTTTGCAGCAGGTGCGCTTGTCGTCAGCTTGTAAGTGAAGGTAGTTTCTGTTTCACCCACAGTAGCATTCAAAGCGTAAGCGTAACCGGCATGAAGTTTGGGTTGCTCTACGCCTTCTGTCGAGAATTTCGTTACTTTTCCGTCGAGAATCACATAGAATTCCAATTGAGCGTCGGTAACAACTTCTTCGTCGTTGACTGTCGTTTTCACGCCATAGCCGGTCGAAGCGTAAGTAGCTTCTGTCGGATCGATTGTTGCACCGTTGAGCGCGATTTCTTTCGCGTTGTTGAAGCCGTCGGTCACGTCGAGCATGCGGATACCCGTCACTTTGCCGTCGGCCATTGCCGGAACAAGCATTAAGCTGTGGCCTCCGAAACGGAAGAACGACATGCCGTTGGTTTCAGCATCTACCAAGTTGGCATCAATGCGGCCCATCAACGGAGCGTCTTCGTTGTTGTTGAGAGTTGTTTGCCATTCGACCGGAGTCGTGTTGGAACCGTCGATTGCAAAACGGTCTGTGCCAAGCGGCGAAACTGTCAGTTGCATGTCGTCGCCGAGTTTGGTAGCCGTATAGTTGGATTCGGCACTTACGTCCTTGTTGATGAATTTGGTTGAAGCCAAAGTAGAGTTGGCAATGACAAATTCAACAAAGCGGAGCGAAGTGGACGAACCTGTCGTTTGCGCAGTGACGATGGCAGAACCTTCTTCGGCTGTGCCGGTGTAGGCCAATGTTTTGCCTGTCATTGCATTATAGTAGTTTCCAGAGTTTTGCGAGGTGAACCAAATTGAAGGATCGCCTGTCGGAACGCTGTTTTCATCGTTTGTCCATTTGTAAATGGCAACAGAGCCTCTCACATCGCCGGATGCCACTTGGCTATCATCAAATTGGTTTTCGCCATAGGACGAAGCAAGCAGCACATTGTCGGCTGTCAAAGCAATGTCGGAGATTTTCAAGTCGCGGTTGTTGTCGAGTGTTGTTCCGGCAGTGCTGATGTTTGTGACAGTATTGTCAGCCAAATTCACCATATAAATATACGGCTCGTTGCTTTCGTCAAGTGCGAGTACATACATTTTGCCGTCGCGTACGAGTTGACGACGTACTGTTTTGCCTTCAAGTTCGTCGGCCAACGGGTCGTTTGTTGCGTCTTCGGCTACGTTGTATGCACCGGCAACGCTGATAGCCGGATTGCTTTCAACTGCATCGGGATAGTTTTCATAGACGATTGCAGGAGGAGTCCAGTTTTCAGCTTCAAGGAACGTGTTGACATAAGAAGTTTCGTTGGCTGCCACAGAGATAGGAGCAAGATATTCTTCGAATGCTTCCTTGTAGCCTTCTGCTTCATAGGTGAGCGTGTATTCGCCCGGTTCGAGGCCTTTGAAGTAGAAAGCTCCGTTGTATTCGTTGTCGGTCGTATACGAATCCACTTCTTCTCCGTCTTTAAACAATTTTACAGTCACGCCGTTGAGCGGTTTGTAGGAATCGTCGGTGCGAGCAATGGCATGGTAAAGAGGATCTGTGAATTTTTCATGCAAATCGCGCACGATGCCATAAATTTCGCCGGTAGTCGATTTTGTCCAACCCATGTAGTTGATGAGGCCGCGGCCATAAAGCATGCCTTCATGGTAGCAAACATCGTCGTTCATGGCGCGTTGGCGAGCCGGCTGATATGTATGGAAATAACCTTCTACAAGGAAGCCAGGGACGCCATGTTTCAAAACGCCAAGATATCCGAAGTAGTTCGTGCCGTTGTTTGCAGTGTAGCCTGAGTTGCCTTCCCCATAGAAGTTGACATCGCCGCGGACGTTCATATTCGTTTCGGAATATGCAGACCAGCAAGCATGGGCATTGGAGTAAGAATATGGCCAAATGGCTTCGCACAATGCGCGGCTGCCGGGCGCAGATTCGCGTTCGTCGTTGTAGCCGCGGTAAAGGTAAAGCGGATAGTTGACGCCATCGCCATCAACATTGGCATTGGAGTGGATGGAGATGAAGATATCGAAATTGTTGACTTCCACTTCTTCGCGGATTTCAGACAATGCGCGGTTGTATGCCTCGGCATTTTGAGTATCGCTCACAGGCCACGGACCTGCCTTGACATGTGACATGACAATGTTATTGTTCATGTCGAGCGCAGCGCCGACGCGAGCCGGATTCGGATTGTCTTGATTCAAAGAGCGGTCGAACGGAACGCCGGCATCGACGAGCGTTTCGAGCAATGCGAATCCTTTCAGCAGGTTGGTGTTTGATTCGAAGAATCCGGTAGTGTCGGGGTTGGCTTTGTTGTAAGGATCGCGGCCGATTGTTTGTAGCGGACGGTCGTTCGATGTCCAACTGCCATGTCCCGGATTGATGTAGATGCGAACTTCGTCGGCCGGCGTCTTTTCGATTTCGGCGGCGAATATGTTTCCGCAGCCAAGCGCTACAAGGGCGGAAACTATAAGCAATTTTCCTTTCATGACTTATTTCGTTTTTACATTAATAATGTAAGCCTCTCCAGTGGATGTGGTGAAGACGATTTTCGAGCCGTCGGCAGTTGCCGAAGGATACATGGCAATCGTTTCGTTTCCACTAAGCACTTGTTTTGTTTTTCCATCGGCAGAGGCTGCTACGATTTCCGAAGCTGTGACAAATTCGCCATTGTCGGTGTCGTGCATACCGACAACAATGTCATTGTTGTACCATTTCGGGGCGCGGATAGTGCCAAGGTATTGCACGTTGGACCCGTCGATGTTGCAAGTGAATGCGCCGGTGGCAGCCAAATAGTAAACAACCTTTTTGCCATCGGGCGAAACAGACGGCCAAAGATAGCTTTGTCCTGCTTGTCCGTTGGGAGAGAGTGTTTCTACTTTGCCGTTTTTCGAGATCATCAGTTGGCCGCGTTCGATGAATGCGATTGGCCGGCTGTTGTCGGCTTTTCCGGCATTGAGCGCAGTTGCTCTGACGGTTCGTTTTTCTACGCTCATGACCGTGTTGCCAACCATTGCGCTTTGTAAATCGCGCGTCGGAGCAACCAATGTTTTAGCCTCTCCGGTTTGGAGGTTGACAGTTTGCAGGCTTGAACGTTTCAAACGGTCGGCGCCAATTACGTTTTGACGGAAAACGATTGTTTTTCCATCGGCGGAGATTTGCGGTTTGCTGACCGATGCCGTTGTGACGGTTGTCAATTCTCCGGTTGCCAAATTGTAAGTTTGAAGTCCCTGCTTTTTGAAATCGGAAAGCAAAAGGTAGTCGCCGGCAGGACTGATAGTAGCTTCGGCGGCTGCCGTTCCTTCCGGAAGGTTCACTTTTTCAGTGGAAGCAACTTCCAGAAGCTGAGCAAATCCGATTGAACTGCTGCAGAGAAACATCACAGAAAAAAGTAGTTTTTTCATAAGTTGTGATATTTGGTTAGTAATGTTAGGTATTTAAATTGAACAAGCAAATATATGAATTTGCCGTTGTAGTATGGCTTGTTTTTGTGAAAATTAACATTGGCGCGATATTTCCTCAATTTGCCCTGTGTCGGTTTAGCAGGGAAAATTCGATGCAGTGTTGAAGGTAATTGTTTGTAAAAAAAGAGTGCATCATGACATATTCGCTTCTGCATTTGAGCGATGCGAAGCGAAAAGGACTGTGCTTTCCAAGATTTTGCTTTTGGAAAATAGTTGAAAAAACAGGAGAAGTTTTTGCCTCCTCCTGTTTTCATTTTTTTATTTAATCAAGTATTGAGAACTGATGGATTCATATTCATGGACGCGCCGGATTGTGTCGGCAAACAGCGGTGCGATGGAAAGGAATGTGGCTTTTTTGCATGTTCCTTCAAATGGGATGCTGTTGGAGAATATGATTTCTGAAAGGGCGCAGTTTTCGACTCGTTCCGATGCAGGATCGCTCATAATGGCATGGGATGCGAGCGCACGAACGGAATTGGCGCCTTTCGACTTCATCAAGTCGGCAGCTTTTGTGATGGTGCCGGCTGTGTCGACCATGTCATCGACGAGGATCACATCTTTCCCTTCAACTTCTCCGATGACAGTCATGTCTTCGACTACATTGGCTTTTGCCCGTTGTTTATGGCACAGCACCAATGGCACGTTGAGGTATTTTGCATAGCTGTTGGCCCGCTTTGCTCCGCCGACATCCGGTGTTGCTATGACAAGATTTTTCAGATGCAAGGATTGGATGTAGGGAATAAAAATGGAAGAAGCGTAAAGGTGATCGACCGGCACGTTGAAAAATCCTTGTATTTGGTCGGCATGCAGGTCCATTGTGATTAAACGGTCGATGCCGGCTGTGCTGAGCAAATCGGCAACGAGTTTTGCTGCAATGGAAACGCGCGGTTTGTCTTTGCGGTCTTGGCGAGCCCATCCGAAATAGGGGACGACGGCCGCAATGGATTTCGCGGATGCCCGTTTTGCGGCATCAATCATAAGCAAAAGTTCCATTAAATTGTCGGAATTCGGGAATGTGGATTGCACGAGAAACACTTCGCGGCCGCGGATCGATTCTTCGAACGACACTTCGAATTCTCCGTCGGCGAAACGCTGAATGTTCATTTTTCCGAGTTCTACACCAAGTTCTTCGCAAATGGCTTCTGCCAAATAGCGCGATTTTGTTCCTGAAAAGATTTTGAAGGGAGGCAAATTGTTGTCCATAGCTTTATGCTGTAAGTTTTATGCAAAAGTAATATTTTTTATTAAGATTTTTTTCGTCGAGTAACAGTTTTTTTAGACTTATTGCCCTGCATGTGCCGCCGTGTCGTGTCAATTTTCCAAATGACGGCGCCATTGGCCGGAATATCGGTAATGAAAGGGGAGTCGGGCGACAATGCCTTTTCTCCGCATGTGCCGGACAGCAATTCCGTGGCCGGATACACGCCTTTTGGGAGTGTGAGCGTGTCGAACGCATGGGTGGGAATGACGATATGGCATGAGCGGGGAGAATTGCTGAAATTGGCGGCAATTACGAGCAAAATGCCATTTTTTTCGCGCAAATAGGCGAATGTGTCGTGGGGATTCAATGCCGGATTTTGAAAATTGACATACATCAAGTCGAAAAAGTTGCCTTCTGCAATTGCTTGCTCGCTTTTTGCGATATGCAAAATCTTTTTGTAGGCATTGCGCAATGCTATTTCATTTTCCGACAAGCGGGCACTGCCGCATTTGCCGTTGTTGTACCATCTCCTGACAGTGGGAATGCTCCAATAGTCGAAAATTGTAGTGCGGCCGTCGTTTCCGCTGAATCCTTCCGCATCTTCTGCCTTTTCTCCCAATTCTTGCCCTGCATAGAGCATGACCGGTCCGGTGGAAAGGGTGGCGCATACGACGAATGCCGGAATTGCGCGCCAAGGGTCGCCGGCGTAGTGGGCAGAGGCGAAACGCTGTTCGTCGTGGTTTTCAAGGAAGTTGAGCATGTGGTTGCCAATTCCGTCCACGGTTTGCCAGCAATGGGTGATTTGACATGCCGGCGCGTTGTTGCAGCAAATGGCGCGAAGCGTGTCGTAGAGATTGACTTTGTCGTAAAGATAGTCGAATCCGCCACGCAGAATGTAATCGCGATAGATGCCAACATCGTAGAGCTCCGCAATGAATTTTATATGCGGATGGCGGCTTTTGACTGCACGAATAGCCCACGCCCAAAATTCGACAGGGACCATGTGGGCCATGTCGCATCGGAATGCGTCAATGTCTTTGGCCGCCCAAAACAGAAGTATGTCGAGCATTTTTCGCCACGTGTCGGGCATCGGTTCGAAATGGAAAGAGCCGTTTGACGGATCGATTCCGTAATTTAATTTGACTGTTTCATACCAATCGCATATTCCCGGATGGGCATTGAAGCAATCATTTCCCGATGCTTTTGCCGGAAATTCGCGATATGCATCATCGCCGGTGCCGATATCGAATGTTGGAGAAAAATGTTCTCCTATATAATAAAAGTTGTTGTTGGGGTTGAAAAACATGCCGGTGTTGTCGGAAGCTCCAAAATCTTCTATTCCGCAAGGGGCGGCATCGGAATGATATTGGCGCGCCACATGATTGGGGACGAAGTCGATGATCACTTTCAGGCCGCAGGCATGGGTGCGTTCCACCAATGCCTCAAATTCGGACATGCGGTTTGGCACATCGACGGCAAGGTCGGGATCGATGTCGTAGTAATCTTTAATGGCGTATGGCGATCCGGCTTTTCCTTTGACAATGAATGGATTGTCGCGCTTGATTCCATAGGCGGAATAATCGGTTTTTGTGGCATGTTCGATAATGCCGGTATACCAAATATGTGTGGCTCCAAGATCGGCAATGGATTTAATTGCGCGTGTCGATATGTCGTTCAGTTTGCCACAGCCGTTTTGCTCGATGCTGCCATTGGGGGTGCAATGCTCGCAGGTGTTGGAAAATAACCTTGGGAGCATTTGATATATGATGAGTTTGTCGTTCATTTTAGAGGAAATGTTCCGACAAACTTACAGAAATTCGTTTAGTGCGGCAAAAAGAACAATAAAAAAAGCGCCTCTCTTTTTTTCGAAAGGCGCTTTTGCATAATTCAGATAGTTTCTTTATTGGAGCAAATCGACAGAACGTTTTAAAAATTTGTCCAATTCTTCACCTTTTAAAAGATTGCCGCTTAAAAGCGCAATGTCGATTAATTGGCGAACAAGAGGCGTCGCGTCGGCATACGTTTTGACAGCATCGTGTTCCGTTTTCCGCAGATTTTCAATTTCTGTTTCTTTGTCGGCTGCCGTTTTTTTCTCTTCGTCGGTTGCATCTTTGTTTTCGCGGATTTTTTTGATTTCTTCGTTGAGCGAAGCAATCGACGCTTCGATAGGCGATACTTTTTCGTCGAGGGCGGTTTTGGCGTTGTCCAAAATGCGTTTGACAATAGGATGCTCAGTGTTGAGAATCAGGCAGTAGGAGTCGGGCAATTCGCCGTAGAAGCTCATGCCTTGTTGCATGGATGCCATCTCTTTCATGCGCCGCATGTATTCGCTTTGCGTGATTTGCACGGGACGATCATTCTCCGTGAGTTTTTCAAACGTTACAAGAAATTCACTCTTGTCGATTGCCGGAATTTGGGATTTGAACAAACTGGTGAAAACAGAGCGGTCGGCATCCGACATGCCAGATGCAGAGCGGTCGGCTTTGACGATGAGATTGTCAATGATGTCGCTATCGACTCTGACAAAACGTGATTTTTCAAGTTTTTGTTCCAGCAGGCCGACAAAATGGCTGCCAAGGCGGTCATCGATAAGCAATACGCTGTATCCTTTGTCGATTGCGTTTTTGACGTAGCTGTACTGTGCGGTTTTGTCGGTTGCGTAAAGGTAGATCAAGTTTCCGTCTTTGTCGGTTTGATTGGCTTTGATCAAATCTTTGTATTCATCGAGCGTGAACATTTTTTTATCGATATCCGACAATAGAGCGAACTTCATTGCCGAGTCGCAGAATTTTTCATCCGTCAACATGCCGTATTCGATGAATATTTTGACATCATTCCATTTTTCTTCAAATTCGGAACGGCGGTTTTTGAAAATCGTTTCAAGTTGCGAAGCGACTTTTTTAGTTATGTAGGAAGAAATTTTCTTCACGTTCGCATCGCTTTGCAAGTAAGATCGCGACACGTTCAGCGGGATATCGGGCGAATCGATGACACCTCGCATGATCATCATGAATTCCGGCACGACGCCTTCGACGGAATCAGTCACAAATACTTGGTTGCAATAGAGTTGAATGCGATTTTTTTGAATGTCGAAATCGTTTCGGAGTTTTGGGAAATAGAGGATTCCGGTGAGGGTGAACGGATAGTCTACGTTGAGGTGTATCCAAAACAATGGGTCTTCTTCTCCCGGGTAAAGCTCATGATAGAATTTGATATAGTCCTCGTCTTTTAATTCCGATGGCTGGATTGTCCATGCCGGTTTTGTGTCGTTTATGACATTGTCGGCATCGGTGTCGACCCATTTGCCGTCTTTCCATTCTTGTTTTTTCCCAAAAGCGATGGGGACAGGCAAAAACTTGCAATACTTTTTCAGCAAGCTCTCGATTTTGTCTTTTTCGAGGAATTCTTTGCAATCGTCGTCGATATAGAGAACGATGTCGGTGCCTCTTTCGGCTTTCTCGATTTCGCTCATTTCAAACTCGGGAGAACCGTCGCACGTCCAAGAAATGGCTTTCGCATCCTCTTTGTAGGATTTCGTTCGGATTTCCACCTTTTTGGAAACCATGAACGCAGAATAAAAACCAAGTCCGAAATGCCCGATGATGGCATTGGCATTGTCCTTATATTTATTAAGGAATTCTTCTGCGCCGGAAAATGCGATTTGATTGATGTATTTTTCAACATCGTCGGCAGTCATGCCGATGCCTTTGTCGCTAACCGTCAAAGTGCCTTTTGCAGGGTCGATTGCCACATGGATAGTCAAATCGCCCAAGTCGCCTTTGACTTCTCCGCACGAAGATAGCGTTTTGAGCTTTTGCGTTGCATCGATAGCGTTTGATACGATTTCGCGTAAAAAAATATCGTGATCGCTGTATAAGAATTTTTTAATGACCGGAAATATGTTTTCCGTAGTTACGCCAATTTTTCCTTTTTGCATGATATTGTGTTTTTATTGTTTCCAAAGTTCAACAAGGGAAATACAAAAAAAATGCCATATCGAGGATATGACATTTTAACTGCCGAATATGACGAAACGTCAGTTTTCGGATTTTTCTATGCGGCACGACAGATTGTCGCCGTTTCGGTAGTCTATGATGATTTTGTTTCCCGACTCGACTTCCGCTTTAAGGATCATTTCCGCTAAATTGTCCTCCAAATATTGTTGGATGGCTCTTTTCAGCGGGCGGGCTCCATATTGCTTGTCGAATCCTTTGTCGACGATAAATTCACGTGCATGTTCCGTCACATCAAGGCAATATCCCAATTCCTCGACACGACGACGGAATCCTGCGAGTTCGATGTCGATGATCTTGGAAAGGGCATTTTTGTCAAGATTGTTGAACATGATGATGTCGTCGACGCGGTTAAGGAATTCAGGTGCAAACGTTTTATTGAGCGCTTTTTGAATGATGCCGCGCGAATACTCTTTTTTGTCTTTTTCGTTGCCGGTGTCGAAGCCTATGCCGGAGCCGAATTCTTTCAATTGCCGTGTCCCAATGTTCGATGTCATGATGACGATGGTATTTTTGAAGTCGATGGAACGCCCGAGGCTGTCTGTCAGGCGGCCTTCGTCCATCACTTGCAACAGCATGTTGAAAGCATCGGGGTGGGCTTTCTCAATTTCGTCGAGAAGCACGACGGAATAGGGGTGGCGACGCACTTTCTCTGTCAATTGCCCGCCTTCTTCGTATCCGACATATCCCGGAGGCGCTCCGATGAGACGTGAAACAGAGAATTTTTCCATGTATTCGCTCATGTCGATTCGGACAAGCGAATCTTTCGAGTCGAATAAAAATTCGGCAAGGCATTTTGCCAAATGGGTTTTGCCCACGCCGGTCGGTCCAAGAAACATGAATGTCCCGATAGGGCGGTTGGGATCTTTCAAGCCGACGCGATTGCGTTGTATGGATTTGACGATTTTTTCAATGGCTTCGTCTTGCCCTACGATTTGTTTCTTTAATTCCTCGTCCATGTGGAGAAGCCGCGAACTTTCAGAGCTGGCAATCCGTTGGACCGGTACTCCGGTCATCATGGCAACTACTTCGGCGATTGCGTTTTCGTCGACGGTTTCCCGATGATTTTTTAGTTCTTGCTCCCACGCTTCTTTTTTTGCAGCGAGGTCGTCTTGCAGCGTGCGTACTTCGTCGCGCAATGCGGCTGCTTCTTCAAAATTTTGAGCTTGTGCGGCTTTGAGCTTGCGGTTGTTGGTGTCGGCGATTTTTCCTTCCAAATCTTCGATTTCTTTCGGCGCATTCACGTTTCTCACATGGGTGCGGGCTCCGGCTTCGTCGAGCGCGTCTATGGCTTTGTCGGGGAAAGAACGGTCGCTGACGTAGCGCTGTGTCAATTTCACGCATGCTTCAAGGGCGCGATCGGTATAAACGACGTTGTGATGATTTTCGTAGTTGTCTTTGATGTTGCGAAGTATTTGCAATGTTTCTTCGGCGGAAGTTTGCTCTACGATGACTTTTTGAAACCGACGTTCCAACGCTCCGTCTTTTTCAATGTTTTTTCGGTATTCGTCGAGCGTGGTTGCTCCAATACATTGAATTTCCCCACGGGCGAGAGCCGGTTTGAGCAAATTGGCCGCATCCATGGTTCCTGACGAGTTGCCTGCTCCGACAATGTTGTGCAATTCGTCGATGAAAAGGATTACATCGGGATTCTTTTTCACTTCGTCGATAATTGCTTTGATTCGTTCTTCGAATTGCCCGCGATATTTCGTGCCGGCGACGACCGATGCCATGTCGAGCGAAATGACACGCTTGTCGTAAAGCAAACGCGAAACTTTCCGCTCTTTGATTCTGAGAGCAAGGCCTTCTACGATAGCCGATTTCCCGACTCCGGGCTCTCCGATTAACACGGGGTTGTTTTTCTTGCGCCGGCTAAGAATTTGTATGACCCTTTCTATTTCAGCGTTTCTGCCCACGACAGGATCGAGGCGGCCTTCTTCTGCTGCGCGGGTGATGTCGTTGCCAAACTTGTCGAGCACCGGCGTTTTGCCCGTGCTGTCGGTTGCTTTTCGCGTAGTCGTGTTGGACGCTGAGTCGGACTTTTTGTCTCCTTTTTCAGGGAATTTCTCATCGTCGGTAAATTCGTCATTGTCATAACCATCCCTAATGGTTATGTTTTGGCAAAAACCGAGAGGAAAAATTTGAGGTCTTATATGTTTGTCGTATGTCATTTTGTCGAATTTTTATTTATGGTCTGCAAAAATAGTGCCAATAGCATGAAAAGCAAGATGCTTTCTTAATTTTTCGTTTTTTTATAAAAAACAGCATTGCCGCGATTAGGTGCGTAATTCAGTTTTTTTGTATCTTTGTGTGCTCAAAAATGCCGTAGCCGAAGCGCGGCAGAAAATATGAACTTTTTAAAAGACATTTATGATTGAAGATCGTATAAAAAAGATCAATATTGAAAAAGAAATGCAAGATGCCTACATCGATTATTCGATGTCGGTAATCGTGTCTCGCGCATTGCCCGATGTGCGCGACGGCTTTAAGCCGGTGCATCGGCGTGTGTTGTATGGAATGGAGAAATTAGGAAACACATCGACGCAACCGACAAAGAAGTCGGCGCGTATCGTCGGAGAGGTGATGGGTAAGTATCACCCCCATGGCGATTCGTCTATTTACCTGACAATGGTAAGGCTCGCGCAAGATTGGTCGTTGCGTTATCCGCTTGTGGACGGGCAAGGAAATTTTGGCTCGATCGATGGCGATTCTCCTGCGGCAATGCGTTACACGGAAGCCCGGCTTGCGAAGATGGGCGAAGAGATGATGCGCGATATTGATGAAGATACGGTCGATTTTGTTCCGAATTTCGATAATACTCTGAAAGAACCTGTCGTTTTGCCAACGCGATTCCCGAATTTGCTGGTCAACGGTGCTTCCGGAATCGCTGTCGGAATGGCGACAAACATGCCGCCTCACAACTTGACCGAGGCTGTGAATGCTTCGATTGCTTTGTTGGACAATCCTGACATCACGATTGAAGAATTGATGCAATATATCAAAGCGCCCGATTTCCCGACCGGAGCCACAATTTATGGCTATGCCGGAGTGAAAGAAGCATACGAAACGGGTCGCGGACGAATCGTGGTGCGTGCCAAGGCGGAGATAGAAACGGAAAACGACAGAGACCTGATAGTCGTATCGGAAATTCCGTATAATGTAAACAAGTCGGAATTGATTAAATCGATTGCCGATTTGGTGGAAGATAAAAAAATCGAAGGCATTTCGGACGTCAACGACGAAAGCGACCGCATGGGAATGCGCATTGTCGTGGAACTGAAAAAAGATGCCAACGCCAGCGTGGTGTTGAACAAGCTCTACAAGATGACTCAAATGCAATCGTCGTTCAGCGTGAACAATGTTGCGTTGGTCGATGGCCGTCCGCGATTGTTGAATTTGAAAGAGATTCTGCAAGCATTCCTTGACCATCGCCATGAAGTGGTGATTCGCCGTTCGCGTTTTTTGCTGAAAAAGGCAGAGGAACGTGCCCATATCGTGCAAGGCTTGATTATTGCGTGCGACAATATCGACGAAGTAGTACGCATCATACGTTCGTCGAAAACTACCGACGAGGCGCGTCAGCGTTTGGGCGAGCGTTTCGGATTGGACGATGCTCAAACGCGAGCAATTGTCGATATGCGTTTGCGCGCGTTGACCAACATGAGTCAAGACGAGTTGCATGCTGAATATGAAGAATTGCAACGGCAGATAGAATTTTTGAATTCTGTTTTGTCGGATCCGAATGTGTGCCGCAAAGTGATTGAAGACGAGCTGATTGAAACGCGCGACAAATATGGCGACGCACGTCGCACAGACATTGTCTATGCTTCGGAAGAGTTCAATGCAGAAGATTTCTATGCCGATGACGAAATGATTATCACCATTTCTCATTTGGGTTATATCAAACGCACGCCGTTGTCGGAATTCCGTACGCAAAACAGAGGAGGCGTTGGCGCGAAAGGCAGCGACACTCGCGATGAAGATGTCATCGAATTCATTTATACGGCGACGATGCATAATTACATGCTGTTCTTCACGCAAAAAGGACGCTGTTATTGGCTGAAAGTGTATGAGATCCCGGAGGGTTCGAAAAATTCGAAAGGTCGTGCCATCCAAAACATGCTCAACATAGAGCCGGACGACAAAGTGAAGGCTTTCATAAACGTGAAGCATTTGGGCGATGCGGAATTTGTCAATTCCCATTATCTGATTTTCTGCACAAAGAACGGCTTAATCAAGAAAACGAAATTGGAAGCATATTCTCGTCCGCGCCAAAACGGTGTCAATGCGATTATAGTGCGCGACGGCGACGAATTGCTGCAAGTGCGCATGACCGACGGAACGCAAGAAATTTTGATGGCCAACCGCAATGGCCGCGCGATACGATTCAATGAACGCACGGTGCGCGAAATGGGCCGCATGTCGACAGGCGTGAAAGGAATGACGCTCGATGGCGGCGACGATTGCATAGTCGGCATGATTACCATGCCTGTCGATTCGCAGGAAACGGTAATGGTCGTTTCCGAGCAAGGCTATGGCAAGCGGTCGGATATCGAAGATTATCGCATGACGAATCGTGGCGGCAA
The DNA here is from genome assembly GCA_900541555.1 of uncultured Porphyromonadaceae bacterium. Taxonomy (GTDB): domain Bacteria; phylum Bacteroidota; class Bacteroidia; order Bacteroidales; family Muribaculaceae; genus Limisoma; species Limisoma intestinavium. Next base: position 26,413 of record UQKE01000006.1, on the reverse strand, counting down.
AGGTGTAAAGACGTTGAGCATAACTGACAAGACGGGAAAACTCGTCGACATTAAGAATGTAGACGACAATAAAGATCTTGTCATTATCAACAAATCAGGAATCACATTGCGTATGAAAGTGTCCGACATTCGTGTGATGGGCCGAGCTACGCAAGGAGTGCGTTTGATAAATCTTGAAAAACGAAATGACGAAATTGCTTCCGTTTGCGTGGTTGATTCCAATGAAGGGTCGGATTATGCAGACGGCGCGGTACAAGAAACGGAAAATCAATAAACATTAATTTAATAAGCGATGAAAAGAAAATCAATTTTAATGCTTTGCGCTTTGACGACATTTGGAGCGTTTGCGCAAAAGAATCTTGTCGACGATGTGGAAGACGCGATTGGCGGATTCAATGTGAAGGTAGATGCGTATAAGGCTGCCGCGCAGAACATTATTCCTGCATTAACCAATGAGGAAACCAAAAATGATGCTAAAACATGGTTTGTTGCAAGCAAGGCAAACTATGGTATCTACGATCAAAGCGAGGTGAGTGCCCAACTTGGCCAATCGGTTGACACATTGTTGATGGCAACCTCTTTGATGAAAGCCTACGACTACTCGATGACGGCATTGCCCTTGGATTCCGTGAAAGAAACAAACAAGGACGGTTCGTATAAATATGACAAGAAAGGGAATATCAAGGTTAAAACTAAATATTCCAAAGATATTATTAATGAGCTGGTAGGGCATTATAACAACTTCTATAATGCCGGATTGCTGTTTTACAACATTGGCAAATACAAAGAAGCAAGCGATGCATGGGGCGTTTATGTGAATATGCCGACTTCGGGCATTGCAGAGCGCGACAAATTCTTGGTTGCCGATACGCTTTTGGCAGAAATCGAATACAATCGCGGATTGGCTTCGTGGCAAGGCAACAATTTGAGAGAGGCTTTGCGACTTTTCGAAAGCGCTCGTAATCGCGGATTTAAAGATAAAAATGCCTATGATTATGCTTTGAGCTGCTATGTGAGCCTTTACAATGAAGAAAACGACAGCACGGCATTGGATGGCATTGTTGCCATTGCAAAAGAGGCTATGCCTTTGTATGGCGATCAAGATTCGCAATACATAACAATCATTATTAATGACAATGTCAACAAGGGCCGCTACGAAGAAGCTCGTGCGTTGATCGACCAAGCAATTGCCAATAACCCGACAGAAGCGTCGCTTTATAATCTGAAAGGCGTGACATTGGAACAATTGAAAGATGATGAGGGCGCTTTGGAGTGCTTCAAGAAAGGCGTGGAATTGAATCCTAATTTGGCTATGGCGCAATTTAATGCCGGACGTATGTTGATTAAAAAAGCGTTCAACTTGAACGAGGAAAATTCCTCATTGCAGGGTTTGCAATACAAGCAATTTAAAGAAACTCAAATCGATCCGCTTTACAAAGAAGCATTGCCTTATATGGAAAAAGCATATCAGCTTAATCCGACTGACAGTCAAACAAAAAATTTGTTGAGCAACGTCTATTATCAATTGGGCATGGAAGCCGAATTGGAAAGCATGGGCATGTAATTTTTGGTTTTTAAAATATTTTGAAAGCGGGCACGTCTGCAATGCGTGCCCGCTTTTGATTTGTATGGTTTTCTCAATCTTTGAAATTTCTTGTATGATTTCGATGAATTTTCCGTAACTTTGTAGATGATGATATTGCATGATAAATTGAATTGCAATAGCACTAACGATACAAGCAATGACAACAACGGACGACAAATCGTTTTTTATCGCACGTACAAAGTTGACGGAGTTTCTGGACAGTCGGAAATTGCGCAAAACTCCGGAACGGTTTGCCATTTTGGAAGCTGTTTTTTCTCATAATGACCATTTCGGGGTAGATACATTGTATGCCGAAATGGATGCTCGTTCGTATCATGTAAGCCGGTCGACAGTCTACAATACTATCGAATTGTTTTGTGAATGCGGTATTGTGAGAAAACACCAATTCGGAACCAGTCAAGCTCTATATGAGAAGGTGATTAGCTCCGGTAATCATCATCATTTGATATGTACGGAGTGTGGCAAAATAAAGGAAGTGAAAGATCCCGAATTGATGCGCCAGATAGGTATGCGGAAATATGGCACATTCAATACGTCGTATATTTCGCTTTATGTTTATGGCATTTGTTCGACTTGCTTGCGCAGAAAAAAGAGAAATATTAAAAAGACAAATAAAAATACAGAATTAAAAAAGACAAAACTATGAAAGTAGATGTGCTCTTGGGATTGCAATGGGGCGATGAAGGCAAAGGAAAAGTGGTGGATGTGTTGACGCCGCGTTACGATGCTGTGGCTCGATTTCAAGGTGGGCCGAATGCTGGTCATACATTAGAATTTGAAGGAAAAAAATATGTATTGCGTTCGATTCCGTCCGGAATATTTCAGCAGGGGCAAATAAATATTATAGGCAACGGCGTTGTGCTCGATCCTGTGTTGTTCAAGGAAGAGGCCGAAGCCTTGGAAAGAAGCGGTGTGGCTCTCAAACGTGTTTTGAAAATATCAAAGAAAGCACATTTGATAATGCCGACCCATCGATTGCTCGATGCCGCCAATGAAAAACGCAAAGGCGCTTCAAAAATCGGCACGACGGGAAAAGGAATCGGACCGACATATACGGACAAAGTCGGGCGCAATGGTTTGCGCGTAGGCGATATTTTCCATGATTTCGAAGAAAAATACGCTGTGGCAAAGGCTAAACATGCCGACATGCTGAAAATGATGGGCATGGAAGCCAATGTCGAAGATTTGGAACAAAAATGGTTTGAAGCAATCGATTATTTGAAAGAATATGAATTGATCGATAGCGAACATTATGTGAACCGTCTCTTGTCGGAAGGAAAACGCGTGCTGTGTGAAGGCGCGCAAGGCACGATGCTCGATGTGGATTTCGGATCATATCCATTTGTGACATCCTCCAACACGGTTTGTGCCGGAGCATGCACAGGACTTGGCGTGGCTCCGAATAAAATAGGTGAAGTGTATGGGATATTCAAAGCCTATTGCACACGTGTCGGTAGCGGTCCGTTTCCGACGGAATTGTTTGATGAAACCGGCAAGAAGATTCGGGATCTCGGACATGAATACGGCGCAGTGACGGGACGTGAACGCCGTTGCGGCTGGATTGACCTTGTCGCGTTGCGTTATGCCATCATGTTGAACGGCGTTACGCAATTGATAATGATGAAAAGCGACGTGCTCGATTCGTTCCCAACAATAAAAGCTTGCACGGCGTATAAGATAGATGGAGCTGAAACTCGCGATTTTCCATTCTCGATTGAGGGAAAAATCGAGCCTGTATATAAAGAATTGGAAGGATGGAGCGCCGATATGTCGCGTGTGAAGAAGGAAGACGATTTTCCGGAAGCGTTCAATCGCTATGTTGCATTCCTTGAAAGTGAATTGCAAGTGCCAATTACAATTTTGTCGGTAGGACCTGACAGAGAGCAAACGATTGTAAGAAAAAGTTTTAAATAGAACAAATAATATACTGCGTTATGGCAAAGGTTAGGCCGTTTAAAGGCGTTCGTCCGCCTGTGGAATTTGTGACAGAAGTGGCATCGCGTCCGTATGACGTGCTAAATTCTGAAGAAGCCCGAATCGAAGCGGAAGGCAACGAAAAGTCGCTTTATCATATTATTCGACCGGAAATTGATTTTGCACCGGGAACCGACGAACATGCACCGGAAGTATATGCAAAAGCGGTTGAAAATTTTAAAAAGTTCCAAGATAAAGGATGGCTTGTTCAAGATGAAAAGCCTTGCTATTATGTATATGCCCAAACGATGGACGGGCGGACGCAATATGGATTTGTCGTTGCTGCCAGCGTGGAAGATTATATGTCCGGCCGCATAAAGAAACATGAATTGACAAGGCGCGATAAAGAAGAAGACCGCATGAAGCATGTCCGAATCAATCGTGCCAACATCGAACCAGTCTTTTTTACATTTCCCGATAATGCGGAGTTGGAGGCTGTTTTGAAAGAAGTGACGGCAAAAGAGCCGGTTTATGACTTCGTTGCTGCCGATGGCTTCGGGCATCATTTTTGGGTGGTCGACGATGATGAGACAATTTCGCGCATAACCGCTCTGTTTAGTGGAATTCCCAACATGTATATTGCGGACGGACATCATCGAAGCGCTGCCGCCGCCTTGGTGGGAAAAGAGATGGCCGATGCCAATCCGAATCATACCGGAAATGAGGAATACAATTATTTCCTTGCGGTATGTTTTCCTGCATCACACCTGCATGTGATTGATTACAACCGCCTTGTGCGCGACTTGAATGGTTTGTCGGAATCGGAATTCATGGCTCGTTTGGCAGATAATTTTGTGGTTGAGAATAAAGGAACAGACGTTTACAAGCCTCAACATTTGCATAACTTCTCGCTTTATTTGAACGGGGAATGGTATTCACTGACGGCCAAGCAAGGAACGTACGACGATGATGATCCAATAGGCAGTTTGGATGTCACAATCTCTTCGGATTTGATATTGCGGGATGTTTTAGGCATTACGGATTTGCGAAGCGACAAGCGGATTGATTTTGTTGGCGGCATTCGTGGGTTGGAAGAACTGAAACGCAGGGTGGATAGCGGAGAAATGAAATTGGCTTTGGCACTATATCCGGTCACAATGGGACAAATCATAAAAATTGCCGATACCGGAAACATAATGCCTCCCAAAACAACATGGTTCGAACCGAAACTCCGTTCGGGTCTTGTCATTCATAAATTGGATGATTGACCATACGTTTGCAATGGCGCCATGAATGCATCCGGAATATGCTCGACGGTGAAGTCGTTTTCATTTTCGCCTGTGATAAGGATTACATCGAATTGAATTTCGTTCGACAATCTGAAAAAGCTCAGATAAGCATTTCCGGCTGCTATTAAATGGCGTATTTTGGCGCGTGTGATGACTTGTGAAATGTCGGGAATATGTTCTTTCCGAGTTTTCACTTCGACGATGATGATACGGTTGTTTTTCTCGGCTACAATGTCAATTTCATATTTGCCGCATCTCCAATTTCGGTCGCGAATGAGATAGCCATTTTTGAGTAAAACCTCGAAAGCTGCTTCTTCTCCTTTTTTCCCGAAAATATTATGCTTTGCCATATTTGTTGATTTTAATGTAAAGATAATGTTTTTTTGCTGATACAATGAAGTTCGACATTTTAAAAGATTTAAGGCGAAAAGACCATCCAAGGTATTTGGGAGGGTTGGATATCTTCCGTTATATAGGTCCCGGATTGTTGGTGACGGTAGGTTTTATCGATCCGGGCAATTGGGCTTCTAATTTTGCAGCCGGTTCGGAATTCGGTTATATGCTGTTGTGGGTGGTCACTTTGTCGACGATAATGCTGATTGTTTTGCAACACAACGTGGCGCATCTTGGCATTGTGACAGGGCTTTGCCTTTCGGAGGCTGCCACTCGATATGTTGCTCCATGGATTTCTCGTCCGGTTTTGGCATCGGCAGTTTTAGCATCGATGGCTACTTCACTGGCTGAAATTTTAGGTGGCGCGATTGCATTGCAGATGCTTTTTGGAATTTCTATAAAGGTGGGAGCAGTATTGACAACGTTGTTTGTCATCGTCATGCTCTTCACAAATTCTTATAAGCGAATCGAGAAAGCGATTATCGCATTTGTTTCAGTGATAGGCTTGTCGTTTATTTATGAAATATTTTTAATCGATGTAGATTGGCAAGAGGCGGCAAGGTGTAGTGTAGTGCCGTCGTTGCCGGAGGGAAGCATGATTATTGTGATGAGCGTATTGGGGGCAGTGGTTATGCCTCATAATTTGTTTCTCCATTCGGAAGTCGTGCAAAGTCGGGAATTTCACAAAAAGGATGATTTGTCGATTCGTCGAGCTTTGAAGTATGAATTTTTCGATACATTGTTTTCAATGTTGGTCGGGTGGGCGATTAATAGCGCTATGATTTTGTTGGCAGCTTCCGCTTTTTATACGATTGGCGCGCATGTATCAGAGCTTTCGGAGGCACAAGCCATGTTGAAACCGCTTTTGGGAGAAAATGCGGCCGTTGTTTTCGCATTGGCGTTGCTGATGGCAGGCTTGTCGTCGACGGTGACAAGCGGCATGGCTGCCGGTTCCATATTTTCCGGAATTTTTGGAGAGTCATACAATATAAAAGACAGCCATTCAATTGTCGGAGTGCTTTTGTCGTTGTTGTCGGCTTTGGCAATTATATTTTGCATTTCCGATCCTTTTCAAGGCCTGTTGGTTTCACAGATGGCGCTCAGCATTCAGTTGCCTTTCACTGTGTTTATGCAAATATATTTGACATCGTCAAAGCGCGTGATGGGACAATATGCGAACAAGAGATTCGGAAAAATCGTGCTTTATGCCATTGCCGGCATTGTCGCGCTATTGAATGTTTTGCTTCTTGTCGACACATTGAAATAATGCCTTTCATGCTTTTTTCAAAAGCATTTGGCAATGTTTGCAATCAAATTCCACGGAAAAGCGAATATCGCCGGACTCTAAAAATAGTTGTGCCGGCAATTTCTCTTTGCCTTCTTTTTTCAGGCAGCAGTTTAATTCCCGTCGCAGGCAATAACGAGTTGTCATCAATATGGCATTGGAAGAATCCATTTCGCCGCATTCCATTGCGTACTCTATGGCTTTGACACCGTGATCGGTATAAAAGGTTCTTGCTGCTTTATTCGAAACATTGCCTGTAAAAGTAATACTGTCAGCCATGTATGGGAATGATTTGTCTTCTGTTTTGCGGTGCTCGAATCGGTATCCGGATTTTTTTGCATGTTCAAAAGCTTTGATGGCGCGACGTTTGGCTTGTGACAACAGGGAAGCCGGTATAAAAATTTCTGCAAGGTGACCGGCGTTGAAATGTCGCAAATAAAACGGCGTGTCTCCCAATTTTCCCAAAATCCGTTTTTGAGTTTCTTCTTGGGAAGTATTGGCTTTGGGATTGTTTGCGGATGTCATGTTGATGATGGCGTAAACACCATCGTCGCCGGTAACTTTTACGGCAAATCCGGTTGCCGTCGGCCAACATTCAATGTCGATTGGGAGTTTTCTATCGGCCGAATTGTTGCTTTGAAGCCGGCCTGTAAATGTTTTGTCGAAATTTCGGTAAAGCCAAGTCCCTTTGGAAATATCGATTTTTTCAAAAGGGATGATGGCATTGTGGTCTGTTTTGTTCGCTCTGAATCCTTCCAGATTATTGTTTTTGTTGAAAAAGACAAAACCGTCGCCATTGGCAGCTGATTTGTCGGAGTCGACAAATATGGATTGATTCTTTATGCCGGATATTTTTCCGAATCGTTCGCCGATCGATTTGGGCGTGTCGAACGATGCAAGATTTTCCGCAGGATTGTCGTTGTCGAAAAAATAGTGCGTGAATCGTCGATTGAAACTTTTATTGATGTCCGGTGTAAAATTAATAGTTGTCAACCCTCGTGATGCGCGAATGTATTTGTCCGGATGTCGGCTGCATAGGTCGTTGATTAGCCGGTGGTAGTGTGCAGTAACATTTTTCACATAAACCGTATCTTTCAAACGTCCTTCAATTTTGAAAGAAGAAACGCCGGCGTCAGCCAATTGGGCAATGCGATCGCTCATATTAAAATCGCGAAGCGAAAGGAAATGCTTGTTTGCATGCAGAACTCTGCCGGAGGAATCTGTCAGATTGTAAGGCAAGCGGCATAATTGCGCGCATTCCCCGCGATTGGCGCTTCGTTTTCGAAATGCGCAACTGGCATAGCATTGTCCGCTATAACATACGCAGAGAGCGCCATGGACGAAGCATTCGATTTCGGCTTGTGTGTTTTTTGCAATGTTGCGGATTTCCTCGCATGTCAGTTCCCGCGCAAGGACGAGACGGGAAAATCCGGCTTTTTCAAGGAATTGAGCTTTTTCAAGGGTTCGAATATCGCATTGTGTGCTGGCATGCAGAGCGATAGGAGGGATGTCGAGCCGCAAAATGCCCATGTCTTGCACTATCAGCGCATCAACACCGGCAATATAGAGGTCGCGAATCATTTTTTCGGCCTTTTTCAGTTCGGAGTCGAATAGAATCGTGTTGACTGTGGCATAAATCCGTGCATCGAATTGGTGTGCGAACTCAACGATTCGCGCAATGTCGGCAATCGGATTTCCTGCGGATGCTCTTGCTCCGAATTGGTCTGCTCCGATATAAACAGCATCTGCGCCATGACGAATCGCTGCAATAGCGATTTCTGCATTCTTTGCAGGGGCGAGTAATTCTATTTTGCGAGGCTCTCCGCTCATTTTATCTTCCAAATGTCATAAGGAGTTTCTTGATAAACAAAATAGTTCAACCAGTTGGAGAATAATAAATTGGCATGGCTTCTCCAACGCACGATTGGTGGTTTTTGGGGATCATCGTCGAGATAATAGTGTCGCGGGATGTCGGGATTCAATCCCTTTTTCAAATCTCTTCGGTATTCCGCATCTAACGTTAGGGGAGCATATTCGGAGTGTCCCGTTATGTAAATTTCTCGTCCATTGCGGGCCATGACGATATAAACGCCGCATTCATCGCTTTCCGACAATATTTCTAATCCTTTGGTTGCGAGGATGTCGTTTTTTCGTATTTCAAAATATCGGCTGTGGGGAGCATAGAATATGTCGTCGAATCCGCGCATCAATGGGTTTTTTGCGTTTAAAACCCGATGGGAATAGACTCCCGATATTTTTTTGTCGAGTGGATATTTCTGAATTCCGTAATTGTGATAAAGACCGGCAAGGGCTGCCCAGCATATATACACAGTGGATGTCACATGAGAACGACTCCAATCGAAAATGTATTGGAGTTGGCTCCAATAGTCGACAGCTTCGAAGGCAATTGTTTCAACAGGCGCGCCGGTAATAATCATGCCGTCGTATTTCTTGTCGGCGATTGTTTCAAAAGGTTTGTAGAATTGGTTTAAATGGCTTTCCGGCGTATTCTTCCATTTATGTCCCGATGGCAGGACCAAATCAAGATTGATTTGGAGAGGCGTATTGGATAACAGCCGCAACAAATCTGTTTCTGTCGATTGTTTTAATGGCATTAAGTTGACGACTGCAATATGCAGCGGCCGTATGTCTTGGGACAATGCCCGTTTTTCGCCGATGACAAATATATTTTCTTGTTTTAAATCTTCAATGGCGGGAAGCGTGTCGGGAACTCGGACTGGCATAACCATAAATTTCTTTTAATTACAGTGAATAATACAATTTCATTGCGGCTTCACGACCTGCATTGATGAGATCGGGGTAGTGGGCATCGGAGTTGAAAACGACAGGAATTTCATATTTTTTCAGCAAGGGAAAATATCGTTCGTGGGGGAATAGCCGATGATGCGTATCATACGACTTTGTGTTTATTTCCACGATTAAGCCGGCTTCTTTTATTGTTTTTATTGTTTTTACGACCAAGTCGTTGTACCAATCTTCGTTTTCAATGCCCGGACAATAAAGCGATGCGTTATGCCCGATTTTGTCGAAGTGTCCGATTATCTCGAATTTCCCCGCCTCAATCATTTTATACGTTTGCAAATAAAATAATTCGACGACGTAATGGATATCTTCGTTGAAGAATCGATTCATTTTGATTTTGAAAGAGTCGAAACTGCCGTCGGTGTCGACATATTGGTCGCCGCATGGCACGAAATGGATGGAGCCGATGCGATAGTCGAGGGGAAAGGTATCGAAATATGGATTGGCCGGACCCCAAGACTCATCGAGGTAATCGATTTCCATAGAAGCGAACAAGTTGATTTTGCCGCGATACATGGATCTCAATCTGTCGATTTCTTTAAAATAAGAAACAGTGTCGTCTTTGCTCATATTGCATGACGATGGCGCAGGAATCGGAGAGTGGGGCGAAAAGCCATAGTCTGTGAATCCCAATTCGACGGCTTTTGCGGCAAAATCTTCCATGGGTGCGCGTCCGTCGCAATATTGCGTATGACTATGAAAATTATATAAAGATGACTTGGCGGCAATTTCTTTAAAATCAATCATAAGAGAATGAAGATTTATTTCTTTAGCATTGGGATTTCTATGGCTCTGATTTCATTATCCATGCGTTTCACCTCGTTGGCATCTTTGAGAATTGCTCTTTCCAATCGTAGAATCTCAGAAGTCAAAGAATTTTTATTTTGCGAACGGGCATATTGTTTCCGTAATGTTTTAAGTTGCGAATAATATCCTTCAATTTGTTCCGACAATTTCATGCGTTTGTGCATTAAACTTTCGGCTTCCGGACTTATGAAGTCGTCAAATCGAGTATATTCAACTCCGTTTTTAATGTAAAAGGAGAAATCGGCTTTTGGCTTGCTTTCTTCAATCGCAATGTTTTTAATTTCTGTAATAAGGTCTTTGTAATCATTGTTGTCGGTCCATGTGTCTTTGATGGATCTGACAGAGGCAAGTCCGAAGATATTCGGATTTGTGCTGTCGTAATTTTCCCTGAAATCGTTACGTTTGAAGATATAGATAGTCAGTTTGCCCGGAATTTGATTCCTATCGGTTGCCCACCATCCGATTCCCGTCATTTCGTCAATGACCAGCATGTAGTCGTCGAATGGGGAATTGTAAGGGAATCCGATGTTTTGAGGATGCAGATATTCGCTGCTTGCAAAGTCTTTTCGCGACATGTATATGTCGTATCCGCCAATGCTGTTTTCTCCGTTGCCGGCATAATAGATGGTAGTGCCGTCTGCCATGATGAATGGAAAATCGACATCTCCGTTGTCGGTCAGTTCATCGCTTAGAAACGTCGGTTTGTCCCATTTGCCGTCGGCTAATTTGTATATTTCAACCAATTTCTTGCGTCCGGTCGAATCCGGCATGGCCCAAATCATGCGATTTGCCGATTGAGGCATGTAGACCATTGAAATCGCACTGTCGGGAACGGATGCGGGTAAAATATCGGGCGTGTTGAGCGTGCCTGCTTCGAGCGACAGTTTGTAATGCTTGAAAAAGTCTTTCTTAGACACTGTCAAGCTGTCGAATATTTGGATCTTCTCGACGTTGTTGAGCATTTCTGTCGTTCTTTTCAATTTGCGATAGCCGGCAAGCGCATTGTCGGAAAGGACAGATTCGTCGTTGTCGATCATATTTTCAAACTGGCGCGTCAGCGATTCCATTTGCTCGTAGTCCATTTTTTCGAGCGCGATTTGCGCCAAATATCTTGCAGCATCGGCAACTTTTTTGGAAAGGGCGGTTTCCAAGTAGGGGATAGCTTCCTCTTTTTTGCCGGTTTCATACAAGCATCCGCCCAACCATTGGTTGTAGTTGGCGTTTTGAGGATTTTTCTTTTGGAGATCTTGGAATGTGGAAAGCGCCTCTTCAAAACGGCCTTCGGTATATAGCTTTTTTGCTTGCGTCAGCGTCAAAGAATTGGCAGTTAGCGATATGCCTAATGCAATAAAAAATAAGCCGGATCTGATTTTCATATCGGGATATGTTTAAACAGATACAAATATAGCGAAAGTTGAGTGCAAAATAATCAAATTTGTTTGAAATTATTTGTCGGGACGCTTGTTTCGTATTACTCCGATATATGGAACTTGCACAGTTTGTTTATCAAAAACAAACTGTGCAAGTTCTTTCGTTGTTATAGTATTAAGGTAAGCGGGTTCTATTTTGTCGGAAATGATTACATTAATAATTCTCGTTTTTTTGCCTCAAATTCGTCTTTGTCGATGATGCCTTTTTCTTTTAAATCATTTAATTTCAGAAGTTCTATATTGACATCTTTTCGTTTGGTTTTGACACAGCATCCAAAAATAGACAGGATGAGTCCGAAAAGGCTTGCAATGAATAGAAGAAAAACAATGGCATACAATGTATCTTGTGTATTCTGTATATTTTCGGCAATGTTATATTCAGAGACGAGTAAGGCATTCTCGCCGATTTCGTTGAATAACATATGAGCTGATACCATGTCCTCTTCGGCACCTATCAGACCAAGAAGACAAAATCCGAAAATAAATATGCCTAAAATGCTTAATATTCTTATTGTTATATTCATGATAGTGTTTTTTTTACTCGTTTGAAGAAATATTTATTGATCTGTCTCTCTAGCATGCTTGCGATTATCGCTCCGATAAAAAGTCCAATGAAAAGCGATACTATTATGATGATTCTTGCTGTTGTTTTTGATTCAGAATCATAAAAAATCAAAGAAGCCAAAGCCATAAAAAGCACGGTAATTCCATAAATAATGATACTTTTTGCGATGTTTGCATATTTATGGCTCTTTTGATAAATCATGTACGATTGCTTGAAACTCATGCCTATTTGTTATTTCCGCGTTAACGCATTAAACAACTGTGTGAGATTGTCGATTAAGTCTTCATCGTAGAAGACGCCCCCGCCCATGCGAAGCAGTCCTTTTACTTGGCCGTTTATCACCAATTGGTGTCCTATGTAAGCGGTGCCATAACAATGGTCATGCTCGCCTATCGACATGCTCTCGATTTTAGACAGCGGAATAATGCCTTTTTCCACTATGGGAATGAGGCTGCTCAAAAAAGCATCTTTTAAGCATTTATAATAAACGAACTTGTCGGTAACGAGCAGGCAACTAAATCCGAATCCTGTTTTTTTGTTGACCATGAACAAGATTTTCTCGTCAGATTTGACTGGAGCATACTTTGTTGTGTGATTTTTCAATATTTTCTCGGGAATGCTTCCTCCCCAAAAAATCCATTTGCTTATTTTGCTATGTTGCTCTTTGAGCGTAGCGATTGCGTGCTCTAATTTTTCTGCATTTTCCATAATTGTGGTATTATGTTAGATTCTACAAAAGTATCTATTTGAGAAAGGAAGTAAAAATTCAAATTGATTCAAGATGGTTCAAAACTTCTTTTCCCACAATCCGTCGCTAAGTCAAAGTAGAAAGCTATGTGCAGAAAGATTTTATATATGGCTTATTTGCGTTATGTCGATTGTTGTTTCAACATGTCTGAATGTTAGTGCATGCTTTGAAATATGGCAGATGGATGCTCGTGCTGCTAAACGAATTTTGCCAGTTTTAGACAAAATGTCTTGCCAAACTCCTAAAAACATCATGATCGATTTTTAGGAAAACATTTTGTTGATTTCTTCGAAAGTAAGCGTGTACATCGTCTTCTTTCCGTCCGGAGTGTATCCGGGTTCTTTCGAGCGGAATAATGATGCAACGAGAGAGTCCATTTCTTCTTGTGTCAGATGTTGCCCATATTGCACGGCTGCAGCTCGCGCCGAAGAAAGAGCGATATGTTCGGCAACGCGTTTCGAAATGGAATGCCCGCCGGTGTTTACGGAATCTATCACGTCAAGAATCATATCTTTGATGTTGATTCCTTTCAGGTTGGCAGGGGAGCTATTGACTGTCCAAGAATTATCGCCGAGAAAACCGATTTCAAAACCCAACGATTCCATTTCGTCTTTTAATTCCTCAAGAATTTGGCTTTGTGCCGGCGACAAGCGTATTACTTCCTGAAACAAAACGCGTTGAGATTCAATGTGCTTTCCGGCTTTGGCCTCGATTAGCGTGTCGAAGAGCACGCGGATATGCGCTCTGTGTTGGTCGATGAGAAGTAAACCGGATTTGGCAGGCACGAGTATGTATTTGTTTTTTAGTTGGCAATATGTGTCGTTGTAGGATTCTATTTCATTGCCCATGGGCGACTCTGAATCGACAAGAGCCGTTTGTTGCGGGTTTTCAGTGGCAAATTGGGTGGCATTGTTTCGTTTGTTTTCAAAATTCTGATAGAGCAAATCCCAATTTTGCAGTTTGGAGTTCGCATGGTCGCGAAATGGCGTATAGCCGGAAGACGATGCGCGAGAGGATGGCGCGAAAGGGTTGTAGTTCGGATCGATGTCGATTTCAGGTGCATGCACTTTATTGTTTGGCATGCCGATAGGGATGTCGATAGCCCCTTCTGTGTCGAATTCGATGGTCGGCACAGCACTAAATTTTCCCAACGCTTCCTTTACGGCAGCGAAAAGAATTTGCCAAATGGCTTGTTCGTTCTCAAACTTAATTTCATTCTTGGTCGGATGAATATTCACATCGATACTTTCCGGTTCGACGGTGAAGTTGAGGAAGTAGTTGGGCTGTTCGTCGGAAGGAATCAATTGGTCGTAGCATGAAAGGATTGCTTTGTGGAAATAGGGATGCCTCATGTGGCGGCCGTTGACAAACAGATATTGCAGGCAATTGCGTTTCCTCGCGTTTTCCGGACGCGATATGAAGCCGCTGAGCGACACGATGGACGTGGCGGTTTCAATGGGGATGAGCTGTTGCTCCATAGAGCGAGAAAAGAGCGATGCGATGCGTTTTTTGAATGAATCGCCTTCCATCAGCTGGTAGAGCATATTGCCATTGTGTGACAGTTTGAACTCGACAGTGTGATTGACCAAGGCCAATTTTTCGAACTCCTTGATGATGTTGCTCAGCTCGACTTGGTTGCTTTTTAAAAATTTGCGACGTGCCGGCACGTTGAAAAACAGATTTTTAATCATGAAATTGCAACCGGCTTGACAATAGTCTGGCTCTTGCGATTCGCATTTCGAAGCGGAAATGCAGATTTTCGTGCCCATGGGCGAATCGTGTTTCCGAGTGCGAAGTTCTATTTGGGCGATAGCGGCGATAGAAGCAAGTGCTTCGCCTCTGAATCCCATTGTGTGAAGGGCAAAAAGGTCTTCTGCGTTTTTAATCTTCGATGTGGCGTGACGTTCAAAAGCAAGGCGCGCATCTGTTTCCGACATCCCCGACCCATTGTCGATCACTTGTATCAGCGTCCGTCCGGCGTCCTTCAAAATGATTTCAATGGAAGTGGCGCCTGCATCGATGGCATTCTCCACCAATTCTTTGATGACGGAAGCCGGCCTCTGTATGACTTCTCCTGCGGCTATCTGATTTGCCACAGAGTCGGGAAGTAGTTTTATGATGTCTGCCATTTTGTGTTGTTATTCATTTTCATTGCGAATTCTTCTGACCGGCGCAATGGATTCCGGCGAACTGAAAAGGGTTTTCATGGCTTCCGGAATGGCGAAAATGTCGTATTGGTCTTTTGGCCGAATTTCTCCATACCATTTGAATCCTTTCAGGTAGTATTGGGATTTTTTTGCCAGATAGATAGGCGTTACTTTGCCTGACACATCCGGCCATAAGTTTAATTTCTCAATTTGGCGGTTTTTGATTTTGACGATCAGGAAACTTCCTTCTGCATTTACAAGTTTGTTGTATGTGGAATCGTTTTCCATTGGGAGAAGTATCGCCATGACATTTCCATTGACATCGAGCTGGCTTATTTCGCCATTGTCGAAATGGGCAATCATTTCTTTGCCCGACAGTTGATTGTAGAATTCGTCAGCCACATGCTCGCCGAGCATTCCGTATTCCGGCAGGTAGGCTTTTTCCACGGTGCTGTCGTTCATGTGTATTTTAATGACATTGCCCATCACTTGCCGTTCTAAATTCCACAAAATAGGGTGGCGGTGCATGTATAGCATGGAGTCGCGCGACATGAAGGAAAGAGAGTCGCAGATGCCTTGAATGTCTGTCCGGAAAAAGCGTACATTCGGATATGCGCACATGACTCGCGACGAGTCGGGCATGAGAAGATATGTGCGTATTGTGTCGCCGTGCACGTAGATTGTGTCGCCTTGCGAAAATTCCATGGCAAGGGCGCGTCGGGTGGCGAAAGATGTATTGCTTTTCTCATTATGAAAACCGTAATCGCCCATCAAAATAGTCGATTTTGCCGAGTCGGTCAGTATCATGTTTCCGAACGCTTCTCCAAATCCGGCAGAGCGATCGTAGAAAATGGTGTCGCCCGTGAGGGTTTGTCCGCCCTTGCCGACGATGAGCGAGCGATTGTACAGTGTGGCGCGGTCGTCGTCGGTGTTGTACCAGCCTTGGTCGGTGTAGACGGTGCTGCTGTCGGACACGATGATTGTATTGCCTACAATGTCGGCAACGTGGCTTTCGGTGTTGTAGAACAGGGTGTCGGTATTCATCACGTATTTGTCGTTGACGAGTTCCACGTCGAAAAGCAGTTGCGTGTCTTTCGTGTCCGGAGCATATTGCCCGTATTTTGAAGTCAATGTGTTTTGTTCGTCAACGATTTTTCCGCCTTCGAAATAATAACCGATGTTGTCCAACAAGTCGTAATCGAAACTGTCGGTGAAAAGAGTCGTGTTGCGATGCTCCATGCGGACGTTGTGCCGAAGCCGAGCATATTCTTCTTGCCCGTCGTAGTAGAGTTTGTCGGCAAATACATTCAGCGTGTCGCCTTGCTCCATTTTGACATTTCCGAAAGCATCAAGTCGATTTTCCTTGTCGTAGAAATTCGCGCTGTCGCAATACATGAACATGTCTTCTTTTCGAAATTTCACGTTGCCTTTCAGCACTTGAAATTCAGGATGAGATTCATCCATGAAAAGGCTGTCGGCATATTCAAGGAATACTTTTTCTTTTTGATAGCGGTTGGCATCGGGAATCATCGGCTTGACAGCTCGGGCAGCAGGCGTGTCGAACGCGATATAGACAAGCCAAAGAGCCAAAAGGCATAAGAGTCCTTTTAGAATCTTATGCCTTTGGTGAAAGGTCTTGTTATTTTTGTTTTGGTTGTTCATTTTTGGTCGTGTCGGCTTGGTGCTATCGTTTCAGCCATCCATCGTGCTGGAATTTGCAATCGCGCCATCCTTCTTCAATGTAAATATAGGTTGAATTTATTTTGTTTTCAATCCATTCGGAAATTATTTTGTTTTTTGCATAAGCTTCATAATTTGTTTTCAGTGTTTCATAATCGTCGCGCAATGTGGCTCTGTGTCCTTCAATTCGATTTTTTAATTTCACTATTGCCACGACTTCGCGGTTTGTATGCGCATCAATCATGATGAACGGTTCGGATATTTCGCCGATTTGCAGTTTGTCGACTTGTTTTGCAACTTCTTGCGGCAGTTGCGACATTTCGAATTTTGTGGACCCACTCAACTGATTGTACATGATGCCCTGATTGTTTCGAGTGTCTTTGTCTTGGGAAATGTATTGGGCCGCTTGTTCGAAAGTCACTTCTTTTTTCAATATGTCGGAACGAAGCGAGTCGAGGCGTGTCAATCCGTCGGTGAGTTCTTTGTCGGAAACTTTCGGACGAAGCAAGATGTGACGCGTATTGATTTTGTCACCTCTTTTTTCAATCAGTTGAATGATGTGGAATCCGGCATCTGTTTCTACGACTTTGGAGGCTTTCTTCGGGTCGGTCAGGTTGAATGCCACGCTGGCATATTCCGGCATTAATTCTGTCCTTCCCCTGAATCCGATTTCGCCGCCTCTAACCGACGATGCGTCTTCGGAATACAAAATGGCAAGGGTGGAGAATTCCGACTCCCCGTCGTTTACGCGTTGCGCATAGTCGCGAAGGCGGGATTTCACTTCGTCTATTTCAGCTTGCGGTATGATTGGCTTAATGCTGATTATTTGCACTTCGACTTGCATCGGGATGTAGGGGATGCTGTCTTGATCCAAATTTTCGAAATATTTTCTGACGTCGGCCGGCGTGGCTTTCACGTCTTTTGTGAGATTTTCTCTCACTTGTTGGATCGTGTATTGGTTTTTCATGATTTCCTGAAATGTTTCTTTCATTTCAGGGATTGATTTTCTAAAATATTCTTCCACTTTATTTTTGTCGCCGAGCGTTTCGATAAAGTAGTTTATGCGCGCGTTCACTTCTTTCATCACGGTGCCATCATCGACAACGATGGTGTCTATTTCCGCTTGGTGCAGAAACAGCTTGTCGATGGCCAACTGTTCCGGAATGACACAGTAGGGGTCGCCGTTGATGGGCGTGCGTTCGTATTGCATTTGCGCGTATTGGTCTTCCACTTGCGATTTATAGATAGGTTCGTCGCCGACAACCCATACAACTTCTTCCGCAATGTTGTTTTGGGCTACGGTATAATATGTGGCACACGCAAGAATGGAAGCGGTCAGAATTTTCAGTTTCACTTTTTCTATGAATTTAATTAGTAATACCCGGGCGGATGCTGCTCGTGTCGCTTAATCCGCCAACGTGCAAATTTAGGTATCATTTGCCGGATTGCAAAATGAAAAACATTTGAATCAATCATTATTTAGATTGTTTATGAGTATTTGAAAGTTGAAACTTCGCAATGGCGCAAATCGAGCATATAAAAAGGCGGAGAGGGCATGGGTTTCCCCAAGAATCCTCTCCGTTGTCCGTCAGGGCGGATCGATGTTATTCCCATTCCCATATTACTTCGGCAAGCTTGTCGTCCTTAAAGTGAAGTTCTTTGGGATATTCACTAAAAGGGATGAATTCTCCATCACCTCTGTAAGCTCCGAGTGCTTCTATGTGTCCGACAAAGCGCCATATTGTAATCCTTTCAGATGTGTAAACTCTTGAAGTAAATTCGTAAGGGAGATCTGGATATAATATGAAAAAAAGGCGAAAGCGTGTCTGCATTGGCACGCCTTCGCCTTATTTAATGTAGTGAAAGTTACTTGTTGACTTGGTATTTATTCCATCCGTCTTTGAGGAATGCCACGACTTGTCGGGCAGCGGCAAGTCCGGCATTGATGTTGGCTTCTGCCGTTTGCGCACCCATCTTTTTGGGAGTGAAGAATACGCGTTGTCCAAATTCTTCTGCCAGCGTGTCTGCGGAATCCGGTTTTACATCGGCAATGTAGCGGAAATCCGGACGATTGCGCAATGCCTCGGCCAAACTTGGCTCGTCGATAATTTCCTTGCGAGCCGTGTTGATTAGAATTGCATTCTTCGGCATCATGGAGATTTGCGTGTTGCCAATGGATTTTTTTGTTTCTGCCGTTGCCGGAATATGCAATGACACGTATTGGTTTGAACGATAAAGTTCTTCAACGGAATGAATCGGTGTTACGCCGTCGGCAAGCATGACTTCGTCGGCAACGAAAGGATCGAGCGCAGATACGTGCATGCCGAATCCTTTTGCAATGCGTGCCACATTGCGCCCGACCTGACCATAGGCATGAATGCCTAATGTCTTGTCTTTCAATTCTGTTCCGGAAGTCCCGTTGAATTGGTTGCGAATTGTCATGACCAACATGCCGAAGACCAATTCAGCCACAGCGTTGGAGTTTTGCCCCGGCGTGTTCATGACGCAAATATTTGATTGCTTTGCTGTTTGCAAATCAATATTGTCGACTCCGGCTCCGGCACGTATCACAACTTTCAGCGATTTTCCGGCATCAAGGACTTCTTTGTCGACAATGTCGCTTCTCACGATCAACCCGTCGGCTTCGCCCACAGCCTTAATAAGGTCGTCCTTAGTGCCTTTTTCAAGGAGCAAGAGGGTATGGCCGGCTTGTTCTATTTCTTTTTTTATTCCTTCTACGGCAATGGGCGCAAAAGGTTTTTCTGTTGCAACTAAAATTTTCATGGCGCGTTAAATTTGTTTTTCGAAATCTTTCATTGCGTCGATAAGCACTTGCACGCTCGACATCGGCATTGCATTGTAGATAGACGCACGGAAGCCGCCAACGGAGCGGTGGCCTTTGATGCCGACGATGCCGCGCTCGGAAGCGTAGTCGATGAAAGCTTTTTCAAGTTCTGCATATTCCGGACGAAGCACAAAGCATACATTCATGATTGAACGGTCTTCCGGTTTTGCCGTTCCGACGAATATGCGGCTGGCGTCGATAGCATCGTAGAGTTTGGCCGCTTTTTCTTTGTCGGCTTTTTCCATGGCTTCAATGCCGCCAAGCGATTTGTACCATTTCAACGTTTGCAACGCGGAATAAATGGGCAGGCATGGAGGCGTGTTGAACATGGAGCCTTTGCTGACGTGAGTCCGGTAGTCGAGCATGGTTGGAATGACACGGTCTGCTTTCCCAAGCGCATCCTCTTTGACGATGATCAGCGTGACGCCTGCCGGCGCAAGGTTCTTTTGTGCGCCTGCATATATGGCTTCGTACTTGGCAATGTCGATTTTGCGTGAAAAAATGTCGCTCGACATGTCGGCAATGAGCGGAACGCTTACATCCGGATCCGTCCTCAATTCGGTGCCGTAAATGGTGTTGTTGGTGGTGATATGGAAATAATCGGCATCTTCGGGCACGGTATAGTTTTTGGGGATATAAGTGTAGTTGTCGTCTTTCGAAGAAGCGACAACTTCCACTTCTCCGAATAATTTTGCTTCTTTGATAGCCTTCGATGCCCAAACGCCGGTATCGAGATAGGCTGCTTTTTTGTTTAAGAAATTGTACGGAATCATGCAAAATTGCATGCTTGCGCCTCCGCCCAGAAATAGCACTTCATAGCCTTGCGGGATGTCGAGCAATTCTTTGACTAACGCGTTGGCTTCATCAATGACAGCTTGAAACTCCTTGCTGCGATGGGATATTTCGAGAATAGACAAACCGGTTTCGTTGAAATTCATGACAGCGTCGGCTGTGTTTTTGATAGTGAATTCGCTCAAAATCGATGGTCCTGCATAAAAATTGTGCTTTTTCATTTTGTTTGGTTTTTATGTGTTATGCCACAAAATTACAGAAATATTTCTTTATATGCGATATGCTTTGAGAAAATTTGCATGGAAGAGAGAAATATTTCATTGTGGATTTATTAATGCAAAGGAATGTAGTTTTTTATCCTTCAACGATATTAGGTTCTTCAAGTCCATATCCTTTTTTCTTGTCCACTACTTTCAGGACAAAACCCAATATCAGCGCGGCAACGCCCAAACATGCCAGCATGACGAGCGGCACAGTGTAGTCGTAGGACACGGCGGCTTGTTCCGGCGTGATAGCTCCGCTTTGAAGATCGGCAACCAATTGCGGATTTGTATTGTCGAGAATTTTGCCAATGAGCAACGGGAAGAGCCACAAGCCAATGTTTTGAATCCAGAAGATCAGGGCGTATGCGCTTCCGATAATTTTTGAGTCGACCAATTTCGGCACGCTGGGCCATAATGATGCCGGAACCAAAGAAAAGCTGGCTCCCAATACCAAGATTGTGACGTAAGCGATTATGAATCCGCCGACGGCATTGCCTTTAAACTCCGGAAGGATGAATGCAAATGTCAAGTGGCATACGATTAGCAGGATAGATCCGATAACGAGCATGGATGCCGCTTTTCCCTTGTGATCGACATAATTTCCTAAAATAGGAGTGATGCCTACCGCCAATATCGGGAACACGGCGAATACAGTTTCTGCGCTTTGGCGCATGTAGCCCATATAGCAGAATGCAATCAGCGCAACAGATGCTACGACCAACAGGCTGTATCGCATGCTTGCTTTTTTGGAGAAATTGCTGGCAAAAGCAGCGGCAGCAACAATCAGCATGATGACGTATTGAAGGATTGTGACCGTGTTTGTCGCCCAAAATGAATTGGGGTCGATTTCATTGAATGTCAAGTTGCATTGCAACATATTCACTGCATACTTTTGGAATGGGAAAATCGCCGAATAATAAAGCACACAGAGCAATGCTACGACCCAAAATCCACCGCTGGTAAGGATTTTTCCGATGTCGCTTATTTTGAACGGATCGTCTTTTTCTTCTGCTTCACCGGTTTGCTTGTCTAATTTTTTATCCATAAAGAAGTAGACAATGAACATGATGAGCGCAATCATTAATAAAACTACGCCAAAAGCAACCGAACGCGACACGTCGATATCTCCTCCCAATTTGGCAAAGACAGGCGAAAATATCATACACGTTGCCACGCCCAATCGGGCCAAAGCCATTTCAGATCCCATTGCCAAAGCCATTTCTTTGCCTTTAAACCATTTTACGATTCCGCGCGACACGGTGATTCCGGCCATTTCGACACCACACCCGAAAATCATAAAGCCGATGGCTGCAAATTTGGCAGAAGCCGGCATCCCTTCGTAGAAAGGCGATATGCCTAATTCGTCAAATCCGGGAATATAATTCAAATTATTGTTGAACCATGTTTCGAGAGCACTTCCGGAAAAAGATTCGGTGACTGCGTACCAATTGATGGTTGCTCCCACAAGCATCACGGCACCGGACAGGACGGCTGTGAAACGCACGCCCATTTTATCCAAGATGATGCCTGCAAAAATCAAAAAGAAAACAAATACATTTAAAAAGGTTTCAGACCCTTGCATTGTGCCGAATGCTGTAGAATCCCATCCACGGGTGGACTGCATCAAGTCTTTGATAGGGGATAAGATATCCATGAAAATATAAGAACAAAACATGGCCAAAGCCAAAAGCACTAATGCTGTCCACCTCCAAACGGGTGAATCGTTGAGTTTTTTTGTTTCCATATCAATAGTATATTATTTTGCCGTATTTGTTTGCGAACGGATTGGGCGGTATTGTTGCCGTGCAATATCCGTTTCCGGTTGACAAAGGTAGTGAAAACTCATAAAATAGGAGAGATTTATTCGCGAATCTGTGATTTGGATGGCAACTTGACGTGAAAAAAACAAAGCAAATTGCTTTTGGCAATCTGCTTTGTTTAGAAAATGACTATGTGGATAGCTTATTTGATTTCAATCAATACCACACGGTTCCACTTGTTGTTGTCGCTATACGGTTGTGCGGAAACGCCTACGGCTTGAACTTCCATCCGATCTTCGGCTACGCCGTAATCAACAAGAATGTCTTTAACGGCATTTGCACGATCTTCGGACAATTTTTGATTGAATTCTTCTGTTCCGGTATCTTTGTCGGCATAACCCTTGATGATGATTTTTGCATCTTCATTGTTCTTCATCATTTGAGCCACATCGTAAAGCGTAACTTTGTCGTTCTCAGAAACGCGAGCAGAATTGATTCTGAATCGGATAGCCGGAGTTACTGCCGGAGCTTCGATTACTTCAGGTTCTGCAGATTCTGTCACTTCCGGACATGGGAGTTGCGCTTGTGCTGCACGAAGTTGGTTTTCGGTGTCAGCCAAGTTGCCACGCAATTCGTTGATGCGATCGTTGAGTTTCTTGATTTCGCCGGAGCAATCGTATGGAGTGTATTTAGTCACATGGCGTCCTTCTTTTCCAAGATTGATGGAAATTCCGGCAGTGAGCGACATTACAGGGTCGACACCTGTTTTCCATGCAATATTGTTGATGTTGTCGGCCATTGCTGTTGCGCGAGCGTCTAAATACAAATCTACGTTCTTATGGCAACGGAAGCGGAATTCAAATCCGGCAGTGGCATTCAGCACGCCTTGATGTTCCATAAGCGAGCCATCGTTGTTTTGGATGTTACCCATGCCGTTGTAATCCCATGCATACGTGCCTCCGACACCGATATACGGGATGATGCTGAATACACGCTTGTCGTTGACGCCTCCAAGGCTGTTGAACATGTCCCATGTGATTTCAAGGTTCACATTGGCATATTTCATTTTTTTCCACAAATTGGAATTTTCATAGTGCAAAGCGCCACCTTGTCCTCTGAATCGGAATCCGAAATAAGGAGAGAACCAATGGCCAACGCCTACTTCATAAACTGCCGTTGTTTTGTCGATGTCAAAATTGCTATCGTCTGCATTTTTTTCAAACAATGGCATTTGTGCGCCTGCGCCCAATTGGATGTACCAATTGTCGCGCCATGAATGTGTGTAAATGTCCTTATTGAGCTGTGTGCTTTCTTGGGCATTTGTCACCGGAGCAAGCATAACCGCTATCGCGGCAATACTGCAAAGCTTAAAAATCTTACTCATTTTAATCCGTGTTTTAGTGAATATATGTGCAGTTTTTATCCTAATTTTCTTTATAACAAATTAACGGGCGAAAAAGTTGAACGATTATAAAAAAATACTGCCCGTTTGCGGAAGCGGGCAGTATTTTTATAGACGAACTTGTTAAATTATTCGATAGCTGCTTCTGCTGCATACCCAGTTCAATGTCGTTCACCTTCTCCATATCCTTCAGACACTGCTCCAGTTTGATGTCTGTAACACGTCTGTAAATGACGGATTTCGTTTCCGGATCAAGCTGGAGATACTGCTGAGTCTTTTCACCGTTTACGTTGACCGCCTTCTGAATTACCTCACCTCTGGCCAGACGTTCAGCCTCCTGATGAGTGAGGTTGAGAACCTTGTTGCGTTCCAGGTCCAGTTCGGCACGTACCGGATAAGCTATAAGAGCCGGAGCACCGTTCTTGTCTGTAGTCATCGCATGGCCACCGACTTCAGCGTGCCGTTCCTCGTCACGCTATTCTGCTCGATGTGAGCCCACGGCGGCAGCCACGGTCAGCCAGGCCACGGCCGGCATCACAGGAACAGGGCAAACACCGAGGCGCCTATCACCGTAAGTATGCCGCTCACCACTATCGACAGGCCGCTCGTGGCTCCCTCGACCACACCCATCTCCATGGCCTTGGCCGTGCCTATGGCGTGTGAACTGCTGCCTATGGCTATGCCCTTGGCTATGGGCTCCTCTATCCTCAGCAGCTTTAGGAACTTCTCGGCGAAGATGTTGCCGAGCACGCCGGTGACAATGATCGACACCACGGTGACCGACACTATGCCGCCCAGCTCTTCAGACACACCCATGCCTATGGCCGTGGTTATTGACTTCGGCAGGAAGGTGACGTATGCCTCGTGGCCGAAGCCAAACGCCAGGGCAAGCAGCAGCACCGTGACGAGGCTTGCAAGGGCACCGGCCGCGATGCCGCACACTATGGCGCGGTAGTTTTTCTTGAGCAGCTCCACCTGCTGGTATAGCGGCACGGCAAGGCACACCGTGGCCGGGGTGAGCAGGTAGCTCAGCCATGCCGCCCCGCGGCTGTAAGACCCATAGTCGACACCGAGCACAAGCAGGGCTGCAATGACAAGCATTATCGACACGAGCAGCGGGTTCATGAAGCCCCAGCCCGTCTTGCGGCGCAGGGCCACGCCAACGGCATAAGACACCAGGCTGATGCACACGCCGAAGTAGACCGAATCGCAGAACAGGCGTTCCATCAGCGACCCTCCTTTCCGCGGCGTATCATCCGCTGCGTAACCAAGCCGGCCACACCCATGACCACAAACGTGGTAAGCACGGTCACGGCCACATAGGCCACCAGATGGCCGGCAATGTCGGCCCACGAGTCAACCAGTCCGACGGCCGCCGGGATGAACATCACCGGCATGACAGCTATGAGAAACGTGCTCACCTCGCGCACATCCTTCACCTTGACCCATTTCATCTGCAAAGCCACAAACAGCATCACGATGCCGTAGATGCTGGCCGGTATGGGCAGCGGCAGCATGGCGTGCAGAGCCTCACCCGCAAACGAGAAGGCGAGTATTATCAGAAACTGTGTGATATACTTCATGACAAAGCCCTCACTTTATGCCAATGCCTTCGATATATTGCCTTATAAGCGCCACGGAACGCTCGGCCCCGAGCCTCACGCTGTCGAAGCACAGGTCGTAGTCGCTCGAGTTGCCCCACTGCAGGTGGGTGTAGTACCTGTGGTAGCGCACCCGGCTGTCGTCCATGTCGCGCACTATCTCGCGCGCCTCGGCCATGCCTATGCCCTGCTCGGCGACCACAGCCCTTACACGCTCGTCCTCGCGCCCCTTGAGGAACACCGACACGAGGTCGGCCCTCCGGCGGAATATGTAGTTGCCGCAGCGGCCTATTATGATGCAGTTGCGCTGCCCTATCATGTCAGACAGTATGTCGAGCGCCCTGCTGTGCACCGGGCCCTCGCTGTGGCCGAGGGCCGAGATGGCAAACAACAGTTCGTCGACGGGTCGCTCCTCAAAGAAGTCGTCCATCTCTTCGAGCACACCCTCTGCGCGGGCCATCTCCAACAGGCCCTTACGCGTGTAGAACGGTATGCCGTAGGCGGCGCCCAGCATCTTGCCGATGGCCAGTGCGCCACACCCGTATTGCCGGGCTATAGTGATAATCATTGGCGTTTGATTTTAAGAAAACGGATGCAAAGTTAGCAATATTAGCCGAGAAGCGTATGCACCCGGCCATGTTTTTTGCCTCGCGCGCATTCCCACGGCTTGTCACTTCGTCATCACATTCCGCAAATCGGCATAGCTCTCCTCCACATCGCAGGTAACGGTGGAGCTGGATATGGTGGCAAAGTGGCGGCGGGCACACTCCAACTCATTGCTCTGCTATCCCAAGAAACTTGTTCATACGCTCAATACATTTCTTTTTTTGATGGATGTTTGGATGAACATACAGGTTGAGCGTTGTTGCCACATTTGAATGACCGAGTATGGCGCTTACCGTCTTGTAATCGCATTGGCTCTCTATGCAACGGGTTGCAAAGGTGTGGCGCCCCGAATGCACAATTTAAGCAAAAGCAACGGAAAGTGAATATGAGAGGAATGAACTACAAGTGGTTGAGAATGAGCAATATTTCATAATTCTGCCAATTGGCTGCAAAGCAA
>UQKE01000005.1 GCA_900541555.1 uncultured Porphyromonadaceae bacterium | reverse complement strand
CCGCCTGCGGCACCTCCCCTATCCGCGCTTTACGCGCGGCAGAGGAGGACATTGCGCAGTTGCCAGCTTCGCAGACCTCTCAACCATAAGCCCTCAACTCTCAACCCTAAACCATTACCGTACATTGCTACGCCGCGTCAGCCGCAACGATAAAAATTAGAAAACCGCAAGCCCTCACGCTTCAAGACGAGACAAAAAAAGAGCGGGCGCGCATCAGCGCGTCCGCTCCATTTAAACCTAACATGAATATGTTCTCTAACGACGCATCATCTTACCATGACTTTCGTTGTCTTTCCGTCGACTACAACGATGTAGTATCCGGATGCAACATTAAACGTCATTTCGCCGCTGTTGAGCACAATTGCTTGTCCTGCCATGTTGTAGATGCTTACGCTCTTCGCGTCGCCTACCACGCGGATTTCGCCCGTGCCGCCGATTACTTTCGCCGTTGAAACTTCCATGCTTTCGACTGCGTCGCCCTTCCAAGTAAGAGTGATCGTGCCGGCTGCAAGGTCGATTTCAATGTCGTAAACAGCAACAGCCACTTTGTAAGAATTACCGTTCGCAGCGATGTCGCCTGCCGTTCCTGCAACGAGTTCAGTACCGTCGACTGCCGGTCCGTAAGTTTCTTCGCTGTCGGTCGATTCAGCAAACTTGATGAAGCCGTAGCCTTCGCCTGCGTCGCTGATTTCAACGTCTTCGATTGTGTAGACGCCTTCGCCTTCTGCTGTCATTTCAAGATCAGCATCGGCTACCACGTCGCCCATCACATACATTGTTTCCGGATATACAGGAAGCAATTCGCCGATCAATACATTGTATTGGCTCGGAGCTGCCACTACGCATTCGCCGCTTTCGCGAGGCATTGCAAACGAGCGAAGCAATTCGCCGCTGTTCGATGCCACATAGAGGTTGTCGGCAGCGTCGAATGCAATAGCGTTCGTGTTGCCACCGCAACCGGAAACGAACGTGTATTTCTGCGTAAACGAAGGAACTCCGTCGGTGAATGTCACTTCATAGACACCAATAGTACCGCCGGCACCGCACGACATAGCAAGCAACGATTTGTCACTGTTCCATGCCATTGCGTTGATATACGACGTTGTAATATCGGTGTACTTCACTTCGCCTGATGCAAGATCAACATAAACTTGTGCCGGTTCGTCGACTGTCGGAGTAGCACGATGCTGTCCGATGAAGAGACCATTGCCTTCCGGATCGAATGTCATGTTGACCATTGGCGTGTTAATCCAATATTTTCCGGATACAGATTCGAGAGCCTGCGAAGGAGCAGAATCCCAAGTCTTGGCTGTGCCAAGGTTGTAAACGTCCACACGGTGAGCCGTCGGGCTTACAACATAACCACCGGCTACAGAAACAATTGCCACCTTCAAGTCTTCGCCGCTGCCCGTCACCGCCATTGCCGTTGCCGGACCTGCCACGAAGTTTCCGCTGGCATCTGTCATCACACCGTCCGTGCCATTCGTGCCTTGGAACACCGGAGTAGCACCTGCTTCGAGGTTGTTCGGGTCAAGTTCCCAAAGGCTCGATTCGTTCAATACTACGCGAGATACGAACAAACGACCGTCTTCAGAGTATTGGAGACGTTTCACGTCGTAAATCGTTCCTGAACCACCGCTTTCTTCCGGATAAGAACCAGTTCCCATTGTCATGCCTCCGGTAAATCCGTAAGTGCCTTGGCTGTTCTTGATCGGGTTCATCATCGGGTCGAACGCGTAGATACCGATGCCGATACCGCCGTCGTCAACCGAAGTATGATAACCGGTTGCCGGCAAGCTCGGTTGCGATTCCGTCACGAGCACGCGACCAAAGTTCGGGCTGTCCGTGTTGTTATCCACTGCGATTCCGTATGGGCTCCAGAATTTGTATTCTTTCGAGAATGCCGTCGGAGTTTCAACATTTTGCGATGTTACGGCTACGCGGAACGACATTTCGATGCCTTCCGGAAGGTCGGCTGCCGGAATCGTCACCGTGTTGAGGTTGTCGATGTCGGTCTTCGAATCGTCCGTATAGTTGGCGCGAGTCGTGCCTGCATAAGTGAGGAGAACTTCGTCGTTCGCCACATTTGCAACTTGCACTTCCACTGTTTCTGCCGGAGCATTCAAGCGATAGGACACTACGTATTCGCCTTCGCCTTCTTCCACCTTGATGTCGTATGCGTATGCATTGCGAGCTTCAAGAGCCGGAGTTTCGATCATTACGTCGTATTGGCTCGGAGCTGCCACTACGCATTCGCCGCTTTCGCGCGGAAGAGCAAACGAGCGAAGCAATTCGCCGCTGTTCGATGCCACGTAGATGTTGTCGGCAGCATCGAATGCAAGTGCATTCGTATTCGTGCCTGTTCCTGCCACGAATGTATATTTCTGCGTGAGCGTCGGAACGCCGTTTTCATCTTTCGTCACTTCGTAGATGCCGATCGTTCCGCTCGCGCCGCACGACATTGCGAACAACGTCTTGTCGCGGTTCCATGCCATTGCGTTCACATGAGTGGTAGTAGCATCCGTGTAGGTTACTTCACCGGTTGCAAGGTCGACATAAACCTGTGCCGGCTCGTTTGCGTTCGGAGAAGCGCGATGCTGTCCGATGAAGAGGCCTTCGCCTTCAGCGTCGAACGATGCATTCACCACCGACGTGTTAACCCAATATTTTCCGGATACAGATTCGAGAGCTTGCGAAGGAGCTGTTGCCCAAGTCTTCGCTGTGCCGAGGTTGTAAACGTCCACGCGAGTCGGAGCCGACGAAATAGTGCTGTTGAATGCTCCCAATACGGAAACAACAGCCACTTTCAAATCTTCGCCGCCGCCGGTCACGGTCATTGCCGTTGCCGGGCCTGCCACGAAGTTGCCATTGGCATCTTCCATAGCACCCGTGGTGGCATTGTTCGTGCCTTCGAACACAGGAGTAGCGCCTGTTTCAAGGTTGTTCGGGTCGATTTCCCAAAGGCTCGATGCTTTCATCGTACCACGAGATACGAACAAGCGACCATCATCTGAATATTGGAGACGCTTCAAGTCGTAAACAGCGCCACTGCCGCCAAAGTCGGCGTAAGTGCCGTTGTCCAAAGTCATGCCTCCGTTGAAGCCGTATGTGCCTTGGCTGTTCTTGATCGGGTTCATCATCGGGTCGAACGCGTAAATGCCGATGCCGATGCCGCCATCTTCAACCGAAGAGTGGTAGCCACTTGCCGGAAGGCTGCTCTGCGATTCCGTCACGAGCACGCGGCCGAAGTTCGGGCTGTCCGTGTTGTTGTCGACTGCGATTCCGTACGGGCTCCAGAAGCTGTACTCTTTCACGAATTGCGTTGCTGTCTCAACATTTGCCGACGTAACAGCCACGCGGAACGAAACCTTCGTGTTCTTCGGAAGGTCGGCTGCCGGAATCGTCACCGTGTTGAGGTTGTCGAGGAATGTCTTCGAATCGTCCGTATAGTTGGCGCGAGTCGTGCCTTCGTATTCTTTTGCAACTTCGCCATCTGCATAAAGCTGTACTTTCACAGATTCTGCCGGAGCGTTCAAGCGATAAGAAACTTCATAGCTTTCTTCGCCTTCTTCCACCTTGATGTCGTATGCGTATGCGTTGCGAGCGTCAAGAGCCGGTCCTGCCGGTTTCATCGTCTGCGGCAATGTCAAAGTGTATTTAGCCACGATAAGGTCCGGAACATATTGGTAGATGTTCAGCGTGTACTCGTCGACGATTTCCGCCGTCAAGCAGTTAGCAGACGGTTTCGTCGCCGGGTCCTGCGTCGCTTCTTCTACGTGGGATGCTATCACTTTCGGATTCTCCGGATCGCTGCGGTCAACTACCTCGAAGCCGTCGCGATAAGCCGTGCCGACAGGCTCGATCGTGTAGAGCTTGCCGCCCCAATAGAATGCGTCGCCGCCCGCCGTCGTGGTCACGTTCAAGCGCGTCAACGGAGCGTATTCCTCGCCGTTGGAAACGTAGAAGTCTTGTTTCGCACGAACGCGGAACGCCAATTCGTCGTTCGTCAAGTCGTCCATGTCGAGAGGGACAGACAAGGTCTGACCATCGGACACCACTGCATCGCTCGTCGAGATGTAAGAAGACTCTTCAACCACTTGCGCCCCGTTCTTGATCACGATTTTCGCAGCACCGGCCGCATTCGACGGCATCATGTAAACAACGCCGCCTTCTTCACTCATGAAGTCGCCCTTGGCGCGAGCAATGTACTGGATCGACGCTGCATTAACGCCGCGAGGCATCGTCAGCGTGATCGGCTGAACGGCATCGCCGCCCGCCGGCAAAATCTTCATGTCGGTTGGCGCAGTGCCCCATTTGCCGTTGCTGACAAGAACGTTGCCCGCATCGTCAACCGTCAGGGCCCAGCCACCGCCGCCAACTCCGGCAGCTTGCTCGTGCTTGCCCTCAGCGTCCCAGTAGATCAACGTAGACGTGGCAGGATTGTTCGTCCAAATCTTGCCGTCTTTCCCGACGCCCCAACGGGCATCAGCGGAAGATGGAAGTTCCGTCTTGTAGCTCCAATCTTGCGTCAATTCGGGATAAGGCTTCGGCAATGTCAAGGTATATTTGGCCACGATGATATCCGGAACGTATTGATAGATGTTCAGCGTGTACTCGTCGACGATTTCCGCCGTCAAGCAGTTTGCAGTCGGCTTCGTGGCAGGTTGCTGCGTAGCTTCTTCCGCATGAGTAGCAATCACTTTCGGATTCTCCAAATCGCTACGGTCCACCACTTCGAAACCGTCGCAATAAGCCGTGCCGACCGGCTCGATCGTATAGAGCTTGCCGCCCCAATAGAAAGCGTCGCCGCCCGCCGTCGTGGTCACGTTCAAGCGCGTCAGCGGAGCGTATTCCTCGCCGTTGTAGACGTAGAAGTCTTGGTTCGCGCGAACGCGAAACGCTACTTCATCGTTCGTCATGTCTTCCATGTCGAGAGGAACAGACAAAGATTGCCCGTCGGACAACGCTGCATCGCTCGACGTGATGTAGGCAGATTCTTCCGTCACTTGCGCGCCGTTCTTGATCACGATCTTCGCAGCACCGCCTGCTCCCGACGGGAACATGTACACGATACCGCCTTCTTCGCTCATGATGTCGCCCTTGGCGCGAGCAATGTACTGGATCGAGGCCGCGCTAACGCCGCGAGGCATCGTCAGCGTGATCGGCTGAACGGCATCGCCGCCCGCCGGCAAAATCTTCATGTCGGTTGGCGCAGTGCCCCATTTGCCGTTGCTGACAAGAACGTTGCCCGCATCGTCAACCGTCAGGGCCCAGCCACCGCCGCCAACTCCGGCAGCTTGCTCGTGCTTGCCCTCAGCGTCCCAGTAGATCAACGTAGACGTGGCAGGATTGTTCGTCCAAATCTTGCCGTCTTTCCCGACGCCCCAACGGGCATCAGCAGAAGATGGAAGATCCGTCTTGTAGCTCCAATCTTGCGTCAAAGTCTGGGCATTCGCTGTGATTCCTGTGGCAAGCCATGTTGCCCCAAGAATTGTGAGAATGTGTCTGAATGACTTTTTCATACAATTAGATTTAGTTAATAATGTTTGTTGTTAGGTTTTTATCCTTTTTATTTCATTCACCAATTAAGTCCACTATCCCTCCGGATATATAAATAAGGTGCACTACGGATTTTCTGTCCGACATTGTGATTTCCAATAGGCAGAGTGTGCGCATATTGCGACAAAAAAGTCCACACCTCGGTGCGAAGATATGCATTCCAAAGCACAGAAACAAATATTTTTCGTATGTTTTTGCATTTTTTAATACGCCAGCGCTGCAAGGAGGCGCGGAATAAGGAAGGAAAGAGTTGGGAGTGATGCGTGTTTAGGCTTGCGGTCAACGCGGCGTAGCAATGTACGGTAATGGTTGAGAGTTGAGGGTTTATGTGGTTGAGAGAACTGCGAAATTGGCAAACGCGCAATGTCCTCCGCTGCTGAGTTGTATGTAGATAAGACGAGATTCCTATAATGCAACCATGTCAAGAATTGCTTGCAAAAGGTTGAAACGCAGCAATGTCCTCCTCTGCCGCCGATAGCGCGGATAGGGGAAGG
This sequence comes from uncultured Porphyromonadaceae bacterium, assembly GCA_900541555.1. GTDB lineage: Bacteria > Bacteroidota > Bacteroidia > Bacteroidales > Muribaculaceae > Limisoma > Limisoma intestinavium. The sequence continues at coordinate 76,865 of UQKE01000005.1, read as the reverse complement.
CCGCAGGCGGAGGGGTTCAATAATGGTTTAGAGTTGAGAGTTTAGGGTTGAGTTGCACATAACCGTGCGTTTTCCAGTCTCTCAACTCTCAACTAAATAAAGCCGCTTTTCGGCTGACACAACCCCTTCGGCTCGCAAGCTCGCCACTTCCCCTATATCGCCATTGGCATGGCGACACAGGGGGAGACATTGCTGTGTTTCGGCAATACAAATTGAGCAAGCTCTTTGCATTGCTCTCACCTTTCACCTTTAAAAAAGGCAAGATGCGGTTCGGCAAAAGAAAAATGAATGAATTCTTTTTCTTCTGCTCTCACCTTTCACTACCTTTGCATCACAAAACGAAAATCATGTCGAGAAACGAAAACGAACTGAAAGGCATCTCTCTGCTTGGCAATACAGCCGTCAGCTATCCCGACCGCTACGCGCCGGAAGTGCTCGAAACATTCAAAAACAAACATCCGGAAAACGAATATTTAGTTACGTTCACTTGCCCTGAATTCACGTCGCTTTGCCCGAAAACAGGACAGCCCGACTTTGCAAAAATCATCATCAACTACATCCCGCGCGAAGATATGGTGGAAAGCAAGAGTTTGAAACTCTATCTGTTCAGCTTCCGCAATCACGGCGATTTTCATGAGGATTGCGTAAACATCATCATGAAAGACCTTGTGCGGCTGATGAACCCGCGCTACCTCGAAGTGCGCGGTCTGTTCACTCCGCGCGGCGGCATCTCCATATACCCTTTTGCCAATTATGCCGATGCCGAGCATCAGGAGTTTAAACGCGCTCGCCTTCTCGCCAATTTCGTCGATAAATTTTAACTGTCTATGAACGAAAAAGACTCCGTCATCGTGCTTTCCGGAGGAATGGACTCCGTCACGATGCTCTACGAATACAGAAAGGACATTGCCCTCGCCGTCACTTTCGACTATGGCTCAAACCACAACCGCCGCGAAATCGAGTGCGCCACGCTCCATTGCCGACGCCTCGGCATCGAACACATCGTCATACCGCTTGCGTTCATGAAGCAATTTTTCAAAAGCGCGTTGCTCGACGGCGCGGATGCCATTCCCGAAGGCAACTACGACGATCAAAACATGCACGCCACGGTGGTCCCGTTCCGCAACGGCATTATGCTCTCCATTGCATGCGGACTTGCAGAAAGCCGCGGGTTGCATCGTGTGATGATAGCCAACCACGCCGGCGACCATGCCATCTATCCCGATTGCAGGCCGGAATTTGTCGCGGCCATGTCGGCGGCCACGATGGCCGGCACCTATGATGGAATTGCCATTTTGGCGCCTTATACGAATCTGTCGAAAACCGAAATTGCACGCCACGGGAAGAAAATGGATTTGAACTACGCCGAAACCTACTCTTGCTACAAAGGAGGGGAAAAGCATTGCGGCCATTGCGGAACATGCCGCGAACGCATCGAAGCCTTGCGCGACGCCGGAATCGACGATCCAACCGTCTACGAAGATCAGTAAAAACAGTCTGAAAATCAACCGCAAAACAGCTTTATTCGGTTGAGGGTTAAAGTAAAAAGGTCGTAATCTAAACTATAAATCACTACCGGCAATGTCTTCCCCTGTGTCACCGCGTCAGCGCGATATAGGGGAAGTGGCGAGCCTGCGAGCCGAAGGGGTTGTGTGGTTTCCTGAATTAGGTTGACTGACTCTTGACCCACAGCCGCAAAGCGGCTTTATTTAGTTGAGAGTTGAGAGACCGGAAAACGCACGGTTATGTGCAACTCAACTCTAAACCCTAAACCGTTTCCGAACCCCTCCGCCTGTGGCACCTCCCCTATCCGCGCTATCGCGCGGCAGAGGAGGACATTGCGTGTTTGCCAATTTCACCGACCTCTCAACCCTCAACTCTCAACTCTAAACCATTACCACACATTGCTACGCATCCACCGCACACTCACAAACTTCACAGCGCGTTTGCCCGCTTCACCAATCTCCCAACCATGATAAAAAGCAGGAAACAACAAAGCCGAACACAATCGCACGCGACTATATTCGGCTTATCTTGTCGGGGTGGCGGGATTCGAACTCGCGACCCCCTGCTCCCAAAGCAGGTGCGCTAACCGGACTGCGCTACACCCCGAATGCTTCGAAAAAAGCGACGCAAAGGTATGACGCTTTTCCCTATATTGCAAATATTTGATTGTTTTTTGCCGCAATTTCATATTTTTTCTCCCGCCGCGCAAGCATGCCATTCGTTTTATTCGTAATTTTATGCCGTCATTTTCAGAAAGGCATCAAACATGAAGAAAGTCTTAGTAACCGGCGCCGACGGTTTCATCGGCTCGCACTTGACGGAAGAATTGATTTTCGAGGGCTGCGAAGTGCGCGCGCTCAGCGTCTACAATTCATTCAACGATTGGGGTTGGCTTGAAGACGTCCATCGCCCCGGCCTGACAGTAATCAATGGCGACGTGCGCGACCCCGCTTTCTGCATGGAAGCCGTGCGGGGATGCGACACCGTGTTCCACCTCGCCGCGCTCATTGCCATACCTTACAGCTATGTAGCCCCCGACAGCTATGTAGACACCAACATCAAAGGCACGCTCAACATTTGCCAAGCGGCTCGCGCAGCCGGAGTGGAACGGCTCATCGTCACATCGACTTCGGAAGTCTACGGCACCGCCCAAAGAGTGCCTATCGACGAAACCCACCCCAAGCAGCCGCAATCGCCCTATTCGGCGACCAAGATCGGGGCCGACGCCATCGCCGAAAGTTTCTACCATGCATTCGGGCTGCCGGTGGTCGTAGCGCGCCCGTTCAACACCTATGGCCCGCGCCAATCCGCCCGCGCCATCATCCCGTCGATCATCACCCAGATCGCAGCCGGAAAAAGAGAAATAAAAGTGGGCGACTTGTCGCCGACACGCGATTTCAACTATGTCTACGACACTTGCCGCGGATTCATCGCATTGGCGAAAACGCCGAATATCGAAGGACAGGAAATCAACATTTGCAGCAAAACAGAAATTTCCATGTCCGACCTCTTTTCGCTCATCGCCGCCCTGATGCATGCCGACGTCAAATGGATACAGGACCCTCAACGCGTAAGGCCTAAAAATTCGGAAGTGTTCCGCTTGTTCGGCGACAACACCAAGATCCAAACGCTCACCAATTGGCGGCCGAGATACACGCTTGCCGAAGGCTTGAAAGAAACAATCGCATGGTTCACGCAACCCGAGAACCTTGCCAAATACAAATACGACATCTACAATCGATGACTGAAACACGGCAAAAAACGACAACGGTGTTGATGCTCGGAGGAGCAAAGCGGGTTTCATTCGCCCGCCTGCTCATCGACGCAGGGCGCCGTCGCGGCACGGATGTGCGCATTTTAAGCTACGAAACGATCCACACCGTGCCTATCGCATGCGTCGGAACAATCGTGGCAGGCCGGAGATGGAGCGATCCCGACATCATCGGGCATCTTTCACAAATCGTCGACAGCGAACACGTCGACATCGTATTGCCCTTTGTCGACGGAGCCATCGAGATTTGCTCGCGGCTGAAAGAACGCCGTCCGGATGTTTTCATCCCCGTGTCTGATTACGCCACTGCACATGCCATGTTCGACAAAAAAGCCGCCGCTGCGGCATTCGCAGAAAAAGGCATCGACATTCCCGCCACCTACACGCCCGACAACTGCCGGTTTCCCGCCATTTTGAAACCGCGCGAAGGGTCGGCGTCGAAAGGCATCATTGTCGCGCACGAAAAAGAAGAACTGCTCCGTGCCGGAAATTTGGACAACTACCTCATCCAAGAATACATCGCCGATCGCGACGAATACACCGTCGACTGCTACGTTTCGACCATCGATGGGCGAGTGCTTTGCGCCGTCCCGCGGCTGCGCATTTCCACATCGGGCGGAGAAGTCGACCGCACACAAACGCGGCGGATACCTGCACTCATCGACACGTCAAAAAAAATATTGAAAGCATTCGGATTCGCAGGTCCCGTCACCTTGCAATTCATCCACGACAAAACCGCCGACAGGCACTTGCTAATGGAAATCAACCCCCGCCTCGGCGGAGGCGTAGTTTGCTCCATCCGAGCCGGAGCCGACATTGCGGAAATGATCCTGACAGAAGCCGCAGGCTCGGCAGCTGCCGAAATGCCCGATTGGAGAGACGGCGCGTTGATGGCACGATATTTCAGCGAAGTCATGTTTTAAACCATAAACGAAATGCACACGATAATCATAGCGGAAGCCGGCGTGAACCACAACGGAAATTTCGATTTGGCATTGAAAATGATCGACGAAGCAAAAAAAGCGGGCGCCGACTACGTGAAATTCCAAACGGCGAAACCGGAACTCGTCATATCCACCTTCGCGCCAAAAGCCGAATACCAAAAAGAAACCACCGGCACGGAAGAAAGCCAGCTGGAAATGTGCAAAGCCATCCATTTGCCCCTATCCGACTATCTCCCGCTGAAAGAGCATTGCGACAAAACGGGCATCGGCTTTGTCAGCACGCCTTTCGATTTGGTGTCGATCGACGTGCTCGAACCGCTCGACATGGATTTCTACAAAATCCCCTCGGGAGAGATAACCAACCTGCCATACCTGCGGAAAATCGCATCGAAACGGCGAAAAGTAGTCATGTCGACCGGCATGTGCGAAATGGAAGAAATACAAGCCGCCATCGACGTGCTCGAACAAGGCGGACTGCAACGCAGCGACATCGCGCTGCTCCACTGCAATACGGAATACCCCACGCCGATGCGCGACGTGAACCTCCGCGCCATGCTCTCATTGCGCGAAACATTCCATACGCCCGTAGGCTATTCCGACCACACCCAAGGCATCGAAGTGCCGATTGCGGCGGTGGTTCTCGGAGCGCAAATCATCGAAAAACATTTCACGCTCGACAAGACCATGCCCGGCCCCGACCACAAAGCATCGCTCGAACCCACGGAATTAAAAGCGATGGTCGATGCCATCCGAAACATCGAGCAAGCGCTCGGCAATGGCGAAAAGCATGTGTCACCCTCAGAACGGCCAAACATTGTCGTGGCGCGGAAAAGCATCGTTGCCGCCCGAGAAATTCGGAAAGGCGAATTATTCACGGAAGAAAATATCACCGTCAAACGCCCGGGAAACGGAATCTCGCCCATGCTTTGGGACAACGTCATCGGGCAAAAAGCGCCACGCAACTTCCAATACGACGAACTCATCGAACTCTAAGCCTCCCGAAAAAATGAACAAACGAAAAATATGCATCGTCACAGGAACTCGCGCCGACTGGGGATTGCTCAGCGGGATAGCCCGCGCGTTGAAAGCCCGCGACGATGTCGATTTGAAAATCGTTGCCACCAACATGCACCTTTCCGACCTCTACGGAGCGACATGGCAAGAAATCGAACGCGACGGACTGGCAATCGACTGCCGCGTGCCAATGCCCGCCACGGGCGACACGCCGGAAGATACCGTCGAAGCCATGAGCGTATGCATGAGCGGCATGGCGAAAGCGTTTTCCCGACTTCGCCCCGATTTGTTGCTCGTATTGGGAGACCGCTATGAAATCCTCGCGGCCGTCAGCGCCGCATTGATATACCGCATTCCCGTCGCCCACATTGCAGGAGGAGCCGTCAGCCGCGGCGCATACGACGACAACATACGCCATGCCGTCACAAAAATGAGCCATATTCATCTGACGGAAACCGAAGAATACCGCCGCCGCGTGATTCAACTCGGAGAAAATCCGGCACATGTCGTCAACACCGGCGCCATCGGCGTTTACAATATCATGCATGCCGACTACATTCCCCACGACGAACTGGAAAAGCAACTCGCCACCCCGCTGCCCGAACGGCTGATTCTCGCCACATTCCATCCGGCCACGCTCGACACGGAAAGCCCGCGCAAGCAATGCGAAAACCTTCTTGCCGCTCTCGACAAGCATCCGGAATATAAAATCATATTCACATATCCCAACAACGACACCAACGGGCGCATCATCATCAGCCTCATCGAAGACTATGCACGCCGCAATGCCAATCGCTGCGCCGTTTTCCCTTCGCTCGGCATGCGCCGCTATCTTTCCGCGCTCCGTTGTGCCACCGCCGTCGTGGGAAATTCTTCAAGCGGCATTGTCGAAGTGCCGTCGATGGGAATCCCCACGCTCGACATCGGCATCCGGCAAGCCGGACGAACCGCAGCCGAATCGGTTGTCCATTGCGGCGTGAGCGTAGACGAAATAAGCGAAGGACTCAACTTGATACTCTCCGATGAATTCCGCGAAAAAGCGCGCCGCGTCGTCAACCCTTATTTCCAACCCGACACTTTGGAAAAAATCGTGGCAACCGTTGCAGAAACGCCGCTCGACGGAATCACCATCAAAACATTCCACGACATCAAACAATGAAAACACTTTTCGTAATACCCGCTCGCGGAGGAAGCAAAGGCATTCCCCACAAAAATATTCGCCCATTGGCAGGCAAACCGCTCATTGGCTACGCCATCGACACGGCCCGGCACTTCGCCGGCGACTGCGACATTTGCCTGTCGACCGACGATTCGGAAATAGCGGCCGTCGCCACAGGGCAATTCGGATTGGCAGTGCCATTCCTGCGTCCGACAGAGTTGGCAACCGACAAAAGTGGGACTTACGAAGTATTGCTCCACGCGCTCGACTACTACCGCAATCGCGGCATCGACTACGAATGTCTCGTGCTGCTTCAACCCACATCCCCGTTTCGCGCCATCGACGACGTGCGCCGCGCCATTGCGCTCTACTCGCCCGATGTCGACATGGTCGTAACCGTCAAAGAAGCAGCTTGCAACCCCTATTACAATTGCTACGAAACCGATGCCGACGGCTTCCTCCACATTGCCAAAGGCGACGGCAAATACACGCGACGGCAAGACGCGCCAAAAACATGGGAATACAACGGCGCCGTCTACGTTGTCAATGTCGCAAGCCTGCGGCGCGAACCGATGAATCAATTCAAACGGCGCATCATGTGCGAAATGCCGGCCGAACGGTCGCTCGACCTCGACACGGAGCTCGATTGGCTTGTTGCCGAACTCATCATGAACCGGCAATCAAAAAAATAATCCCAAGCCTGCCACAGCAAGCCTGAGATTATAATCCGACATCAGAGAGCGTCAATCCGAAAAAATCGGGACACGCCTCGCCGCCGTCACAACTTTTTATACTCCGACGGCGTCATCCCCGTATGGTGCTTGAAATATTTTCCAAAAAACGACTGGTTCGGGAAATTCAACGAATAAGCAATTTCTTGCACATTCATCGTGGAATATTTCAACAGGTTTTTTGCTTCCAATATCACGTAACGGCTAATCCATTCGGCAGCCGTCAAGCCGCTTGTGCGCTTCACGAGCGTCGTGAAATACTTTGGCGACAGATGCATGCGCTCGGCATAAAACCCCACGGAACGCTCTTTCTTATAGTTTTGCCCGAGGAGAATCATAAACTCCTTGAAATAGCCGGCATGCTTGTTGAACGCTTCTTGGTCGAGCGTCCTTGAATCGATTGTATTTTTATCGATCACCCTTCCGATTTTGAAAAACATCGCGCCAAACAAGCAACGAAGAATATCGTTTGTCGCGCTGTCGCGCTCATTGTTGCGCAATTCTTCCGCAATGGCGCGAATCAGCCGAATCAGTTCTGAAAAATTGAAACTGCTCAACGACATTTTATGCATATAGTGCAGAGCCAATAACTTCTGCGCCATCGGCTTAATATCCAGATTGATATTTTGTATGAATTCCACGTCGACGACCAAAACGACGACCTTGCAACTATTCACGCCCGAAACACGCATGATTTGTCGCGGATAATTGATATACAAATCGTGCTTCTCGATCGAGCAAGAATACGAACTTGTGGAAATCGTCATCTCTCCTTCTTCGCAAAATATGAAGATAAAAGCATCGACGCTGAAAGGATGCACAAACGATATGTCGTTGGGAGCATCCACATCCGACGAGCGTTCGCCTATCAACAACCCCGGAAAATAGATGTCAGCATCATTGGGGCGAAATATGGAAAAAATCTTATCGACGGAAAGACACGGAATTTCTTTCCTTTTTAACGGGTCAGCATTCATCTTGTCCTAATTTGAATATTTGCGCAAAAATATAACGAATATTCCAATATATTGTTCTTTTATGTTGCTTTTCCGACTTTTGGAACAGTATTGACTCTAATTCGGTTAGATCGCGGCGAAAAGTTCCGGGAAAACCGTCCATGCCCTTTCCGTAAACACATAATTGCCATTTTCCGGAAAACACACAGTTTCCAACCGCTCCAATTCGTCTGTCGCCGCCGCTGCCGAATAGGCCCGAATCCTCCCAATGCCCGCAATGCAAACAGGGTTGCAAACACCGCCTCGCAGCCACGCATTGGCTTGCCGAAGAGCCAACATGCCGCCTTCTTTTTCAAATTGCGAAACCGCTTCCTGCCAACTTTTCATTTTCATCGACACAAGTCGGACACATCGCGACGGCAAAGCCACATCCACCCTCAAATCCGCGCCAATCTCCACAGTGCATTCCGATGCCACATCTTCCACCGGCAAACAATCGATCGGCGCTTCCGCCAAAAGGCGCGCATACCAACTGTCGATCTCCCGCAACAGCAATCCGTCGACATCCACCCCGTCGTCGCGCTCTGCCGTGCAATCGCGCAGTCCGGAGAACATCCCCTTTCGCATTTTCCATTCTTCCAACATTTCGCCCTGCGAAAAACTCAACAATGTCACTTTTCGTTGCATACTTCCTCCTATATTTTTTTGCGCAAAAATAAACGCCGGTCACCAAAACCGACGGGAAAAAGGAACTTTCTAAAATGGGATCTCGTTATTTTGAAAATACATACGTGCCGTTGCCGACAACCACACGAAGCGTGTGGCACGACTGCCGCGACCAAACGTTCCGAATATCGAACGAAGCATAGACACGCCGTTCAAACGTCGGAGTCGCCCCCATGACGTCGTACACGATTCGCGCTACAACCGTATTCGCGTCCAATGTGCTTTCGTCCACCACAAAAAACAATCCGAACCGGCTGCCCGTATAGGGCACCCACCCGCTTAAATTAATAAAGTTGCCGCTCCTCCAAAGCGACACGACATCTATCGGCGTATCCGGCAAGGTCTCGATGGCAGAAGAAGATGCTTGCCGCGCCACATCGGATATGATGGGAGAAACATAATCGACCCGTATCAATTTTGTCCGATCGGGCAAATCGGAAAGCACCGTATATTGCAAAAGACACCGTTGCCCTTCCATGATCTCCTTGTCCAAGCCGGACTCAGAAAGCAACGTCTGCTCCGGCGAGTCGTCACGGCTTTGAAACGTGAAGCAAGGCATCCCGTCGCGCTCGCCCTCAAAAGTGACAAATTCGACAAGATAGTCGCCATAATCATAGCCCGCAGGCTCATCGCAACCACAAGCAAATGGCAACAAAGCCAACAATATTTTGCACAACGATTTCATAAAATCACGCCGTCGCACATTTTCAGCACACGATCGCACATGCCGGCAAGCGATTCGTCGTGGGTGACAATCACAAACGTCTGCCCCAATTGCTCGCGAAGGTCAAAAAACAACTGATGCAACTCCGCTTTGTTTTTAGAATCCAAACTGCCGGAAGGCTCGTCGGCAAAAACGACATCCGGCTTGTTGACCAAAGCGCGCGCCACGGCCACCCGCTGTTTTTCTCCGCCCGAAAGCTCCGCCGGCTTGTGAGCGGCACGATCGGAAAGGCCGAGAAGCGCAAGCAGCTCCTCCGCTCTCCCGAATGCCGTCGAACGGCGATCGCCGCGTATCAATGCCGGTATCGCGACATTTTCAAGCGCAGTAAACTCCGGCAACAATTGATGGAATTGAAAAACAAAACCGATATTGCGGTTGCGAAATTCCGACAACCGCCGTTCAGACAACGACAATACGTCCACTCCGTCGTAGACCACTTGCCCCGCATCCGGCTTGTCGAGAGTGCCGGCGATTTGAAGCAATGTCGTCTTCCCTGCTCCGCTCGGCCCTACAATCGACACAATTTCGCCTTTTTCGATTGCCACCGAAACGCCATTAAGCACCTGCAATCGACCGAACTTTTTCTCGATATTTCGCAATTCTATCATTTTCAACCATTTTTTCGACAGCACGAAATTATAGATTTTTTTGCAAAAGGTACTATCTTTGCCCTCAGATAATGCAACTTGAAAGCAGAATCGCTCAAACGCGTTTGGGCAATCATGCCAAGACACCGCTTATCTCAACAAATATTTCACGCCTTATGGAGAAAATCATCATCGACGACAAAACATTTGTCCCTTATATCACAAACGAGCAAATACAGGCGCGCATACGCGAGATTGCCGCGCAAATCCGACGCGATTGCAAAGATAAAAATCCGCTGTTTGTCTGTGTGCTCAACGGCGCATTCATTTTCGCTGCAGATTTGTTCCGGCAAGTCGATTATCCCGCAGAAATCGCCTTTATCCGATTCAAATCATATTCGGGGACTGCTTCATCGGGCGAAGTTCGCCAAATACTCGGCCTTGATGCCGACATCGAAGGGCGCACGATTATCATCGTCGAAGACATTGTCGACACAGGCCTGACAGCATGCCAGCTAATCGGAGAGTTGCAAAAACACAATCCGGCCGACATCAAATTTGCCACGCTGCTGCTTAAACCCGAATCGGCAAAAGTCGACGTGAAAGTCGACTACTGCTGTTTCGAAATCCCGCCGAAATTCATACTCGGCTACGGCTTGGATCTCGACGAAAAAGCACGCTACTTGAAAGACATTTACATATTGGAAAGCGAGCGGTGAGAATCGCAAGCATCTAAACTCAATAATTTATTAGTCAATTATTATGTTCAACATTGTCATTTTTGGCGCTCCGGGCTCCGGGAAAGGAACTCAGAGCGAAAATTTAATTAGTTACTACGGTCTCTACCACATTTCCACCGGCGACGTGCTTCGCGACCACATCCGTCGCGGCACCGAACTTGGAAAAACAGCCGAAACCTATATTTCCAAAGGCTCTTTAATCCCCGACGAATTAATGGTCAGCATCCTTGCCGACCTCCTCGACAACACGCCGGAAGCTCGCGAAGGAGTGATTTTCGACGGCTTTCCCCGCACCATCGAGCAAGCTGTGGCGCTTCGTTCGATGCTTGCCGAAAGAGGCGCGAAAGTCGATGCCGTGGTCGGGCTGCAAGTCGACGACAACGAACTTGTCGACCGCTTGCTGAAACGCGGATTGGAATCAGGCAGAAGCGACGACAATCTCGAAACAATCAAAAAACGGCTTGAAGTGTACCACAAGCAAACGCAACCGCTTCAAAAATTCTATGAAGAAGAAGGCGACTACCTTCCCATAAAAGGCACCGGCTCCGTTGATGAAATCTTCGACCGGATAAAAGCCGCCATCAAAGAGAAATGCGGGAAATAACCGCAATCTCCCATAAAAACACAAACAGCGACGCTCGTTCTTCCGCAGCGTCGCTGTTTGCTTTATATATCCTCGTTCCTAATAAAAAGCCAAAATCAAAACCTGCGCTATTATCACGCGCACAAACATGCCCAGCGGATAAACCGTCGCATAGCTCACGGCCGGCGAATCGCCTTTCACTGTGTCGTTGGCATAATTCAACGCCATCGGATTGGCCATCCCGCCACACAACAAGCCGCATGTTTCTCCATATTTGAACTTAAACCATCTCATGGCCGCTATTCCGACAAGCACGACAGGCACAAATGTCAACACAAATCCAATCGAAATCCACGCCAAGCCTTGCGGTCCGACAAGCGTGTCAAAGAAATTCGCGCCGGCATCCAATCCCAAACATGCAAGATACATCGACAAGCCTACGCCGCGAAGCATCAAATTCGCACTGCGCGTCGTATATGTGACCATGTGGAATCGCGGGCCGTAGCGTCCCATCAAAATTCCGGCCACGATAGGGCCTCCGGCAAGTCCAAGCGTGACAGGCACATTCGTCGACGGCAGGTAGATTGGAATCGATCCGAGCGCCAATCCCAAGAATATGCCCACGAAGATCACAGCCAAATTGGGCTCTTTCAGCGAACCGGCCCTGTTGCCAATCAACTTTTCCGCATGTTCGATATCCGCCGCGCTTCCCACGGCCGTCAAGCGGTCGCCCAATTGAAGCACAAGGTCGGGTGTAGCCAACAACAGCACGCCGCTGCGCAACACCCTCGACACCGTTATCCCCATCGAACTGCGAAGACGCAGCGAACCCAATTTTTTGCCGTTTATTTCCGGACGCGACACGACAATGTGGCGCGACACAAGCTGGCGGTCCAACTTATTCCAATTGACATGATGATTCCAATCGCGATCTTCCTTTTCTCCGAACAAAAGCGTCAAAGCGTCCACATTTTTCTCGGTTGTCACCGTCAGAAGCCGATCGCCCTCTTGCAGGACGCTGTCCGACGAAGGCATCAGCAATTCGCGATCGCGCCAAATACGCGAAACTATGAATTGCGCCGTTGTCGTTTGCCGCACATCGCCAAGCGTGCGTTCAAACACTGCCGGATTTTTCACCACAAACGTGGCAATAAACGTTTGTTCCGAATGATCGGCTTCGCGTTCTTCCAAATCGACAGGGCGAACAAAAAATTTCCTGAGAAAAATCATCGCAAAAATCACACCCACCACTCCCAACGGATAAGTCACAGCGCAACCAAGAGCCGCGCTGTCGGTTGGCAAGCCAAGCTGCTTCAAGGTCTGTTGGGCTGCCGCAAGCGCAGGGGTGTTGGTCGTAGCTCCGCAAAGCACACCGGTCATGTCGTCTATCCCATAGTGGCACAGCATCCCAATGCCGACAGCCAATGCCGAACCGGCAACTATCAATATCAAACTCACGCCATTCATGCGGATTCCGCCTTTGCGAAAAGAACTGAAAAAGCCGGGACCAACTTGAAGTCCAAGTGCATACACAAACAGAACAAGACCGAAGCTTTCCGCATAATTCAGCATTTGGTCGTCGATTGTGAACCCGAGATAACCGGCAAATATACCCATGAAAAACACGAATGTCACGCCCAACGAAATTCCGGCCACACGTATCCGCCCCAATGCCAAGCCTGTAAATATAATCAAAGCCATCACCACGACGGCTTGCACTGCCGAATGCTCAAATAGAAAATTCTGTATCCAATCCATGCCGCAAAAGTAGCTAAAAAACACGACATTTGCCTGAGACACGCCGCCATCGAGCGAAATTATGCCGAATCATTGCGCTTTTTCCATCGCATCTGCCGCCTTGCGAAGATAGGAACGCGCACGGTCGCGGGCATCTTTTGCACGGTCGCGATATGATTCTTCGCGGTCGCGGGCATCCTCGGCACGACTTTGATACGTTTTTGCCCTGTCGGAATCTCCCCTGCGAAGATAATAGGCCGCTTCTTTCAAATGGCTTTGCGCCTGACGCGCATAGTAATCGGCTTCCTTGTCGTATCCTTCCGCTTGCCGATTATAGTATTCGGCTTCACGCTGATAACCCTCTGCCTGACGCATGTAATACTCGAAATCGTCGCCACTCGCCGGCAAAACAAAAAGGCATGCAATCAATATCAAAACTATTTTTTTCATAAGCAATCGTCTATCGTATAGAAAATGTTGGATTATCGAATTGAAAAAATTACCTTTGTATAACCTAAGCTGCATTAGATTCGCATATCTAATGCTATAGCTTATATAAGATAAGACATTAAAAGGCATGGCAGGTTTAAAGTCGTTGGTTAAAGATACTGCTATTTACGGCGTCAGTTCAATTGTCGGACGGTTTCTCAACTATTTGCTGGTTCCCATCTACGTGTCGGCCATGTCGGCACGCTCCGGCGGATATGGCATTGTCACCGAAGTATACGCTTGGACAGCCTTGTTGATGGTGATTCTCACCTACGGCATGGAAACGACATTTTTTCGTTACGTCAACAAAGAAACCGAAAACCCAAAGCGCGTCTATTCCACTTCGCTATTCATGGTGGGGAGCACGTCGGTGCTGTTTGTCGTAGCCGGATTGGCATTTCTGAAGCCGATTTCTTTGGCAATGGGCTATGCCAATCACCCTGAATACATTGGCATGATGATGGCCGTAGTCGCCATGGATGCGTTTCAAAGCATCCCATTCGCCTATCTGCGCTACAAACGGCAACCCTTCCGCTTTGTCGCGCTCAAACTGCTCTTTATCGTGCTCAACATTGCCTTGAACATCACTTACTATGTGTTCATGGACGGGGCAGACGTCGGATATGCCTTTTTCTTCAATCTCGTTTGCACCTCGTTCATCATGCTGCTGATGCTTCCGCTCGTCAAATTAAAAAGCGGATTCGACATGCCATTGGCAAAACGCATGCTGAAATATTCGTATCCGATATTGATTCTCGGCATTGCCGGAATCCTCAACCAAGTGGCCGACAAAATCATATTCAGCCACGTTTACCCCGGAGCCGATGCAAAAACCCAACTCGGCATCTACGGCGCCGCGAGCAAAATAGCCATGATCATGGCTTTGCTGACACAAGCTTTCCGATATGCATACGAACCGCTCGTGTTCAGCAAAAGCCGCGACAAAGACAGCAAGGAATTTTACGCGAAAGCCATGAAATATTTCATCATTTTCACGCTGCTCGCGTTCCTCTGCGTCGTGTTTTATATCGACATCCTGAAACATATCATCGCCCCGAATCCCGACTACTGGGAAGGTTTGCGCGTCGTGCCTATCGTCATGGCAGCTGAAATTTTGATGGGCATCTACTTCAATCTTTCATTTTGGTACAAGCTCATCGACAAAACCCTATGGGGCGCATTGTTTTCTTTCGCCGGATGCGCCGTGCTGATAGCCATCAACATTTTGTTTGTGCCGAAATTCGGCTACATGGCGTGTGCATGGGCAGGCGTGGCCGGCTATGGAGTTGCCATGGCGCTTTCATTTTTCGTCGGGCAAAAAAAGAACCCCATCGACTACGATTTAAAGTCGATAGGCATATACATCCTTGTTGCGGCCATCTTGTTTGCAATTGCAGAATATGCGCCCATCGGCAACACGATATTGCATCTTTGCTTCAACACCGCGCTTCTTGCAATCTTCCTGTTGCTTATCGTCAAAAAAGAACAATTCAACGTGCTTGCCATACTTAAACGCCGCTCATGAAAATCGCAATTCTCAACACTTCCGACGCAAAAGGCGGAGCCGCCATCGTCAGCCACCGCTTGCTGAACGGGCTTTGCGAAAGCGGAATCGACGCCCGAATGATTGTCGCAGACAAAACGACCGACAACAATCGCGTCGCTTCGGCAAGTTCGCCGTCGAAGCGCCGCAGCGCTTTCCTTTTGGAACGGCTCGACATTTTTGCGGAAAACGGATTTTCACGCAAAAATCTCTTCAAGGTGTCTACCGCTCGTTTCGGAAGCTATGCGCTTTCTCATGAATGGATTCGCCAAGCCGATATCGTTTGCATAAATTGGATAAACCAAGGCTTTCTCTCCCTTGCCGACATTGCCCGTTTGCATGAAGCAGGGAAAAAAATCGTATGGACGATGCACGACATGTGGTGTGCCACCGGAATATGCCACCATGCCTACGATTGCCGCCGCTACACAAACCGGTGCGGACAATGCCCTTTCGTCCGTTTCCCTTTCCGCCACGACTTGTCGCGACAAACATGGAATGCCAAAAAACATCTCTACGATCGCGTTCCCATTCAGTTCGTAGCCGTCAGCAATTGGCTTGCCGAGCGTTGCAAAGAAAGCTCGTTGCTTAGGGAAAAACCATTGGCTGTAATCCACAACGCCCTCCCGATAGAACATTTCGATTGGAGAAGAGCAGCCGGCGCGCCAAGCGAAAAAACAGTCATTGCAATGGGTGCGGCCCGATTAGACGACCCAATCAAAGGCTTCGGCATCATGGTCGATGCCGTCAACCTCATCGCCGACAATCATCCCGACATGGCAAACCGGCTGGAGCTGCTGCTTTTCGGTTTCATCCGCGACGAGGCGTTGCTCCAATCTATCCGGTTAAATCACCGTTGGATAGGCGCGGTTGCGCCCAATCGCATCCCCGAATTGCTGCAAAATGCCGACATCGTCTTGTCGTCGTCCCATTTTGAAACACTGCCGACAACGCTCATCGAAGGCCAAGCCGCCGGATGCCTTGCCGTGGCTTTCGACCATGGCGGACAACGCGACATCATCGACCATCAGAAAAACGGATATTTGGCTGCCTATCCCGACGCTTCCGACCTTGCCAACGGCATCATTTGGGCGGCTGAGCAAAAAGCCGACCGACAAGCAATCCACGACGAAGCTGCCGCGCGATTCTCCGAAAAGGCAATCGCCAAACAATACATCAACCTATTTAATTCTTTATGACATGGTTACAATCTTATTCCACGATACAATCTTCGGACCGATACACAGTCGCCGGTTAGGCGTGTCGCTCGGCATCAACCTGATGCCCAACGATGGGAAAATCTGCTCGTTCGACTGTTTGTATTGCGAAGCAGGCTACAACGCGCAGGGAGCGGGAAAAGCAGGCATAAGCACCCGCCAAGAAGTACGCGAACAATTGGAGAGCAAGCTGAAATCCATGCACGAAACGGACAAGCCGCTCGACGTAATCACGTTTTCCGGAAACGGCGAGCCGACACTCCACCCCGACTTTGGCGGCGTTATCGACGACGTGCGCGCACTTCGCGACAAATACTACCCGAACGTGAAAATCAGCGTGCTGTCCAATTCCACCATGATTCATCGACCGGAGGTGGCCGAAGCATTGAAAAAAGTCGACAACAACATACTCAAACTCGATTCGGCCATCGACCCGACCATCCGTCTCATCAACCGGCCCTCCGATTCTCGTTTCAATGCCGCCGAAATCATCGAACAACTAAAACATTTCCGTGGGCAATGCATCATTCAAACCATGATGCTCCGCGGAACGCACGAAGGAAAAATCGTCGACAACACGACCGATGAAGAAACAACCGCGCTCATCGAGGCATACAAGCAAATTCGCCCTGCCGAAGTGATGCTTTATTCTCTCGATCGCCCCACGCCCGAATGCAATCTCAAAAAAGTGGAACGCGACGAATTGGAGCACATCGCCAACCGAATCCGCGCATGCGGCATAAAAGTGCAAGTAAATTAACTTCATACAATCCAACATCGACATCATGATTTATCCCAAACCATTACAGCCCGGAGACGCCATCGCAATCGTATCGCCGGCAAGCAAAATAGACACAAAATTAGTCGACAGCGCTTGCGCCACGCTTGCCCGGTGGGGATTTGACCCGATAGTGGGACGCCATTGCAAAGGCTCATGCGGCTCATATAGCGGGACCATCGACCAACGCCTGTCTGATCTCCGCGAAGCCGCCGAAAATCCGAAAGTGCGCGCTGTGCTTTGCAGCCGTGGCGGATATGGCGTCGTGCACCTGCTTTCATCCCTTTCGCCGGAGTTTTGGAAAACAGACCCCAAATGGATAATCGGATTTAGCGACATCTCCGCGCTCCATGCCGCAGCAGCAGCCAATGGCGTGGCGAGCATCCACGCGCCAATGTGCAAACACCTGACAGAACACCCCGACGACGAATGCAGCCAAGCGCTCCGACGCATCCTTGCCGGAGAATTGCCCGCATACGAAACCAAACCCAATCCGCTGAACCACACCGGCAAAGCGGAAGGACGCATTTTCGGAGGGAATCTTGCCGTGCTTAACGGGCTTGTATCCACGCCTTACGATTTGCTGAAAGGCGATCGCATCCTTTTCATCGAAGATGTCGGAGAAGAAATCTACAAAGTGGAACGCATGCTTTATACGCTGAAACTCAACGGAACGCTCGCCAGCTTGAAAGCTTTGATTGTGGGGCAATTCACGGAATACCATCCCAGCGACGACCACACGGAGATGTACGACATGATCGAAAAAATGATGAAAAGCTACGACATCCCCGTCGTCTATGATTTCCCCGTCGGGCATGTCGACCGCAATCTTCCGATTGTCGAAGGCGCATACGCTTCACTGGCGGTAGATGCCGATTCCGTAAAACTGTCTTTTTCCAAGCGATAGGCGCAAGCAAGGCATTCCCTTTTTTCCGAATAAAACGTTAAACATTAAGCGGCAAACGTTAAAACGCCAAATCGTTTCGGGCAAAATTCTTACCTTCGCGGAAAAGAGGGACATCGCATGGAAATACTTTTGGCTTCGCTCGGCATTTTATTGCTTTTGTTGGGATTATATCTCTGCATTCGCCCGCACGTGCCGTCGGTCATCGCTTCTTACGCCGGAATATGGATGTTGCAATGGAGCGGCATGTTGAATTTCCCGACTGTCACGCTCTCCTATTGGGGCATCATGGTCGTAATCGTGGTGACTGTCAGTGCGCTCCTCCCGCCCGCGCTCGTAAAAGCCACGCAAGGGCTTTTCCCCATCGGCATCACTTCGCTGGCAGGAATGCTGGCTGGCTTGTCGTTCGGGTATGCGCCCATGGTCATCGGCGCCGTTGCCGGCACGATCGCCGGCGGCGTGTATTTCTCCCGAACTCCGAAAGGAGCAGGGCTTAATTTCCCCTCCTCGCAATTTTTGCAATATTTATGCGCAAAGGGATTCCCCACAGTTATCAGCGTTTCGCTGACAGGAATCGCGATTTTAGTGGCACTTTCAAAATACAGTATCTAAATTTTGTTTCGGCTTATGAAAAAACTACTTGCCATAATGTCATTGCTCATCGGCATTTCGCTCTTTGCAGGCGCTTCGCTCGATGCTGCCGACAAAGACAAATTCAAACCCACTGTCCCAAACATGGATTCCATCCGAATCAACACGCAAGATCCTCGTTCCAATTACTATTATAAACGTCTTTGGCGCAAATTTTTGAGCAACGACACAAACATGTCCATGCAAGAATACCGCCATCTCTATTTGGGATATATATTCCAAGAGGATTACAATCCCTACCGGCAATCGGAATTTTCAAAAAAAATCCAACCGCTTTACTACAAAAAGAAACACACACAAGCCGAGTGCGACACCATCATCAAATATGCAGAACTGTCGCTTGCCGACGACCCGTTCGACCTCAACCAAATGCAATTTTTCATCTATGCTTTGAAAGAGAAGAAAAAATTCGCCCGCGCCTCCATTTGGCAATTCCGCTTGAACCACATACTGCAAGCCATTTTGTCGACAGGGACCGGACAGCAAGACAAACCGTGGGTCGTCATCAATCCGGCCCACGAATACAACATTATCAACTTCATGGGGCTTGTCGCCACCGACCACAAAGCCTATGAGGGCGACATTGACTATATCGTAGTCGACCGCCCGAAAGACAAAAAAATTCCGGAAGGCTTTTATTTCGACGTGTCGAACATCCTCAAAATATACAACCTGAAATTCAAAGAATGAATCCCTCACGACGGAATCGATGACGGAAACCGCACTCAATAAATTCGTCAACAGCCGCTATGGCTTGTTTGCATTTGCCATTGTCGCATTGATCGTTTCCTATGCCAATTCGTTTGGCAGCGAGACTGTTGCCGATGCGGGCGGCTTGTTGCCCTATTCTATCGGCAGCATTTCCCTTTCCCCCTTCGCGTCGTGGCTCGCCAACAGTTTGTGCATCTGCCTGTCGGGAGTTTTGCTCTACATCATCAACAAATCGTTTGCATTCATCCGCAACTACACGGTGGTCCACGTGACTGTATTCCTCTTTTTTTCTCTCGTCAACCCTGCGACAGCCTCTTCGCTGTGTGCAGCATCCGTTTCCACCACAATCCTATCTGCTTGCACATTCATTTTGTTCAGCAATTTTCAACGGAAAGAACGGCGCGACAGCATGTTTCTCATCATGCTCATCCTTTCTTCCGGTTCCTTGTTCTGCTATCCTTTAATATTCTACATGCCCGTTTTCATCATCGGGTTCATGCAAATGCAAATTTTTTCTTTCAAAGGATTGCTCGCTTCCATTGTCGGCATCGCGCTTCCGTATTGGCTCGGCATCGCTTTCGGAATAATCGATTCCACTGCATTGAAATTACCGGAAATTGCACTGTCTGCATCCATTTATGCCGAAGCGTTCCGCTTGCCAGAAACAGCCATGCTCGCCTATACAATTGTGCTAGGCACGGTGTTCGGCATATCCGTGGCATTCACAATCATGTCCTACCGGCTGCAAATCCGCGCCTACAACGGATTCCTAAACCTAATGGCCGTTTTCACGCTTTTATTCATCGCCATCGACCTGCGCCACGCTTCAGCATATCTCGTCACGCTCAACATGCTGATGGCCGTCCAAGCAGCCCACTTTTTTACGATACGCAAACCAAAACGGCTATACTTGCTATTCTTTTTCGTCATGCTTGCCGGCATCGCGACGGCTTCCATTCCCATGATTGCCAATTTTTCCAAAATATGAAAATCATCGTTGAAGCAAACATCCCATATATGCGGGGGCTCTTGGAGCCGTTCGGGACAGTCGACTACCTGCCGGCAGATGCCATTACCGCAGATGCCGTAAAAACCGCCAACGCCCTATTCGTGCGCACCCGAACCCATTGCAACCGTTCGCTCCTCGACGGAAGCAACGTGGAATTCATAGCGACAGCCACAATCGGCACCGACCATATCGACCTCGACTATTGCCAATCGGCAGGCATCGACATTTGCAATGCGCCGGGCTGCAACGCGCCGGCAGTCGCGCAATACGTGTTCGCGACAATCGGCCGATTCCTTTCCGGACGATCGCCGGAAGGAATCGCAATCGGAGTGGTGGGCGTCGGAAACGTGGGAAGCATCGTGGCGCGTTGGGGAGAACGATTGGGCATGCACGTGCTTCGCTGCGACCCTCCTCGGCAAAAAAGGGAGCAATCCGCCACATTCGTTGCGCTCGAAGCCATTGCGCGGGAAGCAGAAATCATCACATTCCATACGCCATTGACAAAAGCCGGAGAAAATCCGACATGGCATCTTGCCGACGAAAATTTCCTAAACAAATTGGGAACATGCCGATTGCTGCTCAACAGCGCCCGCGGCGGAGTTGTCGACAATGGAGCGCTGTCGCGCTTTCTCGACCGGTCGCAAATGAAAGCCGCCATCGACTGTTGGGAAAACGAACCAAATATCAACCGTGAATTGCTCGACAAAACTTTTGTGGCAACACCGCATATCGCCGGATATTCCGCCGAAGGAAAAGCTCGCGCCACCGCCATGGCGCTCGCCGGATTCGAACGGCATTTCGGCGTTACGATCCCCAACAAGCCCATAGTGTCCGCTCCGCCCAAAGGAGCCGACATCAACAGCATTGAAGAAGTCATAGCTTCTTACAATCCATTGATTGATACTGCCTGCCTCAAAGCCTCCCCCTCAACTTTCGAATTGCAGCGCAACAACTACAAGCTTCGCCATGAAACAAGCAATACACAGTGTTAATATTAGTTTATTTTGAATCCATATTGTTAAAAATAAATAATTACAATCGTCTTGCAACATGCCTGACACAATGAGCATTGCATAATTTTATCCAAAAAAGTACCTTTGCAAATGAATGAAATGGAGGGGGCGGACGTCTTCTCCATTATTGTTATAAAATGAAAAAGCGATGATCGACAAAATTGCATTGACAAAAACCCTCGAAAAAGGGATGGAGGGAACAGACCTTTTTCTCGTGGACGTCAGAATCGACAACGACAACAACATCACCGTCGAAATCGACAGCGACACGACGGTCGACATCGATGAATGCGTCCGTCTGACCCGTTTGGTGGAAACAGAATTCAACCGCGACGAAGAAGACTACGAATTGGAAATCGGGTCGGCAGGCCTGACTTCTCCCCTTCGCACACCCAGACAATACCTCAAAAACATCGGCAACGAAGTGGAAGTCCTGACTAAAAGCGGACAAAAAATCAAAGGCACGATGAAAGCGGCCGACAACGAGGGATTTGTCCTGACTGTTGCAAAAAAAGAAAAGCGAGAAGGGCAAAAGCGCCCCGTAACCGTCGAAACCGACATCGCCTTCAAATACGACGAAATTAAATACACAAAATACTTATTACAGTTTTAGAAATCCGATTATGGCAAAAAAAGAAGCACCTATAAGCATGGTCGACAGCTTCGCTGAATTCAAAGAGCTGAAAAATATCGACAAAACCACGATGATCAGCGTACTTGAGGAATCTTTCCGCAACGTGCTGGCCAAAATGTTTGGCTCCGATGAAAATTTCGTAGTCATCATGAACCCCGACAAAGGCGATTGCGAAATCTACCAAAACCTCGAAGTGGTCGCCGACGGTGCAGTCGAAAAACCAAGCATGCAAATTGCCCTCTCCGAAGCGCGGGAAATCGACCCCGAATGCGAAATCGGCGAAGAGGTGACAAAAGAAATCAACTTCGAAAAGTTCGGGCGCCGCGCAATCCTGACGCTTCGCCAAACATTGGCTTCCAAAATTCTCGACTTGCAGAAAGACGCCATCTACAACAAGTTCAAAGCAATGGAAGGCGAGATTGTCACCGGCGAAGTATATCAAGTGTGGAAACGCGAAGTGCTTGTGCTCGACGAAGACCACAACGAACTGATACTGCCCAAGGAAGAACAAATCCCGTCCGACCGCTACCGCAAAGGTGAAACGGTCCGTGCGGTTGTCAAAGAAGTGACAAACGCCAACAACAACCCAAAGGTAATCATATCCCGCACAAGCCCCGAATTTTTGAGACGGCTTTTCGAAATCGAAGTGCCTGAAATCCACGACGGATTAATCCTCCTCAAAGGCATTGCGCGCATCCCGGGCGAACGCGCAAAAATCGCCGTCGAATCCTACGACGACCGCATCGACCCCGTCGGCGCTTGCGTCGGAGTGAAAGGATCGCGCATCCACGGCATCGTGCGCGAGCTCCGGAATGAAAACATCGACGTTATCAACTACACCACCAATCCGGAACTCTACATACGCCGCGCTTTAAGCCCTGCCAAAATATCGTCGATACGCATCAACGAAGAAGAAAAATACGCAGAAGTCATGCTGCATCCCGAAGAAGTGTCGCTCGCCATTGGCAAAGGAGGGTTGAACATCAAATTGGCAACAATGCTGACAGGCTATCAAATCGACGTTTACCGATTCACCGACGACAGCGACGACATCTACCTTGACGAGTTTAGCGACGAAATCGACGAATGGGTAATCGCAGCATTGAAAAATATCGGTTGCACGACAGCAAAAGCCGTGCTCAACATTCCTCGCGAACAACTGATAGAAAAAGCCGATCTGGAAGAAAGCACCGTAGACCACGTGATCGAAGTGCTCAAATCCGAATTTGAAGATTAAGAAACCAACACACATATATGGCAATAAAGATAAGTCAAGTAGCTAAAGATTTAAATGTGGGAGTTCCGACGCTGGTGGAATTCCTGCAAAAAAACAACCAAAACGTTGAGGCGAACAATTTGAACATGCGTCTCACCGATGAGCAATACGACATGCTCATCAACGCATTCAAAAAAGACAAGGACCTCAAAACAAAATCCGACCGCTATTTTTCGGAACGGTTGAAAGAAAAAGAGAAAGCGAAACCTGCGCCGGAGCCTCGGAAAGAAGAAATCAAAACAGTAGTGGAGACAATCTCTGCTCCTAAAATCGTAGGCAAAATCGATCTCAACAATTTAAACAAACCCGCGGCATCGCCCAAAAAAGAAGAGAAGCCCGCAGCTCAACCGCAGCCGGCTCCCGAACAACCGACTCCTGAACAAAAGCCGATGCCCGCGCAAAAAAAGGAAATCAAACCGGAACCGAAGCCTGCTCCCGCCTTGCATAAAGAGCCGGAAACCGTCGCAGGCACAAATGAAATTAAAACCGTAGTCGAGCAGATTGCAGCGCCAAAAATCATTGGCAAAATCAATCTCGACGAACTAAATCAACAAACTCGTCCCAAAAAGAAAACCAAAGAGGAACGAAAAAAAGAACGCTTGAACAAAGCAGCGGCCGAGGGCGAAAAACGCAAACGCAAACGCATCGGGAAAGAAAAAATCGACATTGAAAACTCCGATACTGCTGCCGCAAATCAAAACAAAAAAAGCGACGAGCCGGCAAAACGCAACAAAAACAAAGCCGACAAATCGCCGAAATTGAAGCGCCCGATTAAGCCGGAAGTAAGCGAAGAAGATGTCCAAAAACAAATCAAGGAGACATTGGCCCGACTTACCAACAAGCCACAGAAAAAAAGCGCAAAATGGCGCAAGGAAAAGCGCGAAGCAATCGAAGAAAGAGAACACGAAAGAGAAGAGCAAGAAAAGAAAGAAAGCAAAATTCTGCGCATCACGGAATTTGTGACTGCAAACGACCTTGCCCTCATGATGGACGTGCCGGTAAACAAGGTTATTGCCACTTGTATGAACATCGGCGTGATGGTTTCCATCAACCAGCGATTAGATGCTGAAACCATCAATCTCGTTGCAGAAGAATTCGGATTTAAGACTGAATACGTGAGCGCGGAAGTGTCGGAAGCCATTACAGAAGATGCCGACAAAGAAGAAGATTTGTTGCCACGCCCGCCGATTGTGACGGTCATGGGACACGTCGATCACGGAAAAACATCGCTACTCGACTATATCCGCAATGCCAACGTAATTGCCGGAGAAGCAGGAGGCATCACGCAACATATCGGTGCCTACAATGTGAAGCTCGACGACGGACGGCGAATCACATTCCTCGACACGCCGGGACACGAAGCATTCACGGCCATGCGAGCCCGAGGCGCGAAAGTGACAGACATCGCCATCATCATCGTGGCAGCCGACGACAATGTCATGCCTCAAACAGTCGAAGCCATCAACCATGCTTCGGCAGCAGGCGTCCCCATCGTATTCGCAATCAACAAGATAGACAAACCAAACGCCAACCCCGACAAAATCAAAGAGGAATTGGCCAACATGAACTATCTGGTAGAAGACTGGGGCGGCAAATACCAATCGCAAGAAATATCCGCGAAAAAAGGGACAGGAGTGGCCGAACTGCTCGAAAAAGTGTTGCTCGAAGCTGAAATGCTCGATTTGAAAGCCAACCCGAACCGCCACGCCGTAGGCTCCATCATAGAATCCTCGCTCGACAAAGGGCGCGGCTACACGGCCACTGTGCTTGTGTCGAACGGCACGCTCCATGTGGGCGACATCATGGTGGCAGGAACAAGCTACGGAAAAATCCGCGCCATGTTCAACGAACGCAACCAACGCATCGACGCGGCAGGCCCCGCGGCTCCGGCTTTGGTGCTCGGGCTAAACGGCGCGCCAACGGCCGGCGACACATTCAACATCCTTGATTCCGACCGAGAAGCCCGCGAAATTGCCAACCGCCGCGAGCAGCTCCAACGAGAACTCAAAGAACGCACCCGCCGCATGCCGGGATTGGACGACATCGCCCGCCGTCGCGCATTGGGTGAATTCCACGAATTGAATCTAATCGTGAAAGGCGACGTCGACGGTTCTATCGAAGCGTTGAGCGATTCTTTGATAAAACTCTCCACGCCGGAAGTGCAAGTCAATGTGATTCACAAAGCAGTAGGAGCCATCTCCGAATCCGACGTGACGCTGGCCGCAGCATCCGATGCCGTCATCATCGGATTCCAAGTGCGCCCATCCATGGCAGCACGACGGCTCGCGGAAAACGATGGCGTCGACATCCGTCTTTATTCCATCATCTACGATGCAATCGAAGAAATCAAAGACGCCATGGAAGGAATGCTTTCGCCGGACGTGAAAGAAGAAATCAGCGGAACGGCCGAAGTGCTCCAAACCTACAAAATATCGAAAGTGGGCACAATCGCCGGATGCATGGTGCGCGAAGGAAAAATCAAACGATCCAGCAAAGTGCGCCTAATCCGCGACGGAATCGTCATCTACACCGGAGAACTCGGCTCTTTGAAGCGCTTCAAGGACGACGTGAAAGAAGTGGCATCCGGCTACGATTGCGGTTTGAACATTGCCAACTACAACGATGTGAAAGAAGGCGACATTGTCGAAGCCTACGAAGAAGTGGAAGTGTCGAAATCGCTTTAATTCTCAATCGTGCGGACAATCGGCGTCGGAATCGGCTCAAATATCGGCGACCGCAAAGCGCAAATCACTTTTGCGGTTGCCGAAATAAAAAAACTTGCAAATGCTCCCATTGTCACATCGAGCATCTACAAGTCCGACCCATGGGGATTTCAATCGGATTCCTTTTTTTACAACATGGTGGCCGAATTTGAATGCGATTTGACGAACGAAGAATTGCTCGCTTTCTGCCACCGCGTAGAGCAAGCCGCCGATCCGGCATCCCATCGCGACGCTTCCGGCAATTATGCCGACCGCGCGCTCGACATCGACATCTTGTATATCGACAATGAAATCATCGACACGGCGGAGTTGCACGTTCCCCACCCGCTTATGCAGGAACGGGAATTCGTGCTGCGCCCGCTTGCCGAAATAAAACCTGATTGGCGAATCCCTTTTTCAAAAAAAACAGTGGAGGAATTGCTCGCCGACGTTGTCGCCACGCAAGGATGCCACACGGAAAAACTCAGCCGCCAATGAACATTCGCGCTCTTTTGCCCGTTGAGCAAAAAAAGCCACGCTTTTCCTTTAACCACAACGAAACAAAACGGTCATGAAAATCGGCTCTATCGACTTGGGAGAGAAACCAATACTGTTGGCTCCAATGGAGGATGTCACCGATCCTTCGTTTCGCTTGATTTGCAAAGAGCAAGGCGCCGACATGGTCTACACGGAATTTGTGTCGAGCGACGCGCTGGTGCGCAACATCGCCAGCACCACCCGCAAACTCAGCACCGCCGAAGCCGAACGCCCCGTCGCCATACAAATCTACGGGAAAGAAATCGATGCAATGGTCGAAGCTGCCAAAATAGCCGAAGCCGCAGGGCCGGACATCATCGACATCAATTTTGGATGTCCCGTGAAGAAAGTCGCATCCAAAGGAGCCGGAGCAGGCATGTTGCGCGACGTGCCGAAAATGTTGCAAATCACCAAAGCGATTGTCGATGCCGTGCGCCTTCCCGTCACTGTCAAAACACGCTTGGGCTGGGACTGCGAGAACAAAATAATCACCACGCTTGCCGAGCAACTGCAAGATTGCGGCATCAAGGCATTGACCATCCACGGCCGCACACGAAGCCAAATGTACACAGGAAACGCCGATTGGACCCTCATCGGAGAAGTGAAGCGCAACCCGCGCATCCACATCCCAATCATCGGAAATGGCGACATCGACACCCCCGAAAAACTCGTCGACCATTTCGACCACTACGGCGTCGATGCCATAATGGTAGGCAGGGCAGCCATAGGCGCGCCATGGATATTCCGCGAAAT
Source organism: uncultured Porphyromonadaceae bacterium (assembly GCA_900541555.1). Lineage (GTDB taxonomy): Bacteria > Bacteroidota > Bacteroidia > Bacteroidales > Muribaculaceae > Limisoma > Limisoma intestinavium. The sequence continues at coordinate 49,470 of UQKE01000005.1, read as the reverse complement.
GAAACATTTTCTCCGCCATGGCACCGTCCTGCACATCTCTCCGGAAGAAAAGATGGCATTGCTGCGGCGGCAAATAGAAGAAAGCATCGACCGAATCGACGAGTATCGAGGCATCTTGCACATCAGGCGGCATCTTGCCGCATCGCCGTTGTTCAAAGGCATTCCCAATTTCAGGGAAACGCGCATTGCCATGCTGCAAGCCAAAACCTTTGAAGAACTGGATGAAATACTAAACAAAATAAAACTTCGTTACCTTCAAACAAGCAATTAAAACCATAATCATTATGAAGAAAATATTATTCGCAACCGCCATGTTAGGCATCTCCGCAAGCGTCTCGCTGCTCAATGCCGAAACCTATCGGATTCACGTGGGAGAATTCAACGAATTGATCATCGACGACAATGTGAACGTCGTTTATTCCGAACTTGCCGATTCCGTCGGCTATGTCGTATTCGACATTGCTCCCGAAAAAGCCTCTTATATCATGACGGAATGCACGAAAGGCAAACTGAAAGTGCAGCTCGATCCCGACGCTGCAAACTTAGGAACCGTGCCTACCGTCTATGCATATTCCTCATATTTGTCGAAAGCCAAAAACTCGAAAGACAGCACTTTGTTTATCCGTTCTGTCAGGCCGGGTGCAAAAATCGACATCGAATTGCAAGGCAATGGGAAAATCGTGGCGCACGGATTGGACGCAGTGACAATCAATTTGAAACTCATAACCGGCAATGGCACTGTCGTCGCTTCCGGAAGATGCGATAATCTAAATATCGACAATATCGGGACAGGCACAATCCAAGCCGACGAAGTCATTGCAAAAGAAGCGAAATGCCGCTTAATGGGCACCGGCACGATCGGATGCTCCCCGCAAAAGAAATTGCGCTTGCAGGGGTTGGGTTCCGGCAAAGTATATTACACCGGTTCGCCCCAAATCGAGAAAAGCAAGCTGTCGAATATCGAAGCCATTGCCCTCGACTCCGAAAACAACGAAGAAATGCCGGAAACAGAAATGCCGGAGGCTCCTGTTGCAGAAGAACCGGACGGCAATTCCGAGTTGTTGGATTTGATAGAAGACCCTGACTCCACCGAAACATCTGTTCCTGAACGGCTTCCCGTGAGAAAGCGTTAATCTTCTTTGTCAAAGAACAGGCAAAAATAGCCAAAGAATGCAATTTTGATGGAAAGCGAACTGAAACTCAAAACTGCGCGCACGCTGAAATGGAACACCATCGACAAAGTTTCGTCGCAGGTGCTCTATGCCGTGACGGGCGTCATTTTGGCCAACGTCTTGTCGAAATCCGATTTCGGCTTGGTCGGCGCCATGCTTGTTTTTCAAGCATTTGCTTCGCTTTTCGTCGAGAGCGGCTTTTCAAGCGCGCTGATTCAAAAAAAAGAACCGACCGAAACCGACTATTGCTCCGTGCTGTATTTCAATCTCGGCATGAGCATCGCCATCTATGCGATACTATGGTTTTGCGCTCCCCTCATTGCCGACATTTTTGGAGATGAGCGACTTGTCGGCTTGTCGAGAGTCATGTTTTTGTCTTTCATCCTCAACGCCACTGCCATCGTGCAAACCAACCGGTTGATGAAGCAGATGACCGTGGCAAAAATAGCAATCGGCAACACCATCGGCCTCGTCGCTTCCGGCATTGTCGGCATTTGGCTCGCGTTTGCAGGATTTGGCGCATGGGCAATCGTATGGCAAACAATCGTTCTCGCCGCTGTCAAATCGGGCTTCCTTTGGCTCACCAGCGGATGGCTGCCTCGCGTGCGATTTCAATTGGCTGCGCTCAAATCGGTCTTTTCCGTAGGCGGCAGCGTCATGATCAGTTCGTTTCTCAACACGGTTTCCCTCAACATTTATTCTTTTGTCATAGGCGCATACTACAATCTCTCCAAACTCGGATGCTACACGCAAGCCGACAAATGGAGCAAAATGGGCATCATGTCGATGTCGCAAATTCTCACATCTTCGTTTCTGCCCGTCCTCAGCAAATTCCAAGACGACAAAGAGCGATTCCAAAACGCCATGCGCAAAATGAATCGATTCACGGCATATCTGCTCTTTCCCTCCACCTTCCTGCTTGTCACATGCGCCGAACCGATTTTCCATATACTTTTCGGGACGAAATGGGACGAAGCCATCATCATGTTTCAAATTCTCATGGGCAGAGGCATTTTTGTCGTCCTTACTTCACTCTACAACAACTACATCCTTGCCATTGGCCGAACGAAAGCCCTTGTGGCATACGAAATTGTGAAAGACTCTTTGATGGTCGCCGCCATCTTCATCACCATTCCTTTGGGAGTCACAGCCATGATTTGGGGACAGTTTGTCGCTTCCGCATTGTTCTATGTCTATTCCATCATCGAAAGCAGCCGCATTTCCGGATACAAAACGCGATTGATTGTTGCCGACATTCTCCCATATCTTGCCATTGCGGCAGTCATATCCGTGGCACAATGGGCCATTCTCTGCAACATCGCGAACGCATGGGCGAGCCTGTTGCTGCAAGCTGCCGCTTGCTTCGCAATCTACTACATCGCCAACCGAATCCTCAATTCGACAATCCAAAAAGAAGTGCTGTCGTATGCGTTCGGACGTTTTCGCAAAAAATGAGCCACGCCTGCCATGCTCCCCGACCACGACAAGTTGAAGAAAATATGTAATTTTGCATCAATTTTTGGCAATAGATGGACGGCAACAGCATCATACACGTTTTAGAAAATGGACTTCGCATCGTCTATACCCAACGCAAAAGCAACGTGGCATATTGCGGGATAGCCGTAAATGCCGGAAGCAGGGACGAAGCGGAACTCCACGGGCTTGCCCACTTTGTCGAGCACACAATCTTCAAAGGCACGCGTCGCCGCCGCGCATGGCATATCCTCAACCGCATGGAGTTGGTCGGAGGAGAGCTCAATGCCTACACGACGAAAGAAGAAACTTTGGTCTATTCCGTTTTTCCGGCCGGAAACATGGAACGGGCAGTCGAATTGATTGCCGACCTTGTGCAAAATTCCATCTTCCCCGAAAAAGAACTTGAAAAAGAACGAGAAGTCGTGCTCGAAGAAATCCATTCTTATCGCGACACGCCATCCGAATCCATCTACGACGACTTTGAAGACTTGGTTTTTGCAGGGCATCCGCTCGGACACAACATTCTTGGCTCGGAAAAATCTCTTTCCCGAATCGGGCAAACGGAATGCCGCCGATACCTGACAGAACTTTATGTGCCTGCCAACATGGTGCTTTTCGCCGTTGGGAGAATCTCGCCCGAACGAATGATAAAACTTGCCGAACGCTATTTTGCCGTCATGCACCACAAGCTCGAACGACCGCAACGCATTCCGGCATGCATAGCCTCGCCGTTCTACGAAACACGCAACATCGGAAGCCATCAAGCCCATTGCATCATCGGTGCGCCCACATTCGGAATGCACGACAGCCGCAAATATGCATTGCTGCTGCTCAACAACATGCTCGGAGGCCCCGGCATGAACTCCGCGCTCAACGTGGCCATACGCGAACGCCGTGGCTATGCCTACACCGTGGAAGCTGCAACCACATTGTTCACCGATTGTGGGCTTTTCACCGTGTATTTCGGTTGCGATGCACGCCAAATCGAAAAATGCCTGCGGCTTGTCGACAATGAAATTCGCCGCCTTGCCTCGGACTCTCTCAAACAGCATACGCTCAATGCTGCGAAAAAACAATACATCGGCCAACTCCTCGTCGGGAGCGAAAGCGTGGAAGGCTTTGCCTTGTCGACGGGCAAGAATGTGCTTTATTTCGGGAAAGCTGGTTCTGTCAAAGAAACTACCGAACGAATCAATGCCATTGCCATCGACGAAATACGCGATATCGCTGCCGGCATCGCCGACAATCTGTCAACATTAATATATCTGTGACATGCCCGCCATCAGGAAAGCACGGTTAGACGAACTCGACAGCATCATGCCGGTCTACGACAAGGCAAAAGCGTATATGCAACAATCCGGCAACCCAAACCAATGGATCGGCGGATACCCTTCGAGGGAAACAATCGCAGCCGATATTCTCGCCGGACATTGCCACGTGTTGGAAACCGATGATCGCAAATTGGCTGCCGTTTTCGCATACATCGAAGGCAATGACCCCACCTATTCCGACATCTTCGACGGAGCATGGCTCAACGACCTTCCCTACGCCGTGGTTCATCGCCTTGCAAGCGCAGGAATCATGCACGACGTGGCGCGGCAATGCTTTCTTTGGTGCTTCGGGCAATGCCCCAACTTGCGTGTCGACACCCATGCCGACAACCTCACCATGCGCCACATTCTCGAATCGCTCGGATTCTCGCGTTGCGGCATTATTCTGACCCACAACGGGACACCCCGGATTGCATACCAAAAAACGCTCGACATAAACACCAAGAAATGAACAAAGCAAAAAAAATAGCAGTCAAAATCGGAAGCAATGTGCTCACGCGCAGCGACGGCACGCTCGACATCACACGCATGTCGGCATTGGTCGACCAAGTGGCAGAACTCCGGCATGCCGGATTCTCCATCGTGCTCATTTCTTCCGGAGCCGTAGCTTCAGGACGCAGCGAAATGGCATGCCGCCAACGGCTCGATCCCGTTTCGGCCCGACAATTATATTCTGCCGTCGGGCAAGCCAAACTCATCAATCGATATTACGAATTTTTTCGCGACCACGGCATCACATGCGGGCAGGTGCTGACCATGAAAGAAAGTTTCTCGACCCGCATGGAATATCTCAACCAGAAACATTGCATGGAAGTGATGCTCGAAAACGATGTCATTCCGATTGTCAATGAAAACGATACCGTATCGGTAACGGAATTGATGTTCACCGACAACGACGAATTGTCCGGATTAATCGCCACAATGCTGGGGATGGACACTTTGGTGATTCTCTCCAATGTCGATGGCGTTTACGATGGCGACCCGTCCTCGCCACAAGCCTCGCTGATTCGGGAAATCAAGCAAAACACTGTTTTCGACGAAACAATGCTTGCCGGAAATGCCAAATCATCCTATGGAAGAGGCGGAATGGAAACGAAATTCCGCATCGCCCGAAAAGTGGCAGACGAAGGAATTTCTGTCTTCATCGCCAATGGAAAGCGCGACAACATCCTGACCGACATCATATTGCACCGCCGCGACGTGCCGCATACCGTTTTCACGGCCGCCGTGCGACCCGTGTCGAGCGTCAAAAAATGGATTGCACATAGCGAAGATTTCGCAAAAGGCGTGATCCATGTCAACCAAGGTGCATACGAAGCCCTCGTCTCCACCCATGCCAACAGTCTTCTGCCCGTAGGCATCGTGCGCATCGACGGGGAATTTGAAAAAGACGACATTGTCAGAATCGCTTCGCCCGACGGACGCATCTTTGCTGTCGGACGCACTGCCTACGACAGCCGCGAAGCGCGCTCAATTGCAGGAAAACAAGGGAAGAAACCCATTGTCCACTATAATTATCTTTTCATCGAACAATCGTAAAAAATGAACGAATCCTTACGCCAATTGCTCTCCGAAGCTCGTCGAGCATCCCGCTGCCTAAACAGGAAATCGACCGAAGAAATCGACCACTTGCTAATATCGCTTGCCGACGAAGTCGAGAAATCGGCCGATTCCATATTGGAAGCCAACAGCAGGGATCTTGCCCGCATGGACGACACCAACCCTAAATACGACCGTTTGCGCCTTTCCCGCGAAAGAATCGCAGACATTGCCTCCGGCATCAGAAATGTCGCAGCCCTTCCGTCGCCGCTCAACCGAACGCTGGCCGAGTGGACACAACCCAACGGCATGCACATTCGGAAAACAACCGTTCCATTTGGCGTGATAGGCATCATCTACGAAGCCCGCCCCAATGTGACGCTCGACGTGGCGTCGCTTTGCTTGAAAAGCGGAAACGCATGCTTGCTCAAAGGCGGTTCGGATGCCGAATTTTCAAACCGCGCATTGACAAAAGTCATCGCCCGCGTTCTCGTCGATACCGGATTTCCGGAAGCATGCGTCTCGTTGCTTCCATCCGACCATGCCACGACAAAAGAATTGCTCCAATCTGTCGGGTTTGTCGACTTGGTGATTCCGCGCGGCAGCCGCCGCCTCATCGAATTTGTGCGTGAAAATGCGCGAGTTCCCGTCATCGAGACAGGAGCGGGCGTGTGCCATTGCTATTTCCACTCGTCGGGCAATCTGGCAATGGGGAAAGCAATCGTTGAAAATGCGAAAACGCGGCGCGTCAGCGTATGCAATGCGCTCGACTGCCTGCTGATCGACCGCGACAGGCTTCAAGACTTGCCGGCGCTGGTCGAGCCGCTGGCCGCCCACAATGTCACGCTCTATGCCGATGCCGATGCCCACAGCGCCCTTTCAGGGAAATATCCGCTATTGGAACACGCCCGCGACGACGATTTTGGAAAAGAATTTCTCGACTACAAAATGAGCATTCGCGTCGTGAACGGCATGGAAGAGGCGTTAAACCATATCGCGCTCTACTCGTCTAAGCACAGCGAAAGCATTATTGCCGACGACAATGGGGCTTGCACCATGTTCGAACAGGAAGTCGATGCCGCATGCGTCTACGCCAACCTTCCCACGTCGTTCACCGATGGCGGGCAGTTTGGCTTCGGAGCCGAAATAGGCATATCCACCCAAAAGCTGCATGCCAGAGGGCCTATGGCATTGCCTGAGATGACAACCTACAAATACATCGTGACCGGCAACGGGCAAATACGCAAACCTTGAAAAAAGACAAGCTGTCATGATGAACGCATGGGAAATATGGTTGCTGGCTTTCAGCCTTGCCATGGACTGCTTTTCTGTTTCTGTGGCAAGCGGAGCTTTGTTGAAAAAAATCGTTGTTCGGACAATAATTCGCACCGCGTTCTTTTTCGGGTTGTTTCAAGCGGCAATGCCGTTGCTCGGATGGTTTGCCGCAAGCCTGTTCAGCGATAAAATCCAAGCGTGCGACCATTGGATTGCATTCGGGTTGCTCGGATTGCTCGGGGTGAAAATGATCGTCGAAGGCATAAAGCCGGAAAACGACGGATGCCATTTCGACATTTCGCGGCTCGCCGTCGTGCTGACGCTTGCCGTCGCCACAAGCATCGACGCGCTTGCCGTCGGCATCACGTTTGCATTCACCGGCTATGCCGATTTCGGCTCATTGCTGTTTCCCGTCGGCATCATAGGAGCCGTCTCGTTTGCAATGTCGGTGGCCGGAAGCCTTTTTGGAGCTTTGGCACGACGTTTGCTGAATTTCAAAATGGAAATTATCGGAGGACTTGTCTTGATTGGTCTTGGCACAAAAATCCTGATAGAACATTTATGCGCCTCTTGATTTTTTCGCGCATGGAGATGCAGTGATAATGAATTTTTAAGTTTTATGTAAAAAAAAGACACAATGAAAAATCTGAAACTTTTGGCAGCAAGCATCGCAGTGTTAACGCTCGCTGCATGCGGAACAAATAAGAAAGCCGACATTGCCAACCTTGCCGGCGAATGGGACGTGATAGCCATCGGCGGCAAAACCATGCCCGTCGCCGACAAAATGCCATATATAGGAATCAATGCCGGCGAAGGACGCATTTACGGGTTTGCCGGTTGCAACCGCCTTGTCGGCTCTCTCGACACGACAGCCGCGCCCGGCGCTATTTCGTTCGACAAAGTGGGAGCAACCCGCATGCTCTGTGCCGACATGACCACTGAAAACGGCATGCTCGACATGCTGAAAAAAGTCAAAGGAGCCAAATTCGATGGCAAAGAGACCGTTGCGCTCACCGATGCTTCGGGGGCAATCGTCGGACGCCTGCAAAAACGCATTGGAAAAATGAAGCATTCCGACTTGCAGGGCGAATGGAAAATTGTCAGCGCCGACGGATTCCCATCGAAAGGACAAACAGAAGAACAACCCGTCATTTGGTTCGACACGGAAGAGCATTTAACCCACGGCAGTTCCGGATGCAACACGTTCTACGGTTCCTACACGACAGGCGACGGACAAAAACTGTCGTTCTCTTCCGACATGGCTGCTTCCTTAAAACTATGCCCGAACATGGAATTCGAACAAAAACTCCTTGCCGCCATTGGCGAAACTAAATCTTATGGAATGATGTATGGCGGGCGCGTAGGATTGTTCGACGAATCGGGACAACTCCTCATCATATTGGAACGCTAAGCCAAATTGCCTATTTTTGCGGCCAAGAATCCACAAGCGATGAAACGAAAAGACTTTGAAATCATGGCACCCGTCGGCTCCTACGAGTCGCTATATGCGGCGATTCAAGGAGGAGCCGATGCCATCTATTTCGGCATAGAAGGGCTGAACATGCGCGCCAAATCGTCGAACAATTTTTCGTTGGACGATTTGCGGCAAATAGCACGCATCTGCAACGAAAACGGCTTAAAAAGCTATCTCACAGTCAACACCATCGTCTACGACGAGGACATGGAACGGATGCATGACATTGTCGACGCAGCCAAAGAAGCCGGCATTTCTGCCATCATCGCTTCCGACATGGCCGCAATCCGGTATGCCCGCCAAATCGGCGAAGAAGTGCATATTTCCACACAAGTGAACATTTCCAACACCGAAGCCTTGCGATTCTATGCCGACTATGCCGACGTTGTCGTGTTGGCGCGAGAATTAAACCTGACGCAAGTGGCTGCCATCCACGACCGCATCGAAAAAGAAAACATCAAAGGCCCGCACGGGGAAAAAGTGAGAATCGAGATGTTCTGCCACGGCGCCCTTTGCATGGCAATATCAGGGAAATGCTATCTAAGCCTCCACGAACGCAATTCGTCGGCAAATCGCGGCGCATGCACCCAAATTTGCCGTCGCGGATACGAAGTGACCGACCTCGAAACAGGCGACAAATTGGCCATCGACAATAAATACATCATGTCGCCAAAAGATTTGAAAACAATTCATTTCTTAAACAAAATGATTGACGCGGGAGTGCGCGTGTTCAAAATCGAAGGTCGCGCCCGAGGCCCCGAATATGTGCGGACCGTCGTGTCGTGCTACGACGAAGCGTTGAATGCTTGCATCGACGGCACGTTCTCCGAAGAAAAAATCGCCCGTTGGGACGAACGCTTGTCGAAAGTGTTCAATCGAGGATTCTGGGACGGGTACTATCTCGGGCAACGGCTCGGCGAATGGTCGGCAAAATATGGCTCTTCCGCAACCCGCGTAAAAGTCTATGCCGCCAAAGGCATCCGGTATTTCTCCAACATCCGCGTGGCCGAATTTCAAATGGAAAACGGCGAGCTCTGCAAAGGCGACGAAATCGTCATCACCGGCCCCACCACCGGCGCCATCATCATGACTGTCGACGAAATACGCGTCGACTTGAAACCGGTCGAAAAAACCGTGCGCGGCGAGCGTTTCTCCATTCGTGTCGACTCACGCATACGCCCCAGCGACCGGCTCTACGTGTGGCAAACACAGGGAAACATCCGCCACGAAATCAAATAATCTTCCGTTGCGCGGATTTTTCCAAAATCCGTCTTTCATATCTCAACGCAGTGCCGTACCTTTGCATGTATTTTTTCAAATATATGCAATATGGGCGGTTTTTTCGGAGTAACAGCAAAATCGGCATGCAAAGCCGACTTGTTTTATGGAACAGATTATAATTCGCATTTAGGCACACGCCGCGCCGGAATGGCGACTTACGATGCAGACAAAGGTTTTATACGATCGATTCACAACTTGGAAAATGCGTATTTCCGAACAAAATTTGAATCCGAACTCGATCGTTTCACCGGAAATTCCGGCATCGGAATAATCAGCGACACAGATCCGCAACCAATCATTTTCAACTCCCGCCTCGGCCGATTCGCCATCGTGACCGTGGCGAAAATATGCAATCTCGACGAACTCGAAAAAAGCCTGCTCGCCGAGAACCACCACTTCGCCGAACTGAGTTCGGGAAAGACGAACCAAACAGAATTGATTGCTCTGCTCATCACGCAAGGGCAAACCTTCAAAGAAGGCATCGAAAACGTTTACAACAAAATCAAGGGCTCTTGCTCGATGTTGCTGCTTACGGAAAATGGCATCATCGCCGCTCGCGACAAATTGGGGCGCACGCCGATTGTGGTGGGACGAAAGGAAGGAGCCTACGCCGTTTCGAGCGAATCTTCCTGCTTCCCGAATCTCGATTACGAAATAGAGCGATATATCGGCCCCGGAGAAATACTCCATATCACAGCCGATGGCATCACGCAATTGCGCGAGCCCAACGAAGAGATGCAGATCTGTTCATTCCTGTGGGTTTACTACGGATTCCCCACTTCATGCTATGAAAATCGCAACGTGGAGATGGTGCGCTTCGCTTGCGGGGCGGAAATGGGAAAAACAGACGATTCCGAAGTGGATTGCGCCTGCGGCATCCCCGACTCCGGCGTCGGCATGGCCTTGGGCTATGCCGAAGGAAAAGGCGTGCCCTACCATCGCGCCATTTGCAAATACACGCCAACATGGCCGCGAAGCTTCATGCCGAGCAACCAATCGATGCGCTCGCTGGTGGCAAAAATGAAACTGATTCCCAATCGCGCCATGCTCGAAGGCAAACGATTGCTGTTTTGCGACGACTCCATCGTGCGCGGCACCCAGCTGCGCGACAACGTGAAAATGCTCTACGATTACGGAGCGAAAGAAGTGCATATCCGCATTGCCTGCCCCCCGCTCATCTACGGCTGCCCGTTCATTGGCTTCACTTCGTCGAAAAGCGACATGGAGCTGATCACCCGCCGCATCATACAAGACCTCGAAGGCGATGCCAATAAAAACCTTGAAAAATATGCGACGACCGATTCGCCCGAATACAAGCGATTAGTCGAAGAAATCCGCCGCCGGTTCGGGCTGACATCGTTGAAATTCAACAAAATCGAAACCTTGGTGAAAGCCATCGGACTTCCCAAATGCAAAATTTGCACGCACTGTTTCGACGGTTCAAGCCGGTTCTGACCATTTCAGAAATCGACTCTAAAACGACAACAGCATGAAACGCAATCTTCCCGCATCGCCCGATCCAGCCATTTCGCGAGCCGAACGCGCAAAGAAAGTGACATGGATTGGATTCGTTGTCAACATTGTCCTATCGACAGCAAAAGTTGCCGCCGGCATAATCGGCCATTCCGGAGCCATGATTGCCGACGGAATCCATTCCATCTCCGATTCGGTGACCGATGTGATTGTCATTGTGTTTATCGGAGTTTCGTCGAAAGGAGAAAATGCGAAATACCGCTATGGGCATGGAAAATTCGAGACCTTTGCCACCATGCTCATCAGCTTCGCCTTGTTTGCTGTTGCCATCGGCCTGTTTGTGTCGAGCGCGGCAACAATCATCGATGCTATCAACGGCAAGTCGTTGGCACGCCCCGCAATGATCACATTCATAATGGCATTCATTTCCATCGCCGTCAAGGAATGGCTTTTCCAATATACGCGCATCGTGGGCGAACAAATCAAAAGCACCGCCCTCGTGGCAAACGCGTGGCATCATCGCAGCGACGCTTTTTCAAGCGTCGCCGTATTGATCGGCATCGGATGCGCCATGTTTCTCGGCGACCAATGGCGCGTGCTCGACCCGATAGCCGCAGCCATCGTCAGCGTGTTCATCGGGCTTGTGGCATACCGGCTTGCGTTGCCGTCGATTCGGGAATTGCTCGAAGTGTCGCTTCCCGATTCTGTCACGAAAGAAATTGCCGGCGTAATCGGGCAAGTGGACGGCGTCCGGGCATATCATCATTTGCGAACTCGCAAAAACGGAAACATCTACATCCTCGACTTCCACATCAAAGTAGATACGAACCTGACCATCGTTGAAGCCCACGAAATTGCCAATCGCGTCGAAAACACATTGAAAGAAAAGTATGGGCAATCCACCATTGCCAACATCCACATCGAACCCTACCTCGGCGAACCCGTCGACGATTCGAAAACATGCACCGACTGACAGATTCAACCGTTTCAACCCATGCGGCAAACCGTTTTTTAATTTTGTTTAAATCCGCCAATTTAGTTAAAGAGCGGCACGCCTTCCGTCAATCGGCTTGCAATATCTATAAATCAAATTTATCTTTGCAAATTAAATCGATAAAACAATCAAATTCATTTCGATGAGAAACTACAACAAGATAAACAACACGCTCGGCTGGCTCGTATTTATCGTGGCAACAGTCACATACATGCTTACACTCGAGCCGACAGCGAGTTTCTGGGATTGCGGCGAATTTATCGCGCAAGGTTACAAATTGGAAGTCGGACACCCGCCCGGCAACCCCATATTCATGCTTACAGCCAATTTCTTCTCCCATTTCGCATCGGGTCCGGAAACAGTCGCGCTATGCGTCAACGCCATGTCCGGATTGCTTAGCGCGGGAACGATTTTGCTGCTGTTTTGGACGATAACCCATCTCGTGCGCCGCCTAATCGTCAAAGCCGACGACGACCTGAATTTCCTTTCTTGGACGAAACTCGCCATCATCATGGGCAGCGGGCTTTGCGGCGCGCTTGTTTACGCTTGGAGCGACACATTCTGGTTTTCGGCAGTCGAAGGCGAAGTTTATGCCTTTTCTTCCTTCTGCACGGCACTTACGTTTTGGCTTATCCTGAAATGGGAAAACCGATGCGAAGATCCTCGCTCCGACCGCTATCTGATAGCCATTGCCTACGTGATTGGCGTATCGGTTGCCGTACACTTGCTTAACTTGCTGTGCATTCCGGCAATCATCCTCGTGATCTACTATCGCAAGTTCGAAAAAACCACAGTCAAAGGTTCGCTTCTCGCTCTTCTGCTGTCGTTTGCAATCATCGTGCTCATCCTTTACGGGCTTGTTCCGGGTTTCGTGGAAATGGCACAATACGCCGAATTGCTGTTTGTCAACACATTCGGGTTCAGCTTCAATTCCGGAGCGCTTGCCTATGCGCTTGCATTCGCCGGATTGCTCGTTTGGAGCATTTACGTATTCCACAAGCAGCGCAACGAAAACGCCATGAAATGGGTCTTCTTGCTGGTGGCTTTCTTTTCCGGCATTTTCTTCATCGGAGATTCTTTGTTCATTCCGGTATTGCTGACGGCCGCCTTGGCAGTCTACTTGTTTGCTTTCTGCGGGCAACGGCTTCCCGTGCGGATTCTTTACAACGTGGTGCTTTATATTGCCGTCATTTTTGCCGGCTATTCTTCGTATGCGCTCATCCTGATCCGCTCCACGGCACAAACGCCGATGGACCAAAACTCGCCCGACAACGTATTTGCCCTTAGCAGCTACCTCAACCGCGAGCAGTATGGCAAGACCCCCCTCCTCTATGGGCCTGTCTATTCTGCCCCCGTGCTGCGCGATGCAACCGGCAATCCGGTTTCCGAAGAAGCGACAAAATACGAAAAAGAAGTCAAAGCGACACCCGATGCGCCCGACCGCTATATCGAAATCGACGACGAATACAATCGCGACTATCGCTATTCCCCTTCCACCAACATGTTCTTCCCACGCCTTTACGATAGCAGCTCGAAAGCAAAATACGAATCGTGCATGGGCGGCATCAAAACAAAATCGGTGCAAGCAATCGTCTACGATGGCGACAACGCGACACAAACCGTCGAAGTGCCCACTTTCACGGAAAACCTTCGATATTTCTTCCAATACCAGCTCAACTACATGTATTGGCGCTATTTCTTGTGGAATTTCGCAGGACGCCAAAACGACATTCAAGGGCACGGCGAAATCACGCACGGCAATTGGATATCCGGCATCCCGTTTATCGACAATCCGCGGCTTGGCGACCAGTCGTTGTTGCCCGACGAGCTGGGGAAAGGCAATGCCGGCCACAACGTGTTCTACATGCTCCCGCTGCTTTTCGGCATCATCGGATTGCTATGGCAAGCCTACAAAGGCAAGCGCGGCATTGAACAATTTTGGATTGTATTCTTCTTGTTTTTCATGACAGGCATCGCCATCGTAATCTACTTGAACCAAACGCCCGAACAGCCTCGCGAACGCGACTACGCCTACGCAGGCTCGTTCTACGCATTTGCCATTTGGGTGGGCATGGGCGTGGCAGGCCTTTCCAGCCTGATCCGCCATTTGGCAAAAACAGTCATGCTAAACTCGTTCGAAAAGCCGGCAGCCGCAATCGCTGTGGCATTGGGCATATTCATTCCGCTCCAAGTGGTCAGCCAAACATGGGACGACCACGACCGCTCCGGCCGCTATGCTTGCCGCGACTTCGGCATGAACTACCTGACAAGCGTTGACAAAAACGGAATCATATTTACCAGCGGTGACAACGACACATTCCCGTTGTGGTATGCGCAAGAAGTGGAAGGCTGGCGCACCGACGTGCGAGTTGTCAATCTCTCCTATCTTGCCACCGATTGGTACATGGCCCAAATGCGCCGTCCCGCTTACGAATCGGCTCCGCTCCCGATGCAAGCCGACAACGGAACATTCGCCTACAACCGGCGGCTGTTTGGTATCTTCGGCAATTACCTCGAGCATCCGACGGCGCCGAAATCCGTAAAAGACGCAATTGCCGACTACTACAATCCGGAAATCCACTTTGCGGAAAACGACGGAGAAAAATATCCGTATTTCAACTATCCGAACATGTATATTCCACTTGATCCGGCCCAATTGGTGAAAAACGGAATGATACCCGCAGGCTACGAATTTGCCGTTGCCGATCATTTGACAGTCGATGCGACAAAAGACATCTATACGACACGCAAAGACAACTACACGCTGTCCTCGGCAAAAGTAATGTCGCTCGACATCATCTCTTCCGACATCAACGAAGGATGGAAACGTCCGCTTTATTTTGCCATGACTGTCCCCGATGAATACTATTCGCTTTTCAACAACTACATGCAGACAAGCGGAATGGCATACGAAATCACGCCGATCGACAACCGCTCTTACGGCACCATCGGAGCAGGATTCACCGACAATGCTTATCGCAACATTACCGAGAAATTCCGTTGGGGCGGGCTCGACAAGGCCACGCCCGACAACCCTCCCTATTTCGACGAAACTGCAAGCCGGATGGTGAACACCACGCGCACGGCTATCCTTGAAACTGTTGCCAACCTCATAGAAGAAGGCGCGGGAGCTCAAGATTTGAAGTCGCTCGACGACAGCATCGCAAAAGCATTCCCTGCGCACATATTCACACCGGAATTTGCTGCCGACCGCTACGAAAAAGCTCGGAAACTGCTCACGCTAATGGAGAAAAAACTGCCGGAATTTGTCGTTCCGTCGAATTTCGACATCGCCGACCGCACCGCACGGTTCTATTACAGGCTTTACGACTTGACGGACAACAAGGCCGACCGCGAAAACGGCGACCGCATCATTCGCGCAGCGCTCGACAGATTCGCGCAAAACATGCGTTACTACCAGTCGCTCAACATCGGGCAATTAGGCGCCATGAGCTATATCGACAACTACCTCTTCTTCGATGGCGGCTATCTCAGCATGCTCCTCACTTGCTATGAAGGCAATTCCGACTTGGCGAAACAAGAATTGGAAGCATTGAAGAAAGCAGGCGTCGATATATGGGGATGCTACAAGCGAGCCATCCTGAGGACTGCCGACGGCTCGACCGATGCCGCTCGCAACGTCTATTTCGCGACACAAATGTTCTACGATTTGGCAGAACCTGAAGAAATCGACAAATTCTTCAACGACAATGATGATTGCGCCCAAATCGTAGCCGAATTGCTAAGACATGCGGCGCAAAACGAATGAACAACGAAACTTTTTGAATGACAGAAAGAAGATACAACATACTCAATAATACGTTCGGCTGGGCGGTTTTTGCCGTCGCAGCCGTAACTTATTTATTGACCTTGGAGCCATCCGCAAGTTTTTGGGATTGCGGAGAATATATCGCGCAAAGCTACCGGATGGAAGTCGGACACCCGCCCGGCAACCCGTTTTTTGCCCTGACGGCAAGATTCTTCTCCAACTTCGCGTCCTCCCCCGACAAAGTCGCAATTTGCATCAATGCCATGTCGGCACTCCTAAGCGCCGCCACAATATTGTTGCTGTTTTGGACCATAACCCACTTGGCTCGCCGCCTGCTGGCCGGCCGGCAAGGCATTTCTCGCCGCAAGGCAGCGTTGATATTCGGCAGCGGCGTGTGCGGCGCATTGGCATACACATGGAGCGACACATTCTGGTTTTCGGCAGTCGAAGCCGAGGTATATGCTTTCTCTTCTTTCTGCACCGCCCTCACATTCTGGCTCATATTGAAATGGGAAAACCGGAGCGACGATCCTCGTTCCGACCGCTACCTGATAGCCATCGCCTACATCGTCGGACTGTCGATAGGCGTGCATTTGCTCAATTTGCTATGCGTTCCCGCAATCGCCTTGGCTGTCTACTATAAGCGAACGCGGCGAACACGTTGGTGGATGACGCTGTCCGTATTGCTGCTGTCGTTTGCCATCATTGTCTTTATCCTCTATGGCATAGTGCCGGGATTCTTGTCGATTGCGCAACAAGCCGAACTGTTGTTTGTCAACCATTTCGGATTCAAATTCAATTCGGGCGTTGTAGCCTACACAATTTCGTTTATCGCCATCGCATGCTGGTCGATTTTCGAGCTCCATCGCCGCAACAGCGACATGCGAATCAAAATATCGTTTTTCCTATTGCTGGCGCTTTCCGGCATTTTCTTCATCGGCGACACATTCTACCTTCCTGCCGCATTTGCCTTGTTCGCGCTTGTCTACCTATTTTACTATTGCAAGCAACACACCCCGATTCGGGCAATGCGCATCATTGCAATGTCGCTCGTCATGATTTTCGCAGGATTTTCCACCTATGCCGTCGTCATGTTGAGGTCATCCTCCAAAGTGCCAATGAATGTCAATGCGCCCGACAACGTGTTTTCGCTTTCTTCCTACATTGCGCGCGACCAATTCGGCGACCGCCCGCTATTTTACGGCCCCGTTTACACCATCAACAACGATTTGGTGCAACGCGACGAGAATGGACATGCCATTTATAAAATCAAAAAACGGAGATATGAAAAAGTCGTAAAGGCTTCGCCCGACGAAAAAGACAAATATATCGAGATTCCGCCACTGAAAGAATACCAATACGCTCCGGAAATGTACATGTTCCTGCCACGCGTCTACAATCCGGCTTCGGCTGCCAACTACAAAAGCTGGGTGGGAGGAATTACAGAAAAAGAAATCACCGCCCATGTGAAAAAAGGCGACAAGGTGGAAACCGTAAAAGCATTGAAGCCTTCCTATTGGGACAACATTAAATTTTTTGCCATATATCAAGTGGGGCACATGTATTGGCGCTATTTGATGTGGAACTTCGTGGGGCGGCAAAACGACATTTGCGGAAATGGAGAGGTGAATCATGGGAATTGGCTTAGCGGCATTCCATGGCTCGACAATATCCGCTTGGGCGACCAATCGTTGCTCCCCGAAGAATTCGGAAAAGGCAACGCCGGACACAACCTCTACTACGGCATGCCTTTCATCCTTGGCTTGCTCGGATTGCTTTGGCAGGGACGACAAGGGCGACAAGGCAAAAGGCAATGTTGGATTGTGTTCATGTTGTTTTTCATGACGGGAATAGCCATCGTGTTATACCTGAATCAAATCCCCGGCCAAGCACGCGAGCGCGACTATTCTTTCGCCGGCTCGTTCTATGCTTTTTCCATTTGGATCGGGCTCGGCGTAATCGGGTTGTATCGACTGATATGCAAAGCGTTGAGAAAAATCGACAAAAAAAGGAAAATCCATGCAGGGCGCATCGCTGCCGGAATATCGCTCGCCGCCGGCATCCTCATTCCGCTCCAAATGGCAGGACAGACATGGGACGACCACGATCGCCGAGGCAGAACCGTATGCCGCGACTATGCGATGAACATTTTGTCGAGCGTCGACCAAAACTCCATTCTTTTCATCAGCGGCGACAACAACTCGTTCCCCGTATGGTACATCCAAGACACCGAAGGATTCCGCACCGACGTGCGCACGCTCAATACCGACTATTTGAGTTCCGATTGGTATATCATGCAGGCTCATTATCCCTATTTCGAAGCGCCTCCCATTCCCATGATAGCCGCCCCCGACACCTATGCCTACAAGCAACGGCTCTCCGCTTCCATAAAAAAGAACGAAGAAGAATATCCCGCAGAAGCAGCTTTGAAAGATTTCTACGATCCCAAATCGATTGCAGGGAGAAAGCCTGTGTTCAACCATCCCGTCATGGCAATCGACATTGATGCCGACGCTTTGGCCGCATCGGGACGTATCGCGCCGGAATATGCGCCTCTTGTCGCCGACCGGATGAAAATAGACTTGCTCAAAGACCATTCTGCCACCAAGCTAAACACAAACATCAACGAGTCGAGAGTAGTGACGACCGACATCATCGTGTCCAACATCGCAGGCGGCTGGCAACGCCCCATAAACTTTGTCAAATGGATTGCCTCCCGGACCTATTCGTTCGCTTCGCCCTACATCGCGCAGACGGGTCTCGCGCTCGAAGTGACGCCATTCCGCCAAGACCGATACACCAGCGTGGGCGCCGGCTACACCGACAAAGCATACAACAACATCACAAAAAAATTCCGTTGGAGCGGACTCGACACGGTATCAGCCGACAACATGCCTTACCTCGATGAAATAAATCGCGACATCGTGACGCAAACCCGATTGGCAATGCTCGACTTGGCTGAACGGCTCATCAAAGAAGGCGAAATAGCCTTTCAAGCATCAAAATCCGACACCATTTACCCGCTGCTCCTGCCATCGGCCAGAACCGCAGATTATGCCATCGGGCGTTTTTCAAAAGCTCGCGACATTTTGTTGCTGAAAGAAAAGAAATTGCCGGAATTTGCAGTGGCAAGCAACTACGAATTCTGCTTCCGAACAGCGGAAATGCTTTACACCATCGGCCACGCCACCGGCAATCAAGAAGACATGCGCATAGCCGACAACATCATTTCCCATGCCATCGACAGATTCTCGCGCCACATGATTTATTTCCAAACGCTCACCTATTGGCAGCCTATTTCCGACGGCGACCAATTACTCTACGACGACGGCGGATTCTTGCGCCTTCTCGCCACCTATGCCGCAGGAAATCCGAACGCAGCGAAAAAGAAAATTGCGGCAGTCGAAAAAGCAGGCGTCGACATTTGGAGCGCATTCCGCCGCACATTGGACAAAGCCGCGCAACGCAAAATGCCACGGCAGCCGAACGACCGGCTCTTCTCCTATGTACGCGAAGCAGGACATATGCTGTCGAGCTACGACCAAAAACGGTATCAAACCCTGCTCAACGAAAAGCCGGAATACAAAAAAGCAATCGAAACAGCCGACGAATATTGGACCACGTTTGAAACAATCAGGAAACAAAAATTGTTAGCAAATTAAAACCACCGACAATCGAAAAATCATGTTCATAGAACAACCTCCCTTGATTTACAGAATGTTGTTTCCGGAAACAGTGTGGCGCATTCCGATGAAGGAAAAAACAATCTTCCTCACATTCGATGATGGCCCGATTCCGGAAGTGACCCCGTGGGTTTTGGATTTGCTCGATTTCCACGGCATAAAAGCAACATTCTTCTGTGTCGGCGACAACGCCAGAAAGCATCCCGAAGTCTATGCCGATATTGTCGGCAGAGGACACAGCGTCGGCAACCACACTATGCACCACATACAAGGCTCCATCGTGACAACGAAGCGTTATGTAGCCGACATCCGAGAAGCCCACAAGTTCGTCGACAGCCCGTTGTTCAGGCCTCCACACGGACTGATACGTTGGAAACAGGCTGCTGCCATCAAAGACAATATGAGAATCATAATGTACGATTTGGTCACACGCGATTACAGCGAGAAATTGAATGGCGAACAAGTATTCGAAAACGTAAAGAAATATTGCCG
This sequence comes from uncultured Porphyromonadaceae bacterium, assembly GCA_900541555.1. Taxonomy (GTDB): domain Bacteria; phylum Bacteroidota; class Bacteroidia; order Bacteroidales; family Muribaculaceae; genus Limisoma; species Limisoma intestinavium. Next base: position 29,511 of record UQKE01000005.1, on the reverse strand, counting down.
GAACGGTTCGATAATTGTATTCCATGATTCTCTGAAAGCTGAACGAAATCTCCGCTACGCGCTGCCGCGCTCAATCGAATGGCTGAAAGAAAATGGATACAAATTTCTCCCCATCCTCATGTAAAGAGCAGATCCGCGATTTTGCCATTTCTTGCGGTTTCGACGCGTGCGGCTTTGCCGAAGCGGCTCCGGTCGATGAAAACCAAATTGCCGCCTACCGCAAATGGCTCGATTCGGGAAAAAATGGAGCAATGGACTACATGTGCCGCCATTTGCCGCTTCGCGACAATCCGTCCGAACTCCTTCCGGGCGCAAAAACCATCATTTCGCTTGCTGCCAACTATTATCCGCAATCCTTCCAACCCGAAAACGCTCCGCAATTTGCCTACTACGCTTACGGCAAGGACTATCACGATGCCGTCAAATGCCGATTGTCGAAGATAGCTGAATTCATGAAGTCCAATTGGGATTGCGAATGCCGCTGCTGCGTAGACACTGCTCCTTTGCGCGAGCGTTATTGGGCAGCCAAAGCCGGAATCGGATTCATCGGGAAAAACAATCAGCTCATCATTCCCCATAAAGGATCTTATTTCTTCCTTGGCGAAATATTGACCACATTGCATCTTCCGGCCGACAAGGAATCAGACGAATCCCATTGCGGCAATTGCCGGAAATGTATCGACGCTTGCCCCGCAAATGCATTGCAGGACGATTTTTCGGCCGTAGACGCGCGCCGCTGCCTATCTTGCCTCACAATAGAACTCCGCGGAGACCTCCCCGACGGCACGGCCGAACGCCTCGGCAACAAAGTTTATGGCTGCGACGAGTGCCAAAAAGTTTGTCCTCACAATCGCTTCGCCACTCCTGCCCGTATCGAAGAATTCCGCCCGACGGAAGAATTCTTGTCGCTTTCTTTCGACAATATGCCAAACATGGACATTGCCGACTTTCAACGCATATTCCGCAAATCGGCCGTCAAAAGAACAAAATACACCGGCTTGATGCGCAATTTGGAAGCGATCAGCCGCCCTCACGCCTCTCCTGCCGACGACAAACAGCAAAATTAAGCCGCAACACGGCAACGCCTTCGCCTCCCACCCGCGTCCATCTCCACAAAGGCGAAATTTGCACAAACCGGATTTGTTTTGCCGAATTAGAGAAGAACGTTTATCTTTGTATGTATGGATTCCAACGAGGGAAAAATCCGGCTTTCTGTCATTGTCCCGTTCTATAATGCGGAACGGCACATCGCGCAATGTGTCCGCTCGCTGATGGCCCAAACATTATGGAAAGAGGTGGAATTTATTTTTGTCGACGACGGGTCGACCGACCAATCTGCCGAAATCCTGAAAACGGAAATTGCGGCATTCCCCCATCGGGCGCGCCAAATTATCGTCGTCCGAAACGACCACAATCGGGGAAGCGCCTATTCCCGCCAGCGGGGATTCGACATGGCACATGGTGAATTTGTCGTGCATTGCGATGCCGACGACTGGGTGGACGCTTCCATGTATGCCGATTTGCTTCGGGAAGCCGACACGACAGGAGCCGACATGGTGTGCACGCCCTATTTCCTCGAAACAGGCAGGAAAACCCGAACCGTGAGCTTCCCTTCTCTCGATTTCCCTACGCTCAACGACATGCCACTCGACACGCTCCATTGCTCGCTTTGCACTCGGCTCATTCGCCGGTCTGTCCTAACGGAGCACGACATCCGTTTTTTCGAAGGCGTGGATTGCTGGGAAGATTTGGGCATCATTTTCCGTGCAATGATTTTCACACGACGCATCGTGATCTACAACAAGCCCTACTACCACTACCGGAAAGAAACCGCCGATTCGCTGACCACGCGCCAAGCCGACCGCGTTTTGTCCGACCATTTGCGGTTTGTGGAGGCTGCCGACGCTTGGTTTGCCTTGCAACCGCCCGAATTGGCAAAAACATATTCGCCGTTTATCCGCTTCCTTCAATTCACGGCAAAAATAAAAATGCTGAGAGGACGGCATCGAGACATTCACCGCTGGAAAACGACTTTCCCCGAGAGCAATCGCTCGATTTTATCATATAAAAACATTCCGTTCTTCTATCGCATTTGCTTCTATTTGGCCCATCGGATGCCGGAATGCCTTGTCAAGGCATTGCTGGCAGCAACGTCGGTTTTCCAAAAAAAATCATAATCTCCTAATGGAGCTATGTCAAAATGACAAATTTTAGCTCAGCCCCTCAGGCATGTTAGAATTGCTTAAAAATCAAGGTATTGATGGAGAGGGCGACAGAAGCGCACTTTCGTAATTGACTTCGTCCGAATCCCGATAACAACGCAGCTGTTTGCAATTACGACACACCGCCACGAAACTTGTTTTTTTCAATTTCCGGCAAAAAAAATTTGGAAATTTCGAAAGAACTGGCAGTATTTTCATAAATTTGTATGTTGGCTAATTTTTTAATTTTACAACCTGCGTGGAAACAACGGACTATAACGCATTGGGATTGACTCCCGAACAGGAAGAGCAAAACATTGAAGCCGCCTTTCAAGAGGTGCTCGATGGATACTTGCGAAGCAATCACCGGAAAAAGGTGGAAATCATAAAACGCGCCTATCTTTTTGCGAAAGACGCGCACAATGGCATACGGCGCCGCTCCGGCGAGCCCTATATCCTTCACCCGATTGCAGTGGCAAAAATTGTCAGCCAAGAAATCGGATTGGGCTCCACCTCGATTTGCGCCGCGTTGCTCCACGACGTTGTGGAAGACACCGAATACACCGTTGAGGACATCGAGCTGAACTTTGGCAAGAAAATAGCCATGATCGTCGACGGGCTGACAAAAATATCCGGCGGCATTTTCGGGGACAAAGCCTCCGTGCAAGCAGAAAACTTCCGGAAATTGCTCCTCACGATGGCGGAAGACATTCGCGTGATACTTATCAAGATGGCCGACCGCTTGCACAACATGCGCACATTAGGCTCCATGCTCCCGAGCAAACAGTATAAAATCGCAGGCGAAACGCTCTACATCTACGCGCCATTGGCCCACCGGCTCGGCTTGTTCGCGATAAAGACCGAATTGGAGGACCTAAGCTTCAAATACCAGCATCCCGAACAGTACAAGGAAATCCGGCAAAAAATAGAGGAAACCGAAGTGTCGCGCGACACGATGTTCAAGAACTTTTCAGCGCCCATTCGCCAAAAATTGGACGATATGGGATTGACGTACACCATGACGGCGCGCGTGAAATCTGCCTTCTCCATTTGGAACAAAATGGAGACGAAGCATGTCCCGTTTGAAGAGGTCTACGATTTGTATGCCGTCCGGATTGTGTTTGATTGCGATGCCGACGAAAAAGAAAAAAGAATTTGTTGGAACATATATTCCGCAATAACCGACATCTACCGCCTTCATCCGACTCGCACGCGCGATTGGGTGAGCACGCCGAAAGCCAACGGCTATCGTGCATTGCACCTTACCGTCATGGGTCCCGACGGGAATTGGGTGGAAGTGCAAATCCGCAGCCAGAAAATGGACGACATTGCCGAACGCGGGTTCGCCGCCCATTGGAAATACAAAATCGGAGAAAGCGACGAAGAGTCGGAATTGGAAACATGGTTGAAGACAATCACCGATTTGTTGCGCGAGCCCGGCCCGAACGCCGTGGATTTCATGGATACGATAAAATTGAACCTGTTTGCCACGGAAATAATCGTGTTCACGCCTAAGGGCGATTTGATCACGCTCCCGAAAGACGCCACGGTACTCGACATGGCCTACACGCTCCACACGGAAATCGGCTCGCACAGCATCGCAGGGAAGGTGAACCATCGGCTTGTGCCTATTTCGTACAAATTGCAGAGCGGCGACCAAGTGGAAGTGCTCACGTCGAAAACCCAGAAGCCATTGCCCGAATGGCTTAATTTCGTCACAACAGCCAAAGCAAAGACGCGGCTTGAAACAGCGTTGAAAAAAGAGCGGAAAAAAATATCGGAAAAAGGCGAGCGCGTCATTGCCAAAATAGCGTCGGACTATGCGCTTGAAGATGAAAATCGATTCGTCAGCAGGCTGATGGCGCTTTACCATCTCATGACACGCGACGATTTGTATTTCGCAATCGGGAACAACACGATAGAATTGACCGACAGCGTCGTCAAATCCTTGTGCAAAAAACAAAATCCCGGCCTGTTGAATCGCCTTTGGCCGTTTGCCGGAAAGAGCAATAAAAAAGACCAGCCGGCTGCCACGCAGGAAAAAAGCCAAGACAATAACGCCACAGCAGAAAAGCCTCCCATCGACACCAAGAAGGTGTACGAACTGCGCACGGAAAACGGCATGCACAACTACAAGATAGCGCCTTGCTGCAAGCCCATTCCGGGCGATGACGTCGTAGGCTATGTCGACGACGACAACAACGTGGTGGTGCATAAAATGGATTGTGAAGTGGCCATGCGTCTGAAAAGCAGCTTCGGAAACCGCCTTGTCGCAACCCGTTGGGAAGAATCGCCGCTGATTACGACATTTTTAGCCGAACTTTCGGTGGAAGGCATCGACAGAATGGGCATTTTGCAAGAATTGATCTCCGAAATATCCATCAACATGTCGATCAACATCCGCAAACTCGACATCGAAGCGACCGAAGGCGTTTTCTCTTGCAAATTGGTTGTTCGCGTTTCCGACGTGTCGATTGTCAATCGTTTATGCAAGCAAATTAAAAAAATCAACGGCGTAAAATCGGCTGTCCGAACCAGTTAATAATTTCATTGTTGCCATGGGTAAATATCAGCTTTTTGAGAAAAAATATTGGCTGCATGCGTTGTTTTTTATCGTCGCAGCTGCATTGACTGTCTATTTCGTCCCCGAAAAGACACACAAGGCATTGTCCTACGAAATAGGAAAACCGTGGGACGGGCCGGCTTTGTTTGCAGCAGATCGAATGGCCGTGCAATTGGATGCGAAAACGGAGCAGGCAAAAAAAGACAGCATTCTGCGCGAATTTGTGCCCTTTTTCAAGCATGATGCCCATGCAGGCTCTGAAGAACTTGCAAAACTGGAGAAAGCGGCAATGATAGGCGTGTCGCCTTCTGTGAAAAAAGCGATTCAGCATGTCTATGAGGTCGGCATTGTCGAAAACAGCGTTTACGATTCGATTCGGAAAGGCAAATTGCCGATTATACAAATCCGCACGGACGACAGTGCGCGAACGATAAAGAAACCGACATCCAAGCTGTTTTCTGCACGAAAAGCGTATGAATACATAGAAGCGGCCGGCGGAACAATGTTCCACGTGTCGTCGGTGAATTATGCCGACTTCATCCGTCCGAACTACACGAAAGACGACGACTACAATAAGAAATATCTTGAAAGCGCGTATCGAAGCGCGTGTGTGCGCCCGCCAATCGAAAAAGGCGAACGCATCATCGACCGCGGAGAAATCGTCACGCCGCAAAAAGCGATGGCAATCCGGTCCTACGAACAGTTGGAGAAAGACCGCATCGAAAGCGAAGGCGCGGGCTATCCGATTGTAGGCTTTGCCATAGCCATCGCCGGACTGTTCTTTTTGCTGTATATCCACTTGTCGTACTATCGCAGGGAAAGCATTTTCAACAATAAACGGAATTTATTGTTCATCCTCCTATTGCTTGTCGGCTTGACGGCTGTCGCTTACAGCTTTATGCCACGGCTCACCTATGGGGAATATATCATGCCTGTCACGCTGCTGCCCGTCATTGTCGTGACGTTCTTCGATTCGCGAACGGCATTTTTCTTGTCGGTCGTACAAGTGCTTTTATGCAGCTTGATAGCAGGCCATCCATTGGAATTCATCGTCATGCACCTCTCGGCTTCGATTGTGGCAATCGACACATTGCAAGAATTGTCGAAACGTTCGCAACTCATTCGCACGGCCATATTCGTGCTGACGACCTATGCCATTGCCTACACGGCTCTCTGCATAATCGAGACAGGGTATATAGGCAATATCGATTTCCGCGTTTTCTTGTATTTCGCTGGCAATGCAGTGTTGCTGTCGTTTGCCTATATTGTCATTTTCGTGTTCGAACGCTTGTTTGGCTTCGTCTCAAAAGTGACATTGGTGGAATTGTCGGATGTAAACAACCCGTTGTTGCAGGAACTTTCCGAAAAATGCCCGGGCACGTTCCAACATTCAGTACAAGTGTCGAACCTCGCTTCGGAAGCAGCAAAAGAAATCGGCGCGAACTACCAATTGACACGTGCGGGCGCTCTCTACCATGATATCGGGAAAATGGAAAATCCGGCTTTCTTCACGGAAAACCAGCACGATGTGAATCCGCATGAATTGATTTCTCCGGAGCAGAGCGCGAAAATAGTGATTCGCCACGTCACCGACGGCGTGCGGCTCGCCGAAAAAAGCAAGTTGCCGGGCATCATCAAAAATTTCATCCTCGAACACCACGGCAAGAATCTCGCCAAATATTTCTACACCACGGCTTGCAACAACAATGGCGGCGACCCCGTCGATCCTGACCCCTACACCTATCCGGGACCAAACCCGCGCAGCAAGGAAACGGCGATATTGATGATGGCCGACGCGACGGAAGCGGCATCGCGAAGCCTCAAAGAATACAACGACGAGACGATCACGGCATTGGTCAACAAAATCATCGACGGACAGATTGCGCAGGGGCTCATGAAAGATTCGCCGCTCAGTTTTCGCGACGTGGAAGTGGTGAAGAAAGTGTTCATTTCGCGGTTGCGCACGATGTTCCACACGCGCATTGCTTATCCGGAACTGAAGAAAAAAGAAGGAATGCCCGAACCACAGAAATAGCATTCCGCCATTTGGATAAATATAGTTTGGAAAACGCCTATGTTCTCCTCTGTTCACGTGCGAAGCACGCTAATAGAGGAGAACTCAACCCTAAACTCTCAACTCTAAACCATTACAGAACCCCTCCGCCTGCGGCATCTCCCCTATCCGCGCTTCGCACGGCAGAGGAGGACATTGCGTGTTTGCCAACTTCGCAGTTCTCTCAACCGCTATTGGCAGCCGGAGAAAGCAGTTCTGCCTGCCGGAATCCTTCCAATAATTCAAATTACAGAAGTTGATTAATATTTTTTAATAAAACCTTTTTTTCCCCCCCCCCATAAAAATCGTATAATTGCAAACTACAAAAAGTTACATGCTATGAAAAAACTATTAGTGATAGCAGCAATCGCATTGGCAACACTGCCAATGGCTGCGCAGGATCATTGGCGCAATGGCTTTTCTGTCGGCGCAGAAGGCAATTTTTCGCTGCTGAAAGACGATGCAGTGAAAAGCCAGCTGAACGGCGAAAGCTTCAACGACTTCAAAGGTTCAACCATCAGCGGAAGCTACACTGCCTTTCTCGTGAAAGGGCTGTTTGTGCGTCCGCAAGTGGCTTTTTACTACGAAGCGCATGGGCATCCTCAAATCCCGGAAGCCATACCGCCCGTTGGCATAACGTTCCCAAAGGGACCGAGCGACAAGGACGACCACACAACGGAAGTGGGAATCGGAGTGGCATGCTTCGGCGGCTATCGCTTCCCGATTGCCAAATTGAGTTTGGACGTGTTGACCGGCCCTTACTACGGCATCGCCATCAACCAACATGAAACATTCCAAACCCGCCACTATTTCGATTTATACAACAAATCTTCTTTGCGTTGGCGGTTCGGTGTGGGCCTAAACGTATGGAAACTGACGGTTTCCGCATCGTTCGATGTAGGCATGTTGCAGCAGAAGGCTTATAACGACACTCTCTGGGAATGGACGGAAGAGAAAGAAAGCAACGTGGTCAGCGTCGGACTCAGTTATAATTTCTGACAAACCCCTCGACGCTACGACCGAAACCCGACATACACTGCGCCGCGACAAACGATTCCCAACCGTTGCCGCGGCGCTTTTCTCATCGAAATGCAAGAGACTGTGTGGCTTGTTATTTTTTCCGCTTTCTGCCGAAGCATCGTTTCAGAATGCGCAAGCGGCGTTTCTTGGCATGGTAGCCGCGCAGCAATTTGACGGCCATATTCCCCATCTCCTCGGGATCGAGCCCTGCCAACCGCGCATATTCTTTGGCCACACGAGCTGTTTCTTCCTCGCTTTCTATGTTGAGAGCACCAAAATTCCGATAAAGCAAGCGACGATCGGACACGCCGAATTTCATGCGGTTGATGTCGACAAGCACAAAGCGATACCGGCCGTTGCCATCCGTGTCAAACAAAATGTTGCCTGGCGTGAAATCCTTGTGCAGCACGCCTTTTTGATGCAAATCGAGGATGAAACCGGCAAAAGCGCGAATCATGTCCTCAAAATGGTCGATTGTTTCCCAATGGCGGATGTTGCTCCCCGCAAACATGCGGCAGATGTAGTAGCTTCGCGCAAGCAAACCGCCTTCATATTCTTCGATATAGGCGACAGGTTCGGGCGTCCCGATACCCAATTTGCCCAATTCGACGGCATTCTCGAAAGAGCGCCGCGCTTTGCCTTTACGAATGAATGTATAGGCTATTCGGTTTAGGAATGCCGGGACATGGAACGACTTTACAGTGACATCGTTTTCCCCCAAGAGAGTGCGATACACAGTGTTGCGATCCTTATAGATGATTTCCCCTTGTTCGGCGATAGAATCGGGAATCGCGGCGATTAGAGGCTTCAATTGCTCATATTTCGGAGCAACGACTATTTTTAGCTTCTTCGGCATGCGGATCAGAAACTGTCGAATTGCAAGGGAAGCAAATCGGAAACTTTTTCGAGCACGTAAATCTCTTTTTCCCCGTAAAGATAGATCTTCAATGCCTGCCCCCCGAGCTTTTCATATTCCAAAATGGCTTGACGACACGAGCCGCACGGCGAAATGGGGCTGTCTGTGAATTTACCGTTGGTCGATGCGGCGATGGCAAGTTTCTCAAATTTCGCGTCGGGATATTTGGAATGAGCATAGTATGCGGCCGTCCTTTCTGCACACATGCTTGACGGGAATGCCGCATTTTCTTGGTTCGCCCCGCCTATTATTTTCCCGTTGGAAAGCAAAAGCGCCGCGCCCACATGGAATTTGCTATATGGGGCATAGGACTTTTCCGTCATCGCTTTTGCCTTGTCGATTAAAATTTTGTCCTCTTCCACAAGTTCGCTGTAAGCACAAACTTGTATATTTGTCGTAAGTTTTAATTCTTTCATAAGATGAAGACACGTTTTGGCAAAAGTACGGATTTTTTCTTTAAATCGCTCTTGCTTCCGATTTTTTTGCTTTTCGTTTCCACGGCCCAAGGACAATCGCTCTCTGTCGACTATTTGTCTTATATCGAAACATATAAAGAAATTGCCGTGCGCCAGCAACAAGAATACGGCATCCCTGCCAGTATCACATTGGCGCAAGGCTTGCTGGAAAGCGGTGCCGGCATGTCGCGACTGGCCTCGGAAGGAAACAACCATTTCGGGATAAAATGCCATAAATCATGGAAAGGAGAAGGCATTTATGCCGACGACGATGAGAAAAACGAATGCTTCCGGAAATATGCCAATGCGGAAGAATCGTTTGAGGACCATGCGCGTTTCCTGAAACAAAAGCGATATGCGCCGCTATTCGAATTGGAAGAAACCGACTACGCCGGCTGGGCGAAAGGGTTGAAACGTTGCGGCTATGCCACAGACCCTTCCTATGCAGCGAAATTGATAAATATCATTGAGCTGTACGAGCTTGCACAATTCGACAGCGGCCAGCCGGTCGTGTCCAAGCGCAAGGAACTCAAAGGCGACGAAACGCTGGAACATAGCATCGACATGGACATTGTGGCAGAATTTCGCATCATGCACAAAATCCGGCAGAAATGGGGATTGTATTATGTAACTATTTACGAAGGCGACACTTACGACAGCCTTTCGGAAGAGTTCGGCGTGAAAAAGAAAAAATTGCTTGACTATAACGACCTCGGGAAATCAGCAGAAATGCTACCTGCCGGCACCATGTTTTATTTGCAGGAAAAAAACGAAAAAATGCCCGACGGCGCGCCGGGAGCGCATAAGGTGAAACAGGGTGAGACTTCGCATTCGATAGCGCAAGAATACGGCCTAAAACTCAAATCCCTGTTGAAAATGAACAAGCTCGACAAAAACCAAGAGCTGACGGAGGGGCAGTATTTGAGACTGCGTTGACAAGCTGCGGCTATTCTTCTTCCAACATGCCGAGCAATTCTTTCACCTCATAGTTTGTCAACGAACGGCATTCTTGCAATTTTGCAGCAAATTGGCGAGCAATTTCCCTGACGGATTGATTCCGGAAAGCCCTTTCCATGTAGGAATAAGCGTCTTGAAAAAGGTTTTTAATTTCATCGTCGTCGAGTTGGCACGAATGCCGCCCTTCTTCGGCGACAGTTTCGAAAATGGCATCTTCCACGTCTTGATATTTCAACCCGCCCGTCGGGAAAGCGCGGCACATCATATTGGCAATGAGCATGCCGATTGTCATTTGATAACGTTTCAGCGTTTGATGCCACGATTCCACCGGAGGCAATGCCGGATTGCCGGAAAAGTAGAAATCGGATGTGAACGTGATATAGTCGTTTGCTTCATCGTCGAGATCTATTTTATAGAGCAGATTTTCTCCGTTCCAAATGGAAATGCCGATTGCCATGCCGGCAATCCCGTAGCATTTGTCTTTCTCGTCTTTGTATTTAATCATGGCTCGATTCCTTTCCTCTAATCTCCGAGAATGCATCCGCAAGCTGGTTCAAGGCTTTTTCAAGCACGCTGCGCGGACAACCGGCATTCAGGCGCACATGGCATTCGCCGCCATCGCCAAACATTTCGCCGTCGTTCAAAGCAAGATGGGCATGACCGATGAGCAATTCCCGCAATTCGCATCCGCTCAACCCTGAGTTTGTGCAATCCAGCCAAACCAAATAGGAGGCTTGCGGCCGCAACACTTTTATTTCCGGAATGCGACTGCCTATGAACGACTCGACAAACCGGACGTTTCCTTCTACGTAGGCAAGCATTTCATTGAGCCAATCTTCGCAAAGGTTGTATGCCGCTTCGGTCGCCACCGTGGCAGGAAAAGGAGGCTCGCTCAGTTCGTTGACCGACAAGAAATTGAAAAAATCTTCACGCAAACGCGGATTTTTAATCACACACCACGAACTTGCCAAACCGGGGATATTGAATGTTTTCGACGGAGCGCCAAGAGATATCGAAATTTCCTCTGCTTCTGCGGAAACGGCTGCAAACGGCGTGTAGCGATTGCCAAACAATTCCAAATCGCCATGAATCTCATCGCTCACGACAATCACATTCCCGTCGTGGCATATCTGCGCCACTTGCCGGAGCGTGCCTTTGTCCCAAACAACGCCTCCGGGATTATGGGGATTGCAAAGAATCATCATTTTCGGGCGTTCTTCGTCGATTTGCCGTTTCAACAAGGCAAGATCCATTCTTATGCTGCCGCCGGTGCATATAAGCGGATTTTTCACAACGATTCTCCCATTTCCTTCAATGACATGCTTGAATGGGTGGTAAACAGGCTGTTGTATCAGAATTTTATCGCCTTTTTTCGTGAAGAAATTCACGACAAACGCCAATCCGCGCACAACCCCCGGCACATAGCACAACTCCTCCTGCGACACGTTCAAGCCATGACGGCGCGACAGCCACCGGACGATCGATTGCCAATAGCTGTCGGGGACAGCATGATAACCGTAGATTTTATGATTGAACCGTTGCAACAAGGCATCGGATATGGCAGGGCATACTTCGAAATCCATGTCGGCAATCCAAAGCGGCGTCAAGTCGTCGCGCCCGAAAAGATTCTTCATTCCGTCGTATTTGACACAATGCGTGTTTCGTCGGTCAATGACGTTGTCAAAATTTGTCATGGTCGTATCATTGAATAGTTATGCAAATATAGTGAAAGGTGAGAGCAGAACAATCAAGCTTGCTTGAAATTGTTATGCCGAACCGCATCCTGTATTATTCAAATATAGTGAAAGCCGAGTGGAATGCAAAGAGCTTGCTCGATTTGCATTATCTTTCCATAAGACAAGCTGCGCCTCGGCAAAGGAAAAATGAATAAATTCTTTTTCCTCTGCGCTCGATTTGCATTATCTTTCCATAAGACAAGCTGCGAAAGGAAAAATGAATAAATTCTTTTTCCTCTGCGCTCGGCTTGCATTATCTTTGCAATAAATATTTGCAGCGTGGCCGAAAAGAAAAACACCGAAACACCCCTGATGAAGCAATACTTCGAGATGAAGAAAAAACATCCCGACGCAATCATGCTTTATCGCGTAGGCGATTTCTATGAAACATTTTCGACGGATGCCATCGTCGCTTCCGAAATTCTTGGCATCACGCTGACAAAAAGAGCCGGTTCGGAACTCGCCGGATTCCCTCATCATGCGCTCGACACCTACCTGCCAAAACTCGTGCGCGCCGGAAAAAGAGTGGCTATTTGCGAGCAGCTCGAAGACCCGAAACTGACAAAAAAACTTGTGAAGCGCGGAATCACGGAACTTGTCACTCCGGGCGTTGCCATCAACGGAAACATGCTCGACTACCGCGAAAACAACTTCCTTGGAGCCGTCCATTTCGGAAAAAACGCTTGCGGCGTTGCGTTTCTCGACATCAGCACCGGCGAATTCATGACGGCCGAAGGCACGACCGACTATGTCGACAAGCTCCTGTCCAATTTCTCGCCAAAAGAAGTATTGGTGGAGCGATCAAACAAAAAACGCTTCGACCAAACATTTTCTGCGAAATACCTGACATACGAGCTCGACGATTGGATGTTTTCCGAGGAATCGGCCCACGAACGCCTTTTGAAACAATTTGAAACCAAAAGCCTGAAAGGATTCGGAATCGACAAAATGGACAATGCCGTAGTGGCATCGGGTGTCGTTTTGTTTTATCTTGACCTGACGCAACACACGCAAATCGGCCACATCACGTCGCTTTCGCGAATTGAAGAAGAAAAATTCGTGCGGCTCGACAAATTCACGGTACGCAATCTGGAATTGATCGAACCCATGAGCGACGACGGCAAAAGCTTGCTCGACGTAGTCGACAAGACCGTCACCCCGATGGGGGCGCGCTTGTTGCGCCGATGGATTCTTTTCCCGCTGAAATCCGTGCGGCAAATCAACGACCGCCTCGACGTCGTGGAATATTTCTTCAAAGACAAGGACGGCCGCGAATCCATACGCCGCCAGCTCGAACAAATCGGCGACATGGAGCGGCTCGTGTCGAAAGTGGCCGTGGGACGCATTTCCCCGCGGGAAATGATTCAAATGAAAAATGCGCTTGCCGCCCTCGTCCCCATCAAAGATTATTGCGAGAATGCCGACAATGCCGTTTTGCGCTCTTTCGGCGAACAAATCAACGCCTGTGCGTCGATGCGCGACCGCATCGAACGCGAATTGAACCCCGACGCTCCCATTGCCGTGAACCGCGGCGATGTGATTCGCGCCGGAGTCGACCGCGAATTGGACAGCCTGCGCGAAATCGCCTATTCGGGAAAAGACTATTTGTTGAAAATTCAACAACGCGAAATAGAACAAACGGGCATTCCGAGCCTGAAAGTGAGCTACAACAACGTATTCGGCTACTACATCGAGGTGCGCAACGCCCACAAGGAAAAAGTGCCTGCCGAGTGGATACGCAAGCAAACGCTGGTCAACGCCGAACGCTACGTGACGCAGGAATTAAAGGAATACGAAGAAAAAATCCTTGGCGCGGAAGAAAAAATAGCATCGATCGAATCGCGCCTGTTTAACGAATTGGTCGCTTCGTTGGCCACATACATACCGGCAATCCAATTGGACGCCTCGCTTGCCGCTAAAATCGACTGCCTCTTGTCGTTCACTCGCACTTCGAGCGAAAACCGCTATATCCGCCCCGTAATCGACGAATCGCTGGATATCAAAATAACGGAAGGACGCCACCCCGTCATCGAGCGTCAACTCCCTGCCGGCGAACCATATATCGCCAATTCTGTCGCTCTCGGCAACGAATCTCAACAAATCATGATGATCACCGGCCCGAACATGGCCGGAAAATCGGCCTTGCTTCGGCAAACAGCCCTCATCGTGCTCATGGGCCAGATAGGCTGCTTCGTGCCGGCAGAAGCGGCGCAAATAGGCATCGTCGACAAGATTTTCACCCGCGTCGGCGCGTCCGACAACATTTCGCTCGGCGAATCCACTTTCATGGTGGAAATGAACGAAGCGGCGGCAATCCTCAACAACCTGAGCGAACGCAGCCTTATTCTGTTCGACGAATTAGGACGGGGCACCAGCACCTACGACGGCATCTCCATTGCATGGGCCATCGTCGAGTATATCCACGAGCATCCCAAATTCCATGCAAAAACCCTGTTTGCCACCCACTACCACGAATTGAACGAAATGGAAAAAACGTTCAAACGCATTGTCAACTACAACGTGTCGGTCAAAGAAATAAACGGCAAGGTGGTTTTCGTCCGCAAATTGGTGAAAGGCGGAAGCGAACACAGCTTCGGAATCCATGTGGCAAAACTCGCAGGGCTGCCGCTGGTCATCGTCAAGCGCGCCAACGAAGTTTTGAAGCAATTGGAAGCCGACAATTCTCGCGCCGACGCCGGACGAAACCTCAGCGAAATGGGCAATGCGCGGCAGGGCGGCGTGCAACTGTCGTTTTTCCAACTCGACGATCCGGTGCTGAGCCAGATTCGTGATGAAATCCTCGACACCGACATCGACAACCTCACGCCAATGGCTGCCCTCAACAAGCTGAACGACATCAAATCGATCATCACCGGCAAAAAATAATCCCCCCAACGGTTCCAATTTACCCTTTGCTTATTAGACATAAGGATTCTCTGTACATTTCAAGCGCGAAATCGCAAATTTTAGCCGAATTTGTAGATTGTAACCACAAAATTTAGCTAAATTCTGCGATTTGCAGTGTTCCGACCCACGCTGATTCACTCTATTCACACTCCTTTTTGCCCGAACCGGTAGATTTTTAGCGAGGATACGCATATAAGTTGGCAACACTGAACAAGAAGAATTGCTACTATGCATAGCACTGTGACTGACAAAGGTAGAAACGTGGCAATGTCCGAAAAGAACGTTAAAAGCCCACAACCATAGACCGTTAACCCCTCCACCTACGGCACATCAACCGCAAAACGATAAAAGCCAGAAAACCATTGCTACGCTCCAACCACCGCACAGGTCCACAGCACGTTTTCCGATTTTACTGCTCTCTCAACTTTCACCCCTAATTCATAAACCGCTACCAGCAATGTCTTCCTCTGTGTCGCCGCATCAGCGCGATATAGGGGAAGTGGCGAGCTTGCGAGCCGAAGGGGTTGACCGTCAGCCGCAAAGCGGCTTTATTTAGTTGAGGGTTGAGGGATGAGAGTTGAGAGACCGGAAAACGCACGGTCATGTGCAACTCAACCCTAAACTTTCAACCCTAAACCGTCACCGAACCCCTCCGCCTACGGCACCTCCCCTATCCGCGCTATCGCGCGGCAGAGGAGGACATTGCGCGATTGCCAACTTCACAGTTCTCTCAACCATAAACTCACAACCATAGACCATTACTGATCCCCTCTGTTTTTCCTGACGAAAAACTTTCCCCTATTAACGTGCTTCGCACGTGAACGCGTGTTTGCCTAACTTCACTGTTTTTCCCCGATTTCACTCTCAACCATAAAATCCTCCCACCTTACGAACAATGCGCAAACAAAAGCGGATGCGACATTCTGCCGACATCCGCTTCGCTTAACGTCTCGCCAACGGTTGGCTTTTACACCGTAAGGATTTCTTTTTCCTTGGCAGCAAACACATCGTCGATTTTCTTCATATAGTTGTCGTGGATTTTCTGCACTTTTGCCTCTGCGTCTTTTTCCACATCTTCCGGCATTCCGGATTTGACGGCTTTTTTCAAGCCATCGATTGCGTCGCGACGCGCATTGCGAACAGAAATTTTAGCCTGCTCGGCTTCGCCTTTCGATTGCTTCACGAGCGCTTTTCTCCGTTCTTCCGTCAGCGGCGGAATGGCGAGGCGAATCACTTCGCCGTTGTTTTCCGGCGTAATGCCAAGCTCGGAGTTTATGATTGCCCGTTCTATTTCCTTAAACATGGATTTTTCCCATGGCGTGATGACGATGGTGCGTGCATCGGGGACGGTGACATTTGCCACGTTGCTAATGGGCGATGCCGTGCCGTAATAGTCCACTTTGATTCCATCGAGAATCTTCGGATTGGCCTTTCCTGCGCGAATATGCGCCAACGTTTCGTCGAGATACGCCACTGCCAATTCCATTTTTTCTTCTGCCGGTTTGATGTAGGTGTTGGGATCGTTCATATTATTCTATTTTTTAGATTACTCTTGATATACGAGCGTGCCGATAGGTTCGCCATCGATCACTTTTTTCAGATTGCCTTTCGTGTCCATGTCGAAAACGACAATCGGGAGCTTGTTTTCCTTGCACATGACCGTTGCCGTGAGGTCCATCACCTTCAATCCGCGACGATAAATTTCGTCGTAGGTGATTTCCGTGAATTTCTTTGCAGTCGGGTCTTTTTCGGGATCGGCCGTATAAATGCCGTCGACTCGCGTGCCTTTCAACATGACGTCGGCTTCCACCTCTATGCCGCGCAACGCCGAGCCGGTATCGGTGGTGAAAAACGGATTGCCCGTCCCGCACGACACGATGGCCACTTCGCCGCGTTGCATTGCTTCGATGGCTTTCCATTTGCTATAATGTTCGCCAATGGGAAACATGTTGACTGCCGTGAAAACCTTGGCTTTCTGCCCTATTTTCTCAAGCGCAGAGCAAAGCGCGAGTGAGTTGATCACCGTGGCAAGCATCCCCATTTGGTCGCCTTTCACGCGGTCTACGCCTTTGGCCGCGCCGGCAAGCCCGCGAAAAATGTTTCCGCCGCCAATGACGATGGCTATTTCAACGCCGCCCTCGGCAATTTCCTTTATCTGCTCCGCATAGTCGGACACGCGAACAGGATCAATGCCGTAGCCTTGCGCCCCCATCAACGATTCGCCGCTGAGCTTCAACAAAATCCGTTTATATTTTGTTCTCATTTGTGGTACGTCGTTTTATGTTTGTTTTCACAAATTTAGCGACTTTGGCGCGAACAACAAATTTTTAAAAGCATTTCTTCTATGAACTTAAAAAAATATTTGGCGATTATAGCGGTTCTATTGCTGGCAACAAGCAATGCCGTTGCGCGCGAATCCATGCGCGAAAAGGCCGATCGCTACTACAAATATGAAGAATGGGAAGCAGCAGTGTCTGCCTATCAAAAAGTGCTTGCCGACAATCCGGCCGACATGCGGGCTTACGGCCGTTCGACTGTGATTTGCGGAATGCTTGGACTGCCCGACAAACAAGTCGAAATACTGGAACGCACGCAAAGCTACGGCTTGCCGCTAATCGAATTGTTTGCAGAAGTGCGCAAATCTGCATTCGAAATAGGGAAACCGGAAATTCTGGAAAATTTCATGTTGCTCGTCATGGAGCGGCAACCGTGGCTGAAACGCAACATCGAACTGCGACTTTTGCAATACTACGATTTCCGCAACGACGCGCCGAGAATGATTGCTCTCAGCGATTCGCTTCTCGCCGTCAATCCTCGCGACCCTTCGACTCTTCGCGTCAAAGCCCGCGGATACATGCTCGAAGGCAATTACGGAATCGCCGAAAAAACCTATCTTCAGCTGCTTGCGCTTCGCCCCGACGATTTCGATGCCATCCTCAATATAGGCATCATCTATTATTCGGAAGTTGAAACTCGGAAATTGCCATCGACGTCGCCCGAAGCCGCCGAGGCGCGCAAATATTTGGAAAAAGCTTTCCAAATGCATCCCACCGAGCATTTGCGCCAACTCATCGCCCGATTGGAAAGTCCGTCTCGAAATGAATGAGAGAAGGCTTTTTGCGAAACGGGCAATGATGCTATCTTTTGCTTTCACGCTTGAAGATCTTTCCAACTTCGTCAGCGAAAAGCGATATCATCGATAACGTCGGCTCCCGTAATCTCGTTCAGACGGCGAACAAGCGAAGAACGAGTGAGCATCAAATCGTTGCGAAGCGGAGCAGAAGCGATGACAACGTGCAACACGCGATTTTTCACATAGCGTTGCAACGTCAGCCGATTGATATACGGCCCCACCACCTCCGGCCATAATGCTTCCAACCGTCGCTCGTTTACGCTTCGATCGAGCGATGCCGGATTCAGGTACTCCTGCATGATTTCGCCTATCGTTTTCGGGTCTCTGCGCTTCATTGCCCTTCAGTTTTAAATCCTACACGTCGAGTTTCCGGCAATGGCCGTCTTCCACAAAGAAAATCCGATAGTCGCCGCCAAGCGCGGCAATTGTTTCATCGATGTGCTGGCGGTTGGTGTCGGAAATGAATATTTGCCCGAACGACGGTTGGGAAACGACACGCACGATGTTGGCCACGCGATGGGAATCGAGCTTGTCGAAAATATCGTCGAGCAGCAACAATGGCGTCGGGCCTCCTGCCAACTTCAAAAAGTCGAATTGAGCAAGCCGCAAAGCCGCCGTATAGGTTTTGCATTGCCCCTGCGACCCCGTTTTCCGCATCAATTCGTCGCCAAGCATCAGTTCGATGTCGTCGTGGTGGACGCCATGCGAAGTGAAGCCCAGCAACGTGTCGCGGCGAAAATTTTCTTTCAACACCGTCTCCATCGAACGCTCGTGCAACTCGCTGCGATAATCGAGGCGCACTTTTTCGCGGCTGTCGGCTATTTCTCCGTAGTAGCGCATGAATATGGGCGTAAACCGTTCTATCCACTCCAAGCGCGCCTTGTAAATGGCTTCCGCGGCACGGCACATGAATGCGTCGACCGATTCAAACAGCAATGGGTCTGCCATGCCTTGACGCAACATGGCATTCCGTTGCGTCAAGGCGCGATTGTAGTCGATCAACGCCTCCAAATAAGCATGATTTCCTTGCGAGATAATCCGGTCGATCAGCCGCCGCCGCTCTTCTCCGCCGCCGGAGATCAGATTCCAATCGGCAGGCGAAACCATCACCAACGGCAACAGCCCGATATGCTCGCTTTGCCGCCGGTATTCTTTCCCGTTTCGCTTGATAGATTTTCGCTTGCCGCGCTGAACGGCACAAGAAATTTGTTCCGTCTTCCCATTTCGTTCGTACACGCCCTGCAACAACATGAATTCCTCCCCGTGGCGCACTGTCGCCGCGTCGGAACGAGTTTGGCTGCTTTGGCAAAAACTCATGTAGAATACAGCGTCGAGCACGTTCGTTTTCCCCATGCCGTTATTGCCGAGCAAACAATTGACCTTAGGGGAAAATTCGAGCGATGCTTCCGCTATGTTCTTATAATTCAATATGGAAAGACGAGAAAGTATCATAATCTAAATATTAGCGGCTATGGGCATCCTTACCGCGCACGTCAACGCGAAAAAGCGACATCGCCGCTATTCTTTCGAAGTTCGACAATCTCAAAAATACTTGATTTCCTTGCCGAGAATGGAGCCAAGAATATAATTGGCTGCCCGCGAGGTGCCAATGCGGAAATATTCGTTGTTCAGCCATGCTTCGCCAAGAATTTCACGCACAAGCGTGTAGTAGCGCACAGCATCGTCGGTCGAAGAAACGCCGCCCGACACTTTGAACCCTACCATGCGACCCGTCTTTTCGTAATATTCCTTGATGCAATGACACATGACGCAAGCCGCTTCGAGCGTTGCTCCCGGGTAGACTTTTCCCGTGGATGTTTTGATAAAATCCGCTCCGGAATACATGGAAAGAATCGATGCTTTCTTGATATCGGCAGCCGTTTTCAATGCGCCGGTCTCGAGTATCACCTTCAATCGCGCGCCACGCGCCGCATGCTTGATTTCCGAGATTTCGTCGGCAAGTTCTTCATAGCTTTCCCCGTAAAACAAACCCAAATTCAAAACAATGTCGACTTCATTGGCTCCGTCGGCAACGGCAAGCGCCGTTTCAGCCGTTTTCACCTCCACAAATGTTTGCGACGAAGGAAAACTGCCGGACACAACGGCCGTCGAAACACCCGTCACCTCCAAACCACCACTGACGACAACGGCAAAATTCGGATAAACGCAAATAGCCGCCACATGTGGAAGTTCCGGAAAATCCGATTCAAAACTATTCACACGGTCGACCATTGCCGAAATAGAAGCAACCGTGTCGGTGGAATTGAGCGACGTGAGATCAATGGCATTGAAACAAGTCGTGTAAACCTCCTTGTTGTTATTTTCATCAAAGTGTTTCGACAAAATGTCCTGTACTTCCTGCGCCACGAGCGCATCGTCGTCGACCACGCGGCTTTCGGTTATCACTTTCCGATACTTGTCTTCAATTTGATTTTCCATATAGCGTTTTATTTTGTTAGTTTTTCGTTTCTAATGTGCCGGCTGCCGTCGCGAAGAGTTTTCTTGGCAAGGTTCGCCTCGAATGCTTTCGTCATGTCGATGCCCGTCTGATTGGCGATGCACAGCACCACCCACAACACATCGGCCAGTTCATCGGCCAGCGCATCGGGCGTTTCGCCGGACTTAAACGACTGCTCGCCATAACGCCGCGCCATGATGCGAGCCACCTCCCCCACTTCCTCCGTAAGGATTGCCATGTTGGTCAACTCATTGAAATAACGCACGCCGTAAGCATGTATCCATTCGTCGATTTTCCGTTGTGCTTCTTCAATCGTCATGCCGCTTCATTCTTTTAATTTGGAATCTATGATAATTGTCACCGGTCCGTCGTTGACGAGCGCCACCTGCATGTCTGCGCCAAATTCGCCTTCGCCGCAAGGATGCGGCAATATGGCATTAAGCCCATCTATAAAAGCCCTGTACAAAGGCACAGCCTTTTCCGGACGCGCCGCACGAATATACGAAGGCCGGTTGCCTTTGCGGGTTGAGGCATGGAGCGTGAATTGGCTCACGACAAGCACTTCTCCTCCGCAATCGAGCACGGAACGATTCATCACGCCGTCGGCATCGTCGAAAATACGCAAATTCACGACTTTTTTCACCAGCCAATCGACATCGGCAATCGCGTCGTCGTGCTCTATGCCCACAAGTATCAGCAACCCGCAGCCAATGGCAGATTTGCACACTCCGTCAATCTCCACGGATGCTTTTTCCACTCGTTGCACGACAATTCTCATATCTCCTTATTGTATTTTCTGCAAATTTAAATAAATCTGTCATCATGATGGCAATCATCGAAAGGAATAATGTCGCTTTGTTCAGTTGAAGGTTGAGAGTTTATATGATTGAGAGACCGGAAAACACACGATTACATGCAACTCAACCATAAACCCTCAACTCTCAACCATAGACGTATTCCCGCTAAAAATCCACAGATCCGCTTCATCGCTCAAAATACCCTTCCCCAACAAACATAAAAAAAGCGGCGAACCGAGGCTCGCCGCTTTCAATATTTCGACAACGGGGATTAACCGTTTACTTTTGCCATGTGAGCAATCAAATCAAGCACTTTGTTAGAGTAGCCGATTTCGTTGTCGTACCAAGAAACAACTTTTACAAACGTGTCTGTCAAATAAACACCGGCGTTTGCGTCGAAGATAGAAGTGTGCGTGTTGCCGAGGAAGTCGGAAGAAACAACTGCATCTTCTGTATAGTCGAGCACACCTTTCAATTCGCCGTTTGCTGCTTCTTTCATAGCTGCGCAGATAGCTTCTTTCGTAGCCGGTTTTGCAAGGTTGACAGTCAAATCGACAACAGAAACGTCCAAAGTCGGAACGCGCATCGAAATGCCGGTCAATTTGCCGTTCAATTCCGGAATTACTTTGCCCACTGCCTTAGCAGCACCTGTCGACGACGGGATGATGTTGCCGGAAGCGGCACGACCACCACGCCAGTCTTTCATAGACGGACCATCGACTGTTTTCTGAGTAGCTGTTGTAGAGTGAACAGTTGTCATCAAACCGTTTACGATGCCGAATTTATCGTTGAGCACTTTTGCAATCGGAGCCAAGCAGTTTGTCGTGCAAGAAGCGTTGGAAACGAATTGCGTGCCTTTAACGTACGTGTTTTCGTTTACGCCGCAAACAAACATCGGGGTGTCGTCCTTAGAAGGAGCCGACATAACAACGTATTTTGCACCGGCTTCAATGTGTGCTTGTGCTTTTTCTTTCGTCAAGAACAAACCCGTCGATTCTACTACGTATTCTGCACCAACTTCGTTCCATTTCAAGTCGGCCGGATTGCGTTCTGCAGTCACGCGGATTTCTTTGCCGTTTACAATCAATTTGCTGTTTTCAACGTCAGCTTCGATTGTGCCGTTGAATTGTCCGTGCATCGTATCGTATTTGAGCATGTATGCCAAATAGTCGACAGGGCAAAGGTCGTTGATACCTACGATTTGAATGTCATTTCTGTTTTGTGCTGCACGGAAAACAAAACGTCCGATACGGCCAAATCCGTTAATACCTACTTTAATCATCTTCGTTAATATTTTGGGTTAAAAAATTATCGTCATACTCACCAC
Organism: uncultured Porphyromonadaceae bacterium; assembly: GCA_900541555.1. Lineage (GTDB taxonomy): Bacteria > Bacteroidota > Bacteroidia > Bacteroidales > Muribaculaceae > Limisoma > Limisoma intestinavium. The sequence continues at coordinate 6,988 of UQKE01000005.1, read as the reverse complement.
AGCAAAAAGAGTGCCAAACAATCATCGCTGTCATTCCGTCACTTTTTTCGGCTGTTCTTTTTTCCGGTGCAAAGGTAGGCATTTTTTCTGCAATGGCAGGCGAATAACCGAAAATTTTCCTTAAATTTATTTTTCGCAATTCACTGAAACAGAATTGTTACATTTGCCATTGCCCCATATAGTGGCGGCGTTTTTCGGGCGAAAGGCGTTCGACGGCATAACGCAATGCCGTGCGCGGCATTGCGGCTGCGTGGCAGTCGAGAAAAGCAAGCAACGCCGATTCGTCCTTTTTCCCAATTTCCCTTAGCATCCATCCGTTCGCCTTCCGGATAAGATCGTGAGGATGGTGCAACAAGCGTTCGATGTTGCGAATGGCCACGTCGAATTTGCCTGCGTGAATGAGCGTCATCGTCGCTACTATGCCGATGCGGCATTCCCACAGCCCTCCGCCACACAGCGCGACCGTGGGATCAAACTCCGGACAAAAAAGCATTTGCTTTCCGATAATCTGCGGTGCGCTCAAATCGACCAAATCCCAATTGTTGATTTGCGCCGTATGCGCCAAATAAAAATCGACTATCTGCCACCTTTCTCGCTCATCGGCTCGCGGAAACCGCAACGTCAATGCGAGCAACGCAGAAAGACGATGCTCGTGCACAGGGCTGTCGAGCATTTCTTCCACCACTGGCCACGAAGCCCCGACTGCCAATTTGGCAACTTTGCGATTGTCCGGCACAGAGACGCCAATGAACACATCGCCTTCTCCATACTCCCCTTTGCCTGTCTTAAAAAATCCGGACAATATTGCTATTTTCTCCGGACGCGCCACAGCGGCAAGCGCATTTTTCCATTCTGTTGCAGTTCTCATGTCAGAGGACAAAAATAATGAAATGTTCGGCAGAAGGAAAAGAATTCATTCACTTTCTTATCCGCGATGCCGCTTGTCTCATGCAAAGACAACTGTATTTGTTTGCCTGAAAGCGAGAACAACTCCATTTTGGCGGCAAAAACAAACAAGCCGATACGATTGTTATTGATAAAAGCCTTCAAACTTAAAACGCAACAATGGGAAAAATCTACAAAACAATCGAAAATCTCGTCGGCAAAACTCCGCTGATAGAACTTTCGCATTTGGAAAAAACAGAAAATCTTGCCGCACGCATCGTGGCAAAAGCCGAATCGTTCAATCCGGGAGGCAGCGTGAAAGACCGAACAGCCTTAGCCATGATAGAAGCCGCCGAAAAAGAAGGCAAAATAACCTGCGGAGCAACGCTTATCGAACCGACAAGCGGCAACACAGGCGTCGGCTTGGCTTGGACAGCAGCGATAAAGGGATACCGCCTGATTTTGACAATGCCCGAAACAATGAGCATCGAACGCCGCCGGCTTCTTGCCACATTCGGAGCAACAATCGTGCTTACCTCCGGCGCGGAAGGGATGTCCGGAGCCATCCGCGAGGCAGAACGGCTGAACGCGACAACGCCTAATTCCATCATATTCGGCCAATTTGAAAATCCGGCAAATCCGGCCATACACGCAAAAACCACCGGAGAAGAAATTTGGACAGACACCGATGGCGATGTTGACATTTTTGTTGCGGCCGTCGGCACCGGCGGGACATTGAGCGGCGTGGCGGAAACGCTTTTGCGACACAAGCCTTCGATACAAATCGTCGCAGTGGAACCCGAAGCTTCCCCCGTCCTGTCGGGCGGGACAGCCGGCAAACACGCCATCCAAGGCATCGGAGCGGGGTTTGTCCCGAAAAACTATCGGAGCGATCTCGTCGACGAAATTGTGCGGGTGTCCGACGACGACGCCATCCGAGGCGCACGATTGTTGGCCCGCCGCGAAGGATTGTTGGCAGGCTTCTCTTCGGGTGCAGCGACATGGGCCGCGCTGAAATTGGCAAAAATGCAGGAAAATGCAGGAAAATTGATCGTGACATTGCTTCCCGACACGGGAGAACGCTATTTATCCACGCCGCTGTTCGACTTCGACGGCTATCCGCTTACACTTTGAGCGGCATCAAACTCCGAGCCGCCCCCTTTCAACGCGTCTGCCACAATTTTCGCCTTAGCCGCCCCGATCACAGTTGCTATTTCCGCTTCTTCCGCTTCGCGGATACGTTTCAAGCTGTGGAAATGGCGAAGCAATGCCGTGCGCGTTTTCTCCCCGACACCGCGAATCGAATCGAGCGCGGAAACAGTTTGCCCTTTGCTCCGCCGATTGCGATGGTGCGTGATGCCAAAGCGATGTGCTTCGTCGCGCAAATGCTGGACGACACGCAAGGATTCGGAATTTTTGTCGATATATAGCGGCACGCTGTCGCCCGGGAAATATATTTCTTCAAGACGTTTGGCTATCCCGACAAGGGCAACTTTGCCACGAATGCCGAGGTTGTCGAACGCTTCCACCGCCGCGCTAAGTTGGCCTTTTCCCCCGTCGACCACTACCAATTGCGGCAAAGGCTCGCCTTCTTCCAGCAACCGGCTGTAACGGCGCGTCAACACTTCTTTCATCGAAGCGAAATCATCGGGACCTTCGACCGTTTTAATGTTGAAATGCCGATAATCGCGTTTCGCCGGCTTGCCGTTTCGAAAAACGACACACGATGCGACAGGATTCGTCCCTTGAATATTGGAATTGTCGAAGCATTCTATATGGCGAGGCAGCTCGCTGAGGCGGAAATCTTTCTGCATCCGCGTGAGCAATCGGGTGGTGCGTTGCTCCGGATTTAGCTTTTCCGCATTCTTAATCTTGTCGTGCTTGTATTGTCGGGCATTTTGCAGGGAAATGTCGAGCAACTTCTTCCGCTCTCCACGTTGCGGCACGACAAAACTACGTGTATTCGATTCATAATCAGGGATAAACGGCACGACGGTTTCCACAGCCTTGCTTCGTGTCTGAGCATCCTCATGGCAAAATTGCACCTCCGCTTCGGCAATGGCATAAGAAAGAATCTGCTGCGGTGTTTCGTCGAGTTTTTTACGATATTCGAATGTAACACATTGAATAACAGAACCATTGCGAACATGCATGTAATTCACGTATGCCGAATCGTCGTCGGGTTCATAAGCAAAAACGTCAACATTCGCCACCGCCATGCTCACCACCGCCGATTTCGCCTTGTAGCGCTCCACAATTTGATATTTTCGTTTCAATTCTTGCGCTTCTTCAAAGCGGAGTTCGCCGGCAAGCCGCTGCATTTCTTCCATAAGAAAATCGGCTATCAATTGCGTATCGCCGCTAAGTATATGCTTGGCTTGCGCGATATATTCGCCATATTCATCCGGAGAAATAAGCCCCGTGCAGCACCCTTTGCAATTATGAATATGGTATTCGAGGCACACACGCGCCGTTTTTCGCGCAATCGACTCCTGCGTGATTTGCAAACGACAGGAACGAATGGGATAAAGTTCCTTCAGCATGGAAAGCATCGTGCGCGCCACCGTTGCGCTTGCATACGGGCCAAAGTACCGCCCCCCTTTCGGAAGAATGTTTCGAGTAAGGAAGATACGCGGATAGGGTTCGTTGGTCACGCAAATCCACGGATACGACTTGTCGTCTTTCAGCAAAATATTGTAGCGCGGCTTGTATTCCTTGATAAGGGAATTTTCAAGATGCAACGCGTCGTCCTCCGAGCCTACGACGATATAGCGCAAATCTGCGATATTGCGAACCAAAGCATTGGTCTTTGCAGAATCATGCACGCGATTGAAATACGACGATACGCGGCGTTTCAGCTTTTTCGCCTTCCCCACATAAATCACCGTCCCGTTTTTGTCATAATAAATATAACAACCGGGAGAATCCGGCAATAATGCAATCTTGTCCTTCAACGCCTCATTCATTGCTCATGGCTTTCTTCATCCGCCGTTTCAATTGCCCTATGCGCAAGTACGCTAATCCGAGTTCCTTTTCAATTCGTGCGCGCCATGCATGCTGTCCTTCTGCAAAGATTTGGCAGCGCAACAAACATCATGGCTATCGTGCCTATAAAAAAGATACAAATTGCGAGAACGGCGCTCCGATCAATACACGATCAGCGAGTTCACCTCTATCTCCGCAGGGAAAACCTTTCTGCCTTCCAAATCGGAAAGCTCGACAATGAAGCTGATGTATATTTTCTTTGGATTCATCGATTTCACCAATTCATAGGCAGCTTCCATCGTCCCGCCTGTTGCCAAAAGATCGTCGTGCAACACCACAATGTCGTTTTCGCCGATTGCATCGCGATGCATTTCGATCGTGTCAACTCCGTATTCTTTGCTGTATGATTTTTTCACCGTGTCGGCAGGCAACTTCCCCGGCTTGCGTACAGGCACGAAACCGGCCTTCAAGTCGCGGGCAAGCATCGACGCACCTATAAAGCCGCGCGATTCTATTCCCACCACCTTCGTCACGCCAAGGCCCTCATAATGTTCCTTCAACGCGTCGGCGATTGTCGACAGCGCATTCGGGTCTTTGAAAGCCGTCGTCAGATCCCTAAAAATAATACCTTTTTGAGGGAAATCGTAAATGTCGCGAATTTCTTGCTTTACTTGTTCAAGTTTCATCTTTATCGTTTTTAATTATTATTGTTTCACGTGGAACAATTCACCCCTATCTTCCTAATAACAGCAACAATATATTTATGTCGCTCGGCGATATGCCCGGAATGCGAGAAGCCTGCCCTATTGTTTCAGGATCGATTTTTTCAAGTTTCTGGCGAGCTTCGGTCGAAATTGTATGAATTTCCGAATAATTCAACTTTCCGCGCAAACGCACATGTTCAAGGCGCGTGATTTTATCGGCTATTGCTTGCTCTCGATCAATATAGCCCTGATATTTTATCAATATCTCGGCAGCTTCCACAATTTCCTCCCGACGATCCGATTCGACAGCGTCGATTTGCCGGCACAAAGGCGCTATCATCTCGGAAAGTTGCGCGATGTCGAGCTGTGGACGAAGAATCAAATCGTAAAGACGCACCGACTGCCGCAAAGGAGAAAGCCCGAGCGCTTCAAGATGAGGATTGATTATGGAAGCCTTGACAGAAAATTTCTTTGCAAATTCTATCAATTCGTCGCGTTGGCGAAGTTTCGACAACATCAATTCATAGCGCCGGTCGGACACAAGTCCTATTTCGCGTCCGCGAGGCGTAAGCCGCATGTCGGCATCGTCTTGACGCAAAAGGATGCGATATTCCGCACGCGAAGTAAACATCCGATAAGGCTCGTCGACACCCTTTGTCACCAAATCGTCGATCAGCACTCCGATATAAGCCTCTTCCCTGCCCAATACAAAAGGCTCGCCGCCTACCGCCTTCATGTGCGCGTTTATGCCGGCCACAAGGCCTTGCCCTGCCGCTTCTTCATATCCGGTAGTTCCGTTGATTTGACCTGCAAAAAACAGATTCTCTACAAGTTTCGTCTCCAAAGTATGACGAAGTTGCGTCGGGTCGAAGAAGTCATATTCGATGGCATAACCCGGACGATAAATGTTTGCATTTGCGAGCGCCGGAATACGCCGCATCGCTTCGAGTTGCACATCCAACGGCAACGAAGAAGAGAACCCGTTCAAATAATATTCTTGCGTGTCTTCTCCTTCCGGTTCAAGAAAAAGCTGGTGGCGGTCTTTATCGGCAAACGTGACAATTTTCGTTTCTATGCTCGGGCAATAGCGAGGCCCTATGCTCTGTATCTGCCCATTGTAAAGCGGAGAGTCGGGCAGTCCCTTTCGCAATGCCTCGTGCACTTCGGGATTGGTATAAACAATCCAGCAAGGGCGTTGGCGAAGCCGCCTTTTCACTTCCGGCAAATACGAAAATTTATGGAAATCATCGTCTCCAACCTGCTGCTCTGCTTTGGAAAAGTCAATGGTTCGCCCGTCGATGCGCACCGGCGTGCCGGTTTTCATGCGCCCTACGGAAAATCCAATTCCGGCCAACTGCTCGGCAATACCCGTCGATGCAGGCTCAGAGATTCTTCCCCCGTGGATTTTGACACGGCCTATATGCATCAGCCCGTTAAGGAATGTGCCGGTAGTCAGCACTACACATTTTGCCTCAAACGTCACACCCAAGGCCGTCTTGACGCCTCGGAGCCGGCTGCCGTCCATGTCAAGGGCGACAACCGTATCTTGCCACATGTATAAGCGGTCGGTGTTCTCTACGCGATGCCGCCATGCATTGATAAATTGCACACGGTCGCTTTGAGCACGCGGACTCCACATCGCCGGCCCTTTCGAGCGATTGAGCATGCGAAATTGGATGGCCGATTCGTCCGTGACAATGCCCATCTGTCCGCCAAGCGCATCTATCTCTCTGACAATCTGACCCTTAGCAATTCCACCAACAGCCGGATTACAGCTCATTTGCGCTATTTTGTTCATGTCCATGGTGATCAGCAGCGTCGTCGAACCGAGATTCGCCGCAGCGCATGCCGCTTCGCAACCGGCATGGCCGGCGCCTACCACTATGACATCATATTTAAATTTCATTCTTTTCTCCTTTTAAAGCCGACAGCAATCGAAGCGACTCATTCTCATGCTGTTCCATAATTTCTCGCTCGCCGGGTCCCTTATCGTCAATGCCGCACAGATGCAACACGCCATGAATAATCACCCTATGCAATTCTTCCATTTGAAGACATCCGAGCGACATGGCGTTGTCGGCCACCGTATCCAAAGAAATAAACATATCGCCCGATATTCTATGCGGACGGCTATAATCGAAAGTTATAATATCAGTGAAATAGTCATGATTCAGATATTGGCGATTCACTTCCAATATTTTCTCATCATTGCAAAAAATATATGAAATATCGCCCACTGATTTATTGAAACCATGGGCCACCGCCTCTATCCACCGGCGCATCAACGCTTTGTCGATGGGAGGCATCTCCACGCCATCGGTTAAAAATGTCAATTCCGCCATTTCTCCCTGAAACAATTGCAAAGATAGTGCAAGCCGAGCGAAGAACAATCAAACTTGTTTGAAATTGTTATT
>UQKE01000004.1 GCA_900541555.1 uncultured Porphyromonadaceae bacterium | reverse complement strand
CGCCTACGGCACCTCCCCTATCCGCGCTTTACGCGCGGCAGAGGAGGACATTGCTGCGTCTCCCAATCTTGCAATTCAACTCCCATATTTGCTACGTTTCTACCGCACGTTCGTAATAACACGACCTCAACCATAGACCCCCACTAAAAATCTACTGCACCATATTTCTGCTTCGCTTCAATGCGTCAAATACGAAAAAATGCGTATTTTTGGGCGCATTTTTCATTTGTATAACCCTAACAAAACCAGTATGATCCGATTATTCAAAAAATTGACAATCGCATTGTGTCTGCTGCTGTGCGTGCCTCACGCCCTTGCCGACACCTACATCAAACGCGAAGTGCGCGCCGTGTGGATGGCAACCGTGTGGGCGCTCGATTTTCCCACGACGACGGGCACATCCGCGTCTGCGCAGAGCATGCAGAAACGAGAAATGACCGATTATCTCGACCGATTGAAAGCCGACAATTTCAATACGGTATATTTCCAAGTTCGCTCAATGTGCGATGCTTTCTACCCGTCGTCCTACGAGCCATGGTCGAGTTATCTGACCGGCGAACGCGGAGCCGATCCCGGATGGGACCCGTTGGCGTTCGTGGTGGAAGAATGCCACAAGCGCGGCATGGAATGCTATGCTTGGGTTAATCCCTACCGATGGTCGACCGGATCCGATTGGGACACGCCGCAAGACCAAGACTTGAAAAATTCCGGATTGCTGCTATCCCATGGTTCTACCACAATTCTTAACCCCGGGCTTCCCGCCGCACGGCAACGCATCGTCAATGTCTGCAAAGAAATCACCGTCAACTACGACATCGACGGTATCGTATTCGACGACTATTTCTATCCGGACGGCATCCCGACAAACAGCACTGCCGGCGACTACAACCTATGGCAATCTTCGGGCACATCGCTTTCGTTCGGCGATTGGCGCCGGGCAAACGTCAACCAAATGGTGGCCGACGTCTACAACATGATTCAGTCGACGAAACCTTACGTGAAATTCGGCATCTCGCCGGCCGGAGCCGCTTGCACAAGCGAATCGGTCGCATCAAAATATGGAATCGAACCTTGCCCCGTGGCAAGCGATTGGCAATACAACGGCATCTTCTCCGATCCCGTGGCATGGCTTTATGAAGGCACCATCGACTTCATTTCGCCGCAGCTTTACTGGAAAACAACCCACTCGACAAACCCGTTCGGGCCGATGACCGATTGGTGGTCGTATGTAGCAAACCATTTCGGACGCCACCACTATGCAAGCCATTCCATTTCCCATCTGCTTGATAGCAACAACACCTACGAATGGGCTGAAGTCGGGAAACAACTGCAATTTTCGCGCGACTATACGGAAAACGCAGCCCCCGGCGAAGTGTACTATTCCGCCGCTTATATCACAGGGAAAAAAACAAATGACAAAGGGGAAAAAATAGAAGGGCTTGGCGAATGGTTGCTCGAAAACAAATACCAACGCCCCGCGCTGACGCCGGCCATCGACTGGAAAAAAGCCGACCACTACGATAAAGTCACCAACTTGCAAAAATCCGGCACAACCCTCACTTGGGACGAAGTGGAAGGCATGCGCTACACCATATACGCGTTCCCCGTTGGCACACCGGTCAGCTCGATTCAAAGCACCGTGACCGACGGCGGCATTGCTTCCGAATACTTGCTCGACGTGAGCTACACGCCGGAATTCACCCTCCCCGTCGAATATGAATTCGGATACAACTTTGCCGTCTGCATCCTCGACCGCTACGGAAACGAATTTGCTCCGCGCTACACCAACGAGTCCACCGTGCCGGCCGACAAAGCCGACCTGCTCTCTCCCATCGACGGAGCCGGAGTGAAACTGACAGCCGAATTCAAATGGACGGCAGCCGAAAACGCCACTTATGTGCTTTACGTGGCCACCGATGCCGATTTCAAGAACCTTGTGCTTGAAACCGGCGCACTGACGGAGGCATCGTACACAGCCGACGTGACCGACTTTGCCCGCAACTCGACATTCTATTGGCGCGTCATCACGATGCAACCCGACCGCTACGATGTCGTGTCGGACACGGAAACATTCACGACCCTTCCTTACGATCCCGCCGAATCGGCCACGCTCGTGGCTCCGGCCAATGGAAGCGAAATTACCGACCTTGTCAACGTCAATTTCTCTTGGAATGCCGTAGAAGGTTGCACGTATACGCTGCAAGTGGCATCCGACGAAGCGATGACCGACATTGTCGCCAGCAAAACGACAGACGGCACTTCGCTGACCATACCCACCGCCACAATCGGCTATTCGTCCACTCGCTATTGGCGCGTAGCCACCGACCGCCGCGGAGCATCCACGGGATATTCCGACGTATGGTCGTTCACAACGCCGTATGTCCCGACAGCGCCGGCAACCACGCTTTTGGCGCCGGCCGACGGAGCGACAATCGACGACAATTTCTTCTTCGAATTCCAACGTGTCGATGCCGACAATTATGCCATTCAAGTCTCGCGCACGTCCGACTTCTCTGAAATCGAAACGGAAATCACCTCCGGTTACGAAACAGAAGGCAACGTCGTGCGCCGCGCCACGACATTGACATTCATCCCCGAAGGGACATATTATTGGCGCGTAGCCTCACTGAAAGACGGTTACGAAACTTCCTACACCGCTGCCCGCAGCTTCACCATCGACAACAGCATCGAAAGCGGAAGCGGAATTGAAGAAGACTATCGCCCTGTTCAAGACGGCAGCGATTACCAATTTGTCGACGGGCTTCAACTCAACAATTTGTGGATTCGTTCCGTAAAACCGGAATACGGCAACATCCGCTTCGACAGCAACGGCTCGTTCAATCGCAGTTTCTGCGTGCTCGAAAACGTCATCTACATTTCGGGACGCATCGACAACAGCTCTTCTGCCCAATGCTACATCGACAAATACGACGCGCTCACCGGTGCCAAGATCGGACGCGTCATGCTCGACGACAACGCGCAATGCAGCTATTATCCATGCAACGACATATTCAAAGACGGCGCGAAAAACATCGGCATTGCCAATCTGACGCTCAACGTGTCCTCTACGCCGTTGCGCATACTGTCGGTCGATACTGAAACAGGCGAAACGACGCTGTGCGTCGAATGCACGTCGGCAGAAGGCGGACGCATAGACCACTGCTCCGTCACCGGCAACATCACGACCGGCTCATTCACTGTGTTTGCCGCCGTTTCCGGAAGCAACAAAATTTTGAAATGGACATTCCAAGGGTTTGCAGAGACCGAACACACCACGCTGACAGTAGGCGACCTCTATCCGGAAGCCGACAACTTCGGCATCGCTCCACGAGTGTTCATCAACACGGCATCCAGTATATTTGTCAACGGTGGCTCAATCGCGCCGATGCACGTCAACGGCACGACGGGCGATGTGGTCGACAGTTTTGCCAAAAATGCCGAATTGACGCCGGAAGGATTGAACAACAACGGTTTTGCCACGTTCAAGTTCGACAATGAATACTTCATGGTTTACCCCACCGGCGACCACGAAACCGCCGACGGATTCACCTTCATGGTTGCCAAAACAAATTCACAAAGGGCATTCTCTGCCATGCAACCGCTTTGGACGATTCCGCAAACCGGCATAGGTTCCGTTTACAGCACGACGCTCGACGCGCTTGTCGACTACGAGATAATCCGCACCGGCCGCGTCGAACGCAGCGGAAACATTTACATCTACGTGCCGGGCAACGGCTTGGCGGCCTACTCGATTTTCTCCCGTCCGGTATCGGGCATCGACAACCTTGAAACTGAAATCGACAACACCGCCATCGTTTATGCAAACGGCACAATTCGCACGACGAACATTGCCGAACGCATCGAGGTGTACAACCTCTCCGGCGCGCTTGTCTCTTTCGCTGAAAACACCGACGCCGTGCGGCTCGATGCGCCGAAAGGCGTCTACATCGTCCGCGCCGTGACCGACGGACGCTCGACCGTGAAGAAAATCATCGCCGAATAACAGGCGATTTACACCACCATAACAAGAGGCTGAGTCAAAATGCAAATTTTGGCTCAGCCTCTTCTATATGTTAGAATTGGCAAAAACCTCAACCATCAACCACTACGCCGATTCCTCTGTCGCCGTGCAAGCTGCGGCATTTTGTCGCGTTTGAAATGAAAAATTATTAACTTTGCGACGTCATGACAGACGAAACTTCGTTCGAAAATATGAAAGCGGCGTACCATACGCTGGGATGCAAATTGAATTTTGCCGAAACTTCCACCATCGGGAAACTTTTGGCAGAACGGGGCGTCACAACCGCGCGAGAGGGCGAGATGCCGGATATTTGCGTGGTGAACACTTGCACGGTGACGGAGCTTGCCAATAAAAAATGCCGGCAGGAGATACGCCGATTGTCGAAGTTGTATCCAAACGCGACGATGGTGGTGACAGGTTGCTATGCGCAGCTCAACGCTCCGGAAGTGGCGGCGTTGGAGGGCGTGGCTATCGTAGCCGGCAACGACCGCAAGGGAGAAATTGCCGATTTTGTGGATCGTTGGCTTGCCGAACGCCAAAAAGTAGTCGAAGTGTCGCCTTTGAAAGAGATGAAACGTTTCGTCCCATCGTGTTCGCGAGGCGACCGCACGCGGTTTTTCTTGAAAGTGCAGGACGGGTGCGACTATTATTGCAGTTATTGCACGATTCCGCGAGCGCGCGGCAGAAGCCGGAGCGGAAACATCGCGCAGCTTGTGGAGCAAGCGCGGGATGCAGCGGCGGAAGGCGGTCGGGAGATTGTCGTGACGGGCGTGAATATCGGCGATTTTGGGAAAAATACCGGCGAGCGGCTCATCGACCTGCTGCATGCGCTCGATCGGGTGGACGGCATCGAACGCTACCGCATATCGTCGGTTGAGCCGGATTTGCTGACCGATGAAATCATTGAATTTGTGGCTCGTTCGGAGCATTTCATGCCGCATTTCCATATCCCGCTTCAATCGGGCAGCGACGAAATGTTGCGGCTGATGCGTCGCCATTACGACAGGCAGCTGTTTGCCGACAAGGTCAAGAAAATCAAGGATATGATGCCCGATGCTTTTATCGGGGTGGATGTGATAACGGGGATGCGCGGCGAAACGCCCGACATTTTTGAAGATTCATTTTCGTTCGTGTCGGGGCTCGACGTTTCGCGACTGCACGTGTTTACCTATTCGGAACGCCCGTCGACGATGGCGCTGCAAATACCGTATGTCGTCGATCCGCGCACGCGCCATGCTCGCACGCGCCGCATGACGGCTTTGAGCAGCCGCAAATTGGAAGAATTCACGCGCAGCCACATCGGCACTGTCCGGCCAGTGTTGTTCGAACATTCTTTGGAGCGAAACGGAATGATGAGGGGGTTCACCGACAATTATTTGCGCGTGGAACTGCCTGCCGATGAAAAATTGTTTAATCGTGTAGCAGCCGTTCGCTTGGTTACGCTGGCGGAGGAAGAAGGTATCGTGAAAGGAGATCTTGTCGATGAGCGATAAGGTTCGAAATATACTCTATGCCCCATTGTCGGGAGTTTTGCATTTGTCGGCACGCTTGCCGTTTGGCGCGCTGTATGTGCTGTCGGACGTGCTTGCCTTTGTTGCAGGCTCGGTCGTGCGCTATCGCCGCCGTTTGGTGGAGGCAAACGTGGCAGCATCGTTTCCGGAAAAGACCGAAGTGGAACGGCAACAAATCGTGCGGCGATTTTATCGGAATTTCACGGATGTGTTTTTGGAAACCATCAAGTTGCTTCATGTGCGCGACGGGCAAATTCGCGAAAGAATGGAATTTGTCGGGGTGGAACAAATCGACCGCTGCACGACGGAAGGCCGATCGGTAGGGCTCTATTGTTCTCATTTTGGAAATTGGGAATGGATTACGTCGCTTACGCTTTGGGCTTCCACAGACGCCAAAATCAGTTATTCGCAAGTTTACAGGCCTTTGAGAAATAAATGGTTCGACAGATTTTATTTCGATCTGCGCCGCCGTTTCCATTCCGAATCGATTCCGAAAAATGGCGTATTGCGTGCATTGCTCGCCGCGCGAAAAGACGGCGGGAGGTTTGTCACCGGATTTATTTCCGACCAAAAGCCCAGCCACAACGACGGACTTCATCATATAACCTTCTTGCATCAGGAGACGCCGTTTATATCCGGCACGGAATTGCTGTTGCGGAAAATGAAAGCGGCGGCAGCTTATGCCGATGTGGAGCGCACGGGACGCGGACGGTATCGCGTCGTGATTCGCCCGATTGCCGACGACGTGTCGCTGTGTGCGGAAAACGAAGTGACCGACACTTATGCACGGTATCTGGAAGCAACGATTCGCCGGCAGCCGGACGGATGGTTGTGGTCGCACAACCGTTGGCGGCGGACTTTGCGCAAATAATAAAAACAGGAAAATGCAGAAACCGATAGGTGTAATCATATTGAATTGGAACGGAGCGGAATTGCTGCGGAAGTATCTGCCGACGGTCGTGTCGGGAAACGACGACGACATTGCCGATGTGGTAGTTGTCGACAATGGCAGCGACGACGATTCGCGCGAAGTGCTGGCCCGCGAATTTCCGACGATCAGGACGTTGTGTTTCGATCAAAATTTCGGTTATGCGGAGGGCTACAACAAGGCGATAGAGGCATTGGGCTACCGATATTCCGTTTTGCTCAACAGCGATGTGGCTGTTCCGGCTGGATGGTTGCGCCCGCTTTACGGCTACATGTCGCAGCATCCGGAAGTAGCAGCTTGCCAGCCGAAGATCAGAAGCGATGCGGAACGGGAGCGATTTGAATATGCGGGCGCGTCGGGCGGCTTTCTCGACAAGCATGGCTATCCGTATTGCCGAGGACGAATTTTCGACACCGTGGAACGCGACGAAGGGCAATACGACGACATTGCCGATATATTCTGGGCGACAGGCGCCGCGCTGTTTGTCCGTACCGATGCCTATCTCGCAGCCGGCGGGCTCGACAAACATTTTTTCGCCCACATGGAAGAAATCGACTTGTGTTGGCGCATTCGCCAAGCCGGCATGTCGATAAAGGTTGTCCCTGACAGTTGCGTGTATCATCTTGGCGGCGGCAGCTTGCCGGCTTCCAATCCACGCAAGACCTATCTGAATTTCCGGAACAATCTGTTGTTACTCTATAAGAATCTGCCTTCAAGCGAGGGCCGGCGCTTGCTGTTTGTACGGCGGCTTTACGACACGCTTGCGTTTGCCATGTTTGTGGCAAAGCTTGATTTCCCCAATGCGCGAGCTGTCGTTCAAGCCCATCGGGATTATCGCCGCATGAAGCATCGCTACGACGCGTTGCGCCCATCTCATTCGCTACGGCGCGATTATGCTTGTTTCCGGCAAAATGTCATCATATCCTACTATTTGCTGCGTCGTCGGCGTTTCAGCGATTTGAAGTGAGATTGCAAAGTTGGACAATATAGGCTGCGCCTCGGAAAAGCAAATTGGCAAGCTCTTTGCTTTTCATTCTCTTGGATATATTTGAATAATATAGGCTGCGCCTCGGAAAAGCAAATTGAGCAAGCTCTTTGCTTTTCTCTCTCTTGGCTATATTTGGATAATATAGGCTGCGCCTCGGAAAAACAATTTCAAACAAGTTTGATTGTTTTCCACTCGGCTTGCACTATATTTGCAGTGCAGACAAACACGCTTCACCATGGCTAATTTCGACCCTAAAACCACCATCGAACGATTTCTTTTCAGATACCCGACACTGAAACCGCTGTTTGAAAAAGCAGCCGGCAACGTCGATGAAAACTTGACTATCGAAGAGTTTTGCTTCACAAACGGCATCGACATTGTGTCGTTTTTCCAAGAATTGGACACAGCCATTGCCAATCTTCGCGCACACGACGAAGCATTCGAACAACGCATTGCCGACGATCGCGAGTCCATCAAAGAAAAAATACCGACACCTTCTGCCAACCCCGCAACCGAAGAAGAAAACAAAACAATGCGGCAACACAACATGTTCGTGACGGGATTGCTTTGCTTCGAATTGCTCTTGTTTGCCGCCTCCGCCATTGCCAATTGTTTTTTCAATCTGACTTGGCTGCGTAGCATCCTCGGCATCAAATCTGCACTATACCTTCCCCACATTGCCCAAATTCTCGGCATCCTCAACCTTGCCGGAGCTGCCGGTTGCATCTTGTTGCTGCTCAGAAAGAAAATAGGCATCATCGTCATGTTTGCCGGCACAATGCTCAACGACATTTTGGTGGTGACACTCACCGACGGCATCCCATTCGCAACGATTTTTGCCGTTGCCGTTTGCGCATGCCTGCTCGCTCTGAAATTCGACGGAAAACCTTATGCCGACTATCTGAAATAGTTGGAAAATTCGCAATGTTTATCCAACGAGAGTTTTAACCGTCTCCCTTCAAGTCTATGGGATGCTCCCCATCCGCGCACGGCAGAGGGGGGTGGTTGCCACGCACTGCCACAAAGTTGCTTCGTAGAGGCAGTTGACGGCGGGTTGAAGTCGAAAACGGGCTGCATCTCAACAGAATAAAATGAATTTATTCTCTTTCTTCTGCACTCGATTTGTGTTATCTTTGCATAAGACAAACTGCATCTCGGCATAATCGCCCAAACTTGTTTGGCGCTTCTGCTCTCGATTTGTGTTATCTTTGCATAAGATACGCTGCGCCTCGGAAGAACTATTCCAAGCAAGCTTGATTGTTCTTCCCTCGGCTTGCATTATCTTTGCACCCCGAAAGATTGTTTTTATGAATAAAACCGATCCGCATATTTTAGGAGAAGCCCCCGTGGGGAAATTGCTGTTGCAATATTCGCTTCCTTCCATAGCTGCCATGACAGTGACATCGCTCTACAACATCATCGACAGCATATTCATCGGCCACGGAGTTGGCGCAATGGCGATATCCGGCCTTGCCATCACATTCCCATTGATGAACCTTTTGGTGGCATTTTGCACGCTTGTCGGGGTGGGCGGCGCTACAATCTCGTCCATACGGCTTGGCCAACAGGACCGGAAAGGCGCAGAAGAAATTTTGGGCAACGTCACCATCCTTTGCCTCATCAACGCCGCAATCTATGGGGGAATAACCCTTATTTTCCTTGACGAAATACTCCGGTTCTTCGGAGCAAGCGACACCACGCTGCCCTATGCCCGCGACTTCATGCAAGTGATTCTTGCCGGAACGCCCATTTCCTACACGATGATCGGACTGAACAACGTCATGCGTGCCACCGGCTATCCGAAAAAAGCCATGATGTCGTCGATGCTTTCCGTCGGTTGCAACATTTTGCTTGCGCCCATCTTCATTTTCGTATTCGGCTGGGGCATCCGCGGTGCGGCAATGGCCACGCTGCTATCGCAATTTGCCGCCATGATTTGGGTGCTGCACCATTTTTGCGACAAAAACAGCTACGTCCGCTTCCATCGGAATTATTTGAAACTTCGCGCACGCATCGTTAAAAACATATTCAGCATAGGCATGTCGCCGTTCATCATGAATGTGTGTGCCTGCTGTATCGTGATTTTTATCAACTATCAACTGCTTTCGCATGGCGACGATTATTCCATCGGCGCTTTCGGCATCATTAACCGCGTGCAAATGCTTTTTGTAATGATTGTGATGGGAATCGCCCAAGGAATGCAACCCATCACCGGCTACAATTTTGGCGCGAGAAAAATCGACAGGGTGAAAAAATCCCTCCGATTGGGCATTTTGTTTGGAAGCATCGCCACTACATTCGGGTTTGTCATTTGCGTATTTTCGCCACAAACATTTGTAGGCATGTTCACCGACAGCGACATCCTCACCGAGCGAACCACGACCGCCCTGCAAATAAGCATGTTGGCATTTCCATTTGTCGGCGCGCAAATCATCACATGCCAATTTTTCCAATCCATCGGGAAAGCCGCCATCGCCATATTTTTGTCGCTGTCGAGGCAACTGCTGTTTTTGCTTCCGGGGCTTGCGCTATTGCCCTTGTTCATGGGGCTGAACGGGGTATGGACAAGCATGCCGGTTCCCGACTTCCTTGCTTCCGCAATCGCCATTGTCATGCTGATTGTGCAACTCAAAAAATTCAGCAAACAAGCACTTGTTTCACCCGCCAACGTCTGACGAAATGAAAAATTCCGGAGAAATATTCCGCTTTGCCGTCGTCGGATTTAGCAATTTCGTCATCATCATGCTAACGGCATGGCTGCTATGCGACATATTGGCGATGAACTACCTGCTGGCAAACTGCTGCGCCTACATTTTGGCTCTGGCAAACAATTTCTATTGGAATCGCGTTTGGGTGTTTCGTTCCGACGACCGCCATATCCGCCGGCAGATTTTCTTATTTCTTACAGCCTACGGATGCGCCTACGTCGTGCAACTTGCCATCGTCTTTCTTTTGGTCGAAGGCGTCGGGTTTGAGGAATCCCTTGCCAATTTCATCGGGCTTTTCCCTTTCGGCGCAGTCAATTTCATCTTCAACAAATTCCTGACGTTCCGCAAGCATTAAAACACGCAAGGCATTAGAACCTTGGCGGAGGCGGAGGAGCGCTGCCACGACGATTTCCTCCGGCAGGAGGCGGTCCGTCGGGCCGAGGATGGCCCGGACCGAAACCATCGTAATTCAAATCTTTTTCCGTTGTCCCTTTCCCGAAGCATGTGAACCGATAGGAGAACGACAGCATGAAATAGCGTGTCACGGCATTGAATTCCCTATCTTGTATGTAGTTGGCCGATATGCTTCGCGAAATGTTCTGCTTTTGTTGCAACAAGTCGTATGCCTTCAACGTCACGGATGCCTGCCGCGACTTTAAGAATTCATAGGTCACGGACGCATTCCACAGCCATTGGTCGTTATCGTAGCCGTCGGAATAGCCGCTTGTCGATCCATACGAAAAGTCCGTGCCGATAGAAAGACCAAAGGGCGTGTAATAATTGGCATTGAACGTGGCGCCATAAGAATGCACGTCGCGATTGCTGCCTTGCTGTATGGAATTTCGCGTTTGCTGGAAATTGTAGTAAGGACGCAGCTCCACGTCAACTACGTCTGTCCGAAACGCGATGCTCGGCGTTTCGCTCACCATGAACGTGCCGCTGCCGTTCAGGCGGCCGTCGGTATAACCGACTGTGCGCGAATAGCGTGCAAACACATTGTTCGTCACGCGCCACCCCTTGTTGCCAATCGGCGACGTGTACATCATCATTCCGTCGGCCGACCAAACGCCGTTCACATTGGCATAGGTCGTAGTCTGTCCGCCCGTATTGTCGTCGTAGTCGACACGGGAAACGATGCTGTTTTGCGTCACATTGACACCGCCAAACGCCATGATGCTGCTTTGACGCTCTTGGTTGAAATTGTTGTATCGGACTGAAATCCGGTGACGGAACGACGGTAGCAATTCCGGATTACCGATCACCACCCTCAACGGGTCGGACAAATCGGGCACAGGCTGCAATTGCGACATCGTCGGCGAAGAAGAATTGCCCCGATAGTCGAGCGCCAAACTGCTTGTTTTGGAAAAAGAATATCGAAAACGCATAAACGGCGCGTAATTCCATACCCAATTTTCCGGAATGCTTTTCGCGCTGTTGAGCAAATTTTCGCTCTTCATCATCGTCGGATTGACAGAAACGCCGGCATCAAGGCGGTAATTCTCCCGATTCTGCTTGAATCCCACCCGCAACGATTGCGTCAATTGGTCGTTGCGGAAACGGTTGCTCTGATCCTCGTCGAGCACGCCGCTCTCTTCGGCAAGCACATTGGCAACCACCGGATTCGTCACGATGCCGTACTCGCGTTCCAGCAAATCCATGGCCTTTTGCGTGCTGTATTCGCGATCGATGTTATAGACCAATTTATCGGCATTGTTGAAGTAATAATCCATTCGATAAGCAAACGTGAGAAACCGCGCCTTTTTTATGTCGCCGAGCGGTTCAGTCCACGTAAGCCGCACCCCTGCACGATTGGTCCATTGATGATTGTCGGTATATTGGTCGCGTATTTCGTCCTCATCAGGGACAAGGAAAAAACGGTTCACCGAATAAGTCGATTCGTCCTCCTTCGTGTTGCTGAACTTGTAGGTCAATTGCGTGCTAATCGAGCGCCCCGGCCGGCTCTTGAACTGGTGATTATAGACCAATTCGCCTCCCACGTCGTATGATGTCCCATCACCCGAAAGCACGTTCGACGTTTCGTTGACAGCCGTGCGATTGGCGTCGCCGGCAGCCAAATTGCTCGATTCTGTCTTTTCCGAATCGTTGAAACTGACAAGAAATGAAGGCCGGAAATCAAGGATGTTTAGCGAGTCTACCTGCCAGCGCAACCGAAAATTGCCGACAACGTTGTGGCTGCGGTCGCGCGCATTGCTTGCCGAATTTTCATACGATGTGGAATCGGGGAAAAGATATTGCTTGTTGGCTTTCTGTTCCGTGCGTTGGTCGGAATGGGAATACATCAAGTCGCCACCGGCGCGAAACACCTCTTTGTTGCCCACATTAAAATTAAAGCCTATGCTTTGCGAATTGTTGATGCCGTCGATGCCGCCAAATCGGCGGAAACGGCCTGCGCCCGGCATGGAAAACGCCATCTCGTTGATATTGTTTGCGCCTCCGACAATGCTGAATTGGTTGTTGTCGACGAAACGATTGATCATGAAATTGCCGCTATAACGGTCGTCGGTGCCGTATCCTGCCGTCACATTGCCAAACCATCCCTGTTTCATTCCCTTTTTCACCGTCAGGTTGATTACGGTCTCTTCCTCTCCGTCGTCGACTCCGGTCAGCCGCGCAAGGTCGCTCTTGCGGTCGATCACCTGCAACTTGTCGATCATGCTCACGGGAATATTTCGGGAAGCCACTTGCGCATCGGACGAAAAAAATTCTTCGCCATCAACCAAAATCTTCGACACTTCTTTGCCCTGCGCCGTGATTTTCCCTTCGCTGTCGACTTCCACTCCGGGCAACCGCTTCAACAAGTCCTGCACGACGGCATTCGGCTGTGTCTTATAGGAATCCGCATTGTATTCCACAGTGTCTTGCATCACTTTCACTTCGGCGCGAATCCCGACCACTTCCGTTTCTTCCAACAATATGCTGTTGGCCTTCACGGCAATCGTCCCCATGTCGGCCGTTGCGTTTTGCGACTTGATTTCCACCGGTTTTATTTGCGTGTCGTACCCGACATAAGAAATTTCCAACAAATATTTCCCTTTTCTTGCTCCAATTCGGAATTTTCCGTCCGCATTGCTCACAGTGCCCTCGACCAAAGAACTGTCGCGTTGCGCCAACAGCCGGACTGTCGCGCTAATCAGCGGCGACTTGTCCGATTCGTCGACCAGCACGCCTTTCACTTCTCCTGCCCAAGACACTGCTTGCAACGCAAACAGAATCCCTAAAACAATCACTCTGTATTTGATACTCATATCCAATTTTTAGCACTTCAAAAGTAGCCAAATGATTTTGATTTTCAACCCCGAAATAGACAAAACGGGTATTTGTGCGTATATTTGCAACGCTTTTAAATTAAATTTAGAAATGAACGACTTCATCCAAATATTGAAACGCTTTGTGCCTCCATATAAGAAATATTTGATTCTCAATATTTTATTCAACATTCTCGCTGCCATTTTGACATTATTTTCTTTTGCGCTCATCATACCGATTCTGGAAATGCTGTTCATGGGCGACAAAGGAACCGCATACCATTTCATGGAATGGAGCGACGGCTCCCTGAAAGACGTGGCCATCAACAATTTCTATTATGCCGCATACTATTGCAAGCAGTCGTTTGGACCATCCCTGACTTTGCTATTTCTTGCCATCGCGCTTGTGTTCATGACAGGACTGAAAACAGGAGCCACCTTCCTAAGCTCCTATTTCTTGATTCCAATCCGTTCGGGAATCGTCCGCGACATACGAAACTTCGTCTACGACAAAATCATTCGTCTCCCCATCGGCTTTTTCACTTCCGAAAGGAAAGGCGATGTCATGGCGCGCATGTCGGGCGACGTGGCCGAAATAGAAAATTCCATCATGGCCTCGCTCGACATGATGTTCAAAAATCCCATCATGATTATCGTTTGCCTTGCCATGATGATTGCCATCAGCTGGGAATTGACGCTGTTCGTGCTCATCTTGTTGCCTGCATCGGGATTGGTCATGGGGCGCGTCGGCAAGCGGCTGAAACGCACATCGTTGGTAGGACAGCAACAATGGGGAGCATTGATGTCGACTATCGAAGAAACGCTCGGCGGGCTTCGCATCGTCAAAGCGTTTAATGCCGAACATAAAATGAGCGACAGGTTTCATGGAGAAAACCATCAATTCTACAAAACTTCCAACCGCATCAACCGCCGGCAATCGCTCGCCCATCCGATGAGCGAATTTCTCGGCACGCTCACAATCGCCATCGTTCTATGGTTTGGCGGCACGCTCATTCTTTCCGGAAACAACATCATCGACGCTCCGACATTCATCTACTACATGGTAATTTTCTACAGCATCATCAATCCGGCCAAAGACTTGTCGAAAGCCGCCTATGCCATACAAAAAGGATTGGCATCCATGGAACGTGTCGACAAGATTCTCAGCGCAGAAAATCCGATCAAAGACCCCAAAGAGCCAAAAGATGTGCCCTCCGGACGCCTCGACATCGAATACAACCACGTCAGATTCCGCTACGGCTCGGAATGGGTAATCGACGACGTGTCGCTCCAAATCCCCTATGGCAAAACCGTCGCACTCGTAGGCCAATCGGGTTCCGGAAAATCGACGCTTGCCGATTTGCTTCCGCGTTTCTACGATGTGGCCGACGGCTCAATTTCTATTGGCGGCGTCGACATCCGCGACATGCGCGTCAAAGAGTTGCGCGCGCTTATGGGCAACGTCAATCAAGAAGCCATCCTTTTCAACGACAGCTTCTACAACAACATCACATTCGGCGTGGCAAACGCCACGAAAGAACAAGTCGTCGAAGCGGCAAAAATCGCCAACGCCCATGAATTTATCATGGCAACAGAAGACGGCTACGACACCAACATCGGCGACCGCGGATGCCGATTGTCCGGCGGGCAACGCCAACGCATCAGCATCGCTCGCGCCATCTTGAAAAATCCGCCTTTGCTCATCCTCGACGAAGCGACTTCCGCGCTCGACACGGAAAGCGAACGGCTCGTCCAAGAAGCCCTCGACCGGCTGATGGAGAATCGCACGACGCTTGTCATCGCCCATCGACTGTCCACGATAAAGAACGCCGATTTAATCTGCGTGATGCACGAAGGGAAAATCGTGGAGCGTGGCACGCACGACGAACTAATCGCGCTCAATCGCTACTACAAGCGACTTGTCGACATGCAAAAATTCTGATGAAAATGAAACGTATCGCCATATTAGCATCGGGAAACGGCTCCAACGCCGAGAATCTTGCCCGATATTTTGAAAACGACCCTTGCATCTCCGTGCGAGTCTTGCTCTACGATCGCGAAAACGCGCCGGTGTGCGCCAAGATGCAACCATACGGCATTGAAACAATCTACTTTCCCCGCCAAATATGGAAAGACGAACCCGATAAAATAATCGACACGTTGCAATCCCGCGACATCGACTTGATTGTACTCGCCGGCTTCCTTTCGTTTGTCGATTCAAAAATCATCCATGCCTACGACCGGCGCATCATCAACCTTCATCCCTCGCTTCTCCCGAAATTCGGAGGGAAAGGCATGTGGGGCATGCACGTGCACCAAGCCATTGTCGATGCCGAAGAAAAAGAAAGCGGCATCACAGTGCACTACGTCTCCGACCAAATCGACGGCGGAGAAATTATTGCGCAATTCAAATGCGACGTAGCGACCGACGAAACGCCGGAAAGCCTTGCACAAAAAATCCACAAGCTCGAACATCGCCATTTGCCGGAAGTTGTGCGTTCGTTATTGACAAAAAACGTCTACAACCTCCGAATCGAAGATTTCGACTATCCGCTCCCCGATGAAAAAATAGCGAAACATCCGATCGCCGAGCGCGACAAATGCAAACTATTGCTTTATCGCGGAGGTGAAATATCGCAACACGTGTTCAGCGACATTGCCGACTTGCTGCCGGAACGCTCCATGCTTGTCTACAACAACACGCGCGTCATCAATGCCCGCCTGCGATTCCGCAAGCCGGAGGGAGGAGCGGCAATCGAAATATTTTGCCTCGAACCGCTCAATCCTGCCGATTATGCGCTGTCGTTTGCAGCCACGGGAGAATGCGAATGGCTGTGTTTCGTCGGAAATTCCAAACGTTGGAAGGCGGGAAGGCTTTCGCTCCCGCTGATTGTCGACGGACAAAAAACGCTTCTCCATGCCGAACGCGAAGGACGAAACGGCAACGCCTTCAACATCCGCTTTTCGTGGGATGCTGCCGGCGCAACGTTTGCATCGATACTCGAAGCGGCAGGTGAAATTCCCATCCCTCCCTATCTCAACCGCAACACCGAGCCATCCGATTCTGTCGACTATCAAACTGTCTATTCGCGCATCGAAGGCTCTGTTGCCGCCCCGACCGCAGGATTGCACTTCACGGAAAAAACGCTTGCAGCCATCGACAAAAAAGGCATCGCCCGACGCGAATTGACGCTCCACGTCGGCGCAGGGACATTCCAGCCGGTCAAGTCTGAAACCATCGGCGAACACGAAATGCACACAGAATTCATTTCCGTGACGCGCCAATTAATCGATGAGCTAATCGACGCAAAAGGGAAAATCATCGCCGTCGGAACCACGTCTGTGCGCACATTGGAAAGCCTCTACTATATCGGCGCGGCATTGCGCGAAAATCCCGACAATCCGGAATCGGCTCTCCACGTGCCACAATGGATGCCCTACGAACATGGCGACAACCTGACTGCCCGCCAAGCATTGGAAGCCATCGCGTCCTACATGGACGCCAACCGCCTCGACCGGCTTGTCGGCAGCACGCAAATCATCATTGCGCCGGGATATAAGTTCCACCTCGTCGACGGAATCGTGACCAACTTCCACCAACCGCAATCCACGTTGCTCCTCCTCGTTTCGGCATTTGTCGATGGAAATTGGCGCGCAATCTACGACTACGCGCTATCCCACGATTTCCGCTTCCTCAGCTACGGAGACGCTTCGCTTTTGCTGCGATAAGCATCAAAATAGATAGCCGACAGTCAATCCCAAATACGATACCCGATTGCTAATATCGGGCATCACATCCTCTGCATATTTGGCATAATTGCCTAATCCGATATTGTAGGACAAGGCAATCTCTGTCTTCTTGTTAATCATGACACCCGCGGCGACACGCCAATCAAATTGCACCAACGCAGGGTCAATGGCATAAGAATAGCTGTTTTGCAACCGGAACGACACAACCGGCCCCGTGCCTACAAATGGGGAAAACCGCCCGGGCAAATCTAAACGGTAGCGCAACAACACCGGAATTGCAATATTAAAGCTCCGATAGTTCGCTTTGGAAAACTCCTTATGCGAAGAAACGGACCGAAAATCGATTTTTCCCGATACCTGCTGGAACAGCACTTCCGGATCAATTCCAAATCCTTTCCACAAATCGATTTTTGCGGCAACGCCTCCCACAAAATTCACTACATAATCATCGAGGAAAGGCCTCCGCGAGTCGAACTCAGAGGCATCAACCGGACCTTCCACATCCTGATTTTTTACAGAAGAAACCGACGCACCAAGCTTGATTCCAAAATTCAAATCGGCCGATACCGCAGCAAACGTCACAATCGCCGCGCAAAATGTTACAAAAATTCTTTTCATATAATATTAGTTTTAATGTATTTCATTCAAATGACACACATTTAATTCTGTCGTCCCTGAGCAAAGAACCAAATTTGTCTCTACAAAGTTAAACAAATTTTTACCCCCCCCCCTTAAAATTCGTTAAAAAATAATCGAAATCGCGCTTCTCCGGCAATCGAAGAAGCGCGACTTTAAAACACAACGTTCCAAATCTTGTCAAAATCCGGTCATAAATCCGCTATATGTCAGATGTATGCCTATTTGAAACCCTTTTCGCTCCGGCGAAAGAGAAGAATATGCCTGCCGCATCAGATAGGGCGTCAACCGCAACGACGACACATATTGCCGCCTTCCGTTGCCAAACAAGCCCTTTCCGTCGATTGCCGTTGCATGGAATCGCCAATCAAAGTCAATTCCGCACATGACATTGAAATTCCCAAACGTTTCTTTTCGCATCGGGGAAGCCATCACCCACTCGTCTTCTTCCTGCAAAAATTCAAAATCCCCGAAATTCCAACTGTAATTCGTCCATCCGCCGCCGATATGAGGCGCGATGGAAAATCGCTTCGTATCGACAACCCGAAACCCTACCGACACAGTTCCGGAAAGCTGCCGCGCGTTCGGGTTGGTGGCCATATAGCGATGGCCTTCCCCCCACGGGCGATTCAACGGATCGGCAAACACGTCTTTCAAACTCGGTTGCCCGTAAGAAATATCGGCTTTGAGCACCCACCGGCGATATCCGCCATAGAATCCGGCATTAAACACCCACGCATAGTCGAGCAAATCGGCAATTTCACCTGTCGGAATCAAAGCGCCCGTTCCGGCAAACCATCCGACAAAAAAATCGCCCGAGCGCCTATCCGACACAGAAGCGACAGAATGGCCGGCAAGCGCCGCCCGCGCGGCATTCTCATAATCGCGCATTCGCAATTCATTGCTTCCGTTGACCGTTGCCCGCGCCAAGTCTGCCATTTGTTCATCGTAGAGCCGTTGGTAATATGCCAACCGCGCATCCGCTTCCGAACCGGAAATGCCGCCGTCGAGCTCTGCCTGCAAACGCCGGCATACGATTTCAAGCATGTCGAATTGCAAGCGGTGATAACGCAACATGCGCGGAATCCGTCCTGCCGGTTCGGCATACGACTCTGCTTTGTCCATTACGGCTATCACCGTCGGGGCTCCCGTCGGAGAGATTGCCCCATGGTCAAATTCGAGCCTGCCTTTAAAAGCCGACATCACCGGCTTGCCTTCCGCGACGCCGGCAAAGTCTGTCCATTCCAAAGCACCATCGCCCCAACGCTTCACGACATCGGATGCCGAAGCAGACATGGCCGCGACTGCCGTCAGGAAAACAATAACAACTCGTTTCACATTCATCATAACGTTTCCAAAATTCTTTTCAACACCACCATCGCCGAAATCTCACGATTCGCAGCCTCCGGAATGACAATGGAGCGCGGCCCCTCTATCACGTCGTCGCTGACTATCATGTTGCGTCTCACGGGCAAGCAATGCATGAAATAAGCATTGTCGGTCAGCGCCATTTTTTCCTTCGTTATCGTCCACGACCGGTCTTTGCTGAGAATCTTGCCATAGCTGTCGCCTGCATAAGCCGCCCAATTCTTCGCATAGACGAAATCCGCACCGGCCAAAGCCTCGTCTTGATCGTAAACAATCTGCACGCCTTCGGTAAATTCCGGCGCCAATTCATATCCATGCGGATGCGTGATGACAAAATCATAATCCGTCGCCCGCATCCACTCGGCAAACGAATTTGGCACGGCTTGGGGCAAGGCTTTCGGATGTGGCGCCCATGTAAGCACTACTTTCGGACGCTGCTTGGCCTTATATTCTTCAATTGTAATCAAATCTGCAAAACTTTGCAACGGGTGGCGCGTAGCCGCTTCCATGCTAAACACCGGACGGCCCGAATAGCGGATGAATTGCTCCAAGATTTTTTCCGAATAATCGTCTTCTTTGCTTTCAAACCGCGCGAACGAACGCACTCCAATCACATCGCAATAGCACCCCATCACCGGTATCGCTTCCAACAAATGCTCCGACTTGTCGCCATCCATGACTACGCCACGCTCTGTTTCCAATTTCCATGCGCCTTGATTCACATCAAGGACAATCACGTTCATTCCCAAATTCATCGCAGCTTTTTGCGTGCTCAAACGCGTGCGAAGCGAAGAATTGAAAAACACCATGAGTAATGTTTTGTTTTCACCCAAATGTTTATAAGCAAATCTGTTCGATTTCACTTCCAACGCCTCGGCAACTGCCTTTTTCAAATCGCCGATATCACCGACGCACGTAAATTTCTTCATAATCTTCATTTCTATGTTTGACGGGATGAAATTACAAATAAAATTCAAACCCATGCCGCATTTTAACCTTTAAAAACGTCGCGTTGCTTTTTTGCCATAAAAAAATGCAAATTATTTTATCCGCCATGCACGACGACCCACGCATTCTGCCATCTTGGCGCGGTCGTTCCGGCATTTTTTTTTAATTTTGCCGTTAAATTCGACAGAGCATAACCAAAAAACCGACAACATGCAGAACGTCAGGCCGAAAAAATTTCTCGGGCAGCATTTTCTGACCGACATGACAGTGGCAGAGCGCATCGCCGCCACGCTCGATGCATACATCGGCACTCCCGTGCTTGAAGTAGGCCCGGGGATGGGCGTGCTCACCGATTTTTTAACCAAGAAAGGCCACGACCTTACCGTCGTCGAGCTCGACCGCGAATCTGTGGCATTTCTGCGACGAAACCGGCCTTCGCTGCAAGACAGGATCATCGAAGCCGATTTTCTCGCGCTCGACCTCGACAAGCTCTACGACAAACCGTTTTGCGTCATTGGCAACTATCCGTACAACATCTCATCGCAGATATTTTTCAAAGTGCTTGAACATCGCGACAAAATCATCTGTTGCAGCGGCATGTTGCAAAAAGAAGTTGCCGAACGCATCGCAGCCCCTCCGGGATCGAAAACGTACGGAATCCTATCGGTGCTTTTGCAAGCATGGTACGACATCGAATATCTTTTCACTGTCGACGAACATGTGTTCAATCCCCCTCCGAAAGTAAAATCCGGCGTAATCAGGCTGCGGCGCAACAGCACAACCGAACTTGGTTGCGACGAGCGAATGTTTCGCAACGTCGTCAAAACGGCATTCGGGCAACGGCGAAAAATGCTGCGCAACTCTTTGCGCTCGTTTGCCGACAATCCGGAAATACTCGCCGACGAGATTTTCAGCCGGCGCCCCGAACAGCTATCCGTGAATGAATTTATTCGTCTGACAAACATTCTAAACAAGGAAACGGCATGAAAGAATTTTCAGAAGAGTTTTTGGACGAACTCAGAAAAAACATAGAGGCCAACGACGAGCAAAGCGTGATGAAAGAGCTGAAAGAGCTTCATCCCGCCGACATAGCCGAACTCATCAAAAACATGGAAGACGAAGAGGCGGAATATGTCGTGTCGCATTTGGACAGCGACACAGCTGCCGACACGTTGATGGAACTTGACGAAGACGACCGCCACCGCTTGCTCGAAAACATGCCGAACAAAGACATCGCGAAACTCTTCGTCGAGCACCTCGACACCGACGATGCCGTCGACCTTATCCAAGAACTCGACAAAGAAGACCAAGAAGAAGTGCTCTCCCACGTCGACGACGTCGAGCAAGCCGGCTCCATCATCGACTTGATGAAGTATCCGGAAGACACTGCCGGCAGTTTGATGGGTACGGAAATGATTGTTGTCGACGAAAATTGGAGCATGCCGGAATGTGTCAAGAGAATGCGCGAACAGGCCGAAGGCATGGATGAAATCTATTATATCTACGTTGTCGACAACGACCGGAAACTAAAAGGAATCCTGCCGCTCAAAACGTTGATAACAAACCCGTCCGCATCAAAAATCAAACACGTCATGGAGCCCGACCCTTATTCCGTCAAAGCCGACGAGCCGCTCGACGACGTAGTCATCGCCTTCGAAAAATATGACTTGGCCGTCATGCCGGTTGTCGATTCCATCGGACGGCTCGTGGGGCGCATCACCTTCGACGACGTGATGGACGAAGCCCGCGAACAAACAGAACGCGACTACCAATTGGCATCCGGTCTTTCCACCGACGTCGAAACCAACGACAAACTCATCGACCAAACCAAAGCACGGCTTCCGTGGCTGCTCATCGGAATGATCGGAGGATTGTCGAATTCATGGATTTTGGGAAATTTCGAACACGGATTTGCCAACAATCCTGCCATCGCTTTGTTTATTCCGCTCATCGGCGGAACGGGAGGGAATGTCGGCATCCAATCGTCGGCCATTGTCGTGCAAGGCTTGGCAAACGGCTCGCTCGACATAAAGCATTCGCTCACGCAAATATTCAAAGAGCTTGGGCTTGCGCTCATCAATGCAAGCATCATTTCGCTGCTCGTGTTTCTCTACAACGTGTTCTGTTTCCATCCGGATTTCAGAATCACCATAGCCGTGTCCATATCGCTATTTTCAGTTGTATTGTTTGCAGCCATATTCGGCACTTTCGTCCCGTTGATGCTCGAAAAGCTGAAAATCGATCCTGCCATTGCAACCGGCCCGTTCATCACCATCACCAACGACATCATCGGCATGATGATCTACATGACCGTCTGCATGTACATGCTTTAACTTTTTGCAATTAACAAATACATTCACCATATATCAAAATCGGAAAATGACAAAAGTTTTAATCATCGGAGCCGGAGGCGTTGCTACCGTAGCGGCTCACAAATGCGCTCAAAACTCTGACGTTTTCAACGAAATCATAATTGCTTCGCGCACAAAAAGCAAATGCGACGCGTTGGCAAAAGCCATCGGGAAAAGCAATGTCGCAACCGACGAAGTAGATGCCGACAATGTGCCGCAATTGGTGGCATTGTTCAAAAAGCACCGTCCCGATCTCGTTATCAATTTGGCACTGCCCTACCAAGACCTTTCCATCATGGACGCATGTCTGGAATGCGGCATCAGCTATATGGATACCGCCAACTATGAACCGCGCGACGAAGCAAAATACCAATACAGCTGGCAATGGGCCTACAAGGACCGTTTCGAAAAAGCCGGCATCACAGCCATTCTCGGGTGCGGATTCGACCCGGGCGTGACAGGCGTGTTTACCGCTTACGCGGCAAAACATCATTTTTCCGAAATCCGCCAATTAGACATTGTGGATTGCAATGCCGGCAACCACGGAAAAGCATTCGCCACCAACTTCAATCCGGAAATCAACATTCGGGAAATCACGCAACGCGGGAAATATTATGAAAACGGCCAATGGCTCGAAACCGACCCGCTGTCGATCCACAAGCCGCTCAACTATCCGAATATCGGCCCGAA
This sequence comes from uncultured Porphyromonadaceae bacterium, assembly GCA_900541555.1. Lineage (GTDB taxonomy): Bacteria > Bacteroidota > Bacteroidia > Bacteroidales > Muribaculaceae > Limisoma > Limisoma intestinavium. The sequence continues at coordinate 64,480 of UQKE01000004.1, read as the reverse complement.
AGAATCATACCTGATGTATCACGAAGAATTGGAAAGCCTCGTGAAAAACTATCCGACAATCCAACGCGCACGCTTCTGGATGACTTTCGGACAAGAATATTTGACCCACCTTCGCGTCATTCAAGACATCGGCATGGCAAGCATCGAACCCATCAACTACAACGGCATGGAAATTGTTCCGATACAATTCTTGAAAGCCGTGCTGCCCAACCCGAAAGATCTCGGGAAAAATTATATCGGAGAAACATCAATCGGATGCCGCATCGCCGGAATCGACAAAAACGGCGATCCGGCCACCTACTACGTCTACAACAACTGCTCGCATCATGCTGCATACGAAGAGACCGGAATGCAAGCCGTCAGCTACACGACCGGCGTTCCTGCCATGATCGGCGCAATGATGTATCTCAAAGGACTATGGAAACGCCCCGGAGTTTGGAACGTGGAAGAATTCGACCCTGATCCATTCATGGCAGAGCTGAACAAGCAAGGATTGCCATGGCATGAAATATTCAATGGGGATTTAGAGCTATGAAAGCAGGCGACATCGTGCGCTTCCTCAATGCCGTGGGAGGCGGCAAAGTGACAAGAATAGAAGGCAATATCGCTTACGTGGAAGACAGCGACGGCTTCGAAACGCCCACGCTTGTCAAAGAATGTGTCGTTGTCGATCCCGACGGCGGCATTATGCCAAAAAAGAAATTCGGGAATAACGAATCGAGCAAATACGAAGCGCCGGCTGTCAAAAAGGAACAGCCGGCGAGAATGCCCGACCAATCATCCGACGACATCAAAATAGCCGAGACGCCGGAAGGCAACGTGCTTAACATCGTTTTGGCCTACGAGCCCGACGACATCCGGAATTTCAGCACTTCCCCCATTAGCGCATATTTGGTCAACGACAGCAATTACTATCTCTATGCCGTTTATGCCACTACCGGCGGAAACGGGCTATGGGCGTGCCGCTTCGACGGGCTTGTGGAACCAAACACGCAAGTGCTTGTCGACGAATTGTCGCGCGAAGACTTGGCGGAAATGTCGCGTTTCTCCGTCCAATACGTGCCGTTCAAACGCGGAAAATCTTTCGCGTCAAAGGCACCCTCATGCGTTGAATATCGCCTCGATGCGACTAAATTCTACAAACTGCATTGCTTTCATCCGAACCTCTATTTCGAAAAACCCGTCATCGCTTTCGACATCGTGAAAGACGACCTCCCGCAGCGGCAAGCGCCAATCGATGCCAACGCGCTCGAACAAGCCATGCAAACAAAAAAACGGCTTGACACTGTTCGCCCCGTGTCGAAACACAAAGCGAAACCGGAAACAAAAGAGATTGTCGAAGTAGATTTGCACACCAATGCATTGCTCGACACGACGGCGGGGCTGACAAATGGCGAAATCATCGAAGTGCAACTTGGAGAATTTCGCCGAGTCATGAACGAAAACATCCATCGGAAAGGACAAAAAATCGTTTTTATCCACGGCAAAGGAGAAGGCGTGCTGAGAAAAGCGATTCTCGACGAACTTAAACGCAAATACCGCAGTTGCGAAGCCCAAGACGCCTCGTTTCGCGAATATGGTTTCGGCGCAACGCTTGTCACCATCCACTGAACATGATATTCTACTTCTCCGCCACCGGCAACAGCCGCTTCGTCGCGCAAACCGCAGCCTCCCTGCTCGGCGAGAAACGGCTTGTCGACTTGCGCATATTCTACCAATCGCAAGCGGAAAGGACTTCGTTTCCCCTTGCCAAAGGCGAACGGATAGGATTCATATTTCCCATCCATGCATGGGGCTTGCCCAAAGGTTTGGACCGAATCTTGTCGTCGCTGCGATTTCCCGGCTACGACGACAATAATTATTGCTACATGATCTGCACTTGCGGCGACGATGTCGGAGAAACTGCACGGCTGTGGCGTCGTGCCGTCAAAGGCGCAGGGCTGCATGGCGACGCTGCTTTCTCCGTTGCCATGCCAAACACCTATGTCTGCCTTCCGGGATTCGACGTTGACGACACGCAAACGGCAACACGCAAATTGGAAAATGCGCCAACTGTCATTCAAGGCATCATCGATAAAATTTGCGCCAAATCCGTCGGCGATTTCTCTTTCCACGGCAAATTCGCATTCTTGAAAACGCGAATCATCCGCCCTTTTTTCTTGCGCTTCTTGGCACGCGAAAAAATTCTTTCATTCCATCAAGAAATGTGTGTCGCTTGCAAAATATGCGCCGGCACCTGCCCGACAGGCAACATCAGCATGACCGACGGCCGCCCGCAATGGCATGCACGCTGCATCGGATGCCTTGCCTGCTACCACCATTGCCCCGCCCATGCGATCTCATGCGGACGGTATGCGCCATTCGAAAAAGGACAATATTTGCATCCGTCGCTGAAACGTCAGTGAGCTTCGAGCCAATTGCCGCCCGTGCCGCAATCGGCCACCAAAGGCACTCTGCCGCGATATGCATTTTCCATTTCCTCTTTCACAATCTGCGACACGCGAGCGAGTTCTTCCGGCAAAACGTCGAAATTCAATTCGTCGTGAACCTGCAAAATCATCTTCGATGCGATGCCCTCTTCCCTGAAACGCCGGAAAATGCGCACCATCGCAATCTTGATGATGTCGGCAGCAGTGCCCTGTATCGGTGCGTTGATCGCGTTGCGTTCCGCATATCCGCGCACAATCGCATTCCGCGAATTAATGTCGGGAAGCATGCGCCGGCGACCGAACAAGGTGGTCACATAGCCTTGCTGCCGCGATTTCTCGATGCTTTCTTCCATAAATGTTTTCACCCCGGGAAAAGTATGGAAATAGCCTTCGATGATGCTTTTTGCTTCGTTTCGAGGTATTTGCAACCGCTCCGACAGACCGAAAGCAGAGATGCCGTAAATCATGCCGAAATTGGCCGTTTTCGCTTTCCGCCGCTGGTCGGCCGTCACATCTGAAATGTTTTCATGGAAAATCTTGGCCGCTGTCGCGCGATGGATGTCCTCTCCGTCCAAAAACGCTTCGACCATCGCCTCGTCTCCGCTCACATTCGCGACAATGCGCAATTCGATTTGTGAATAATCGGCTGAAAAAAACACATGCCCGTCGTCGGGAATAAACGCCTTCCGGATTTCACGCCCGTCGTCGTTGCGAATCGGGATGTTCTGCAAATTGGGATTCGTCGACGACAAACGTCCCGTTGCCGTCACCGTCTGATTGAATGTCGTGTGGATTTTTCCCGTTTGGGGATTAATCAATTCCGGCAACGCATCGACATAAGTCGACAGCAACTTCTTCAATTTCCTGAATTCCAATATTTTCACAACGATCGGATGGCGTCCGGCAAGTTTCTCGAGCACTTCTTCCGTAGTCGAGTATTGCCCTGTGCGCGTTTTCTTTGCCTTGGCATCGATATGCAAACGGTCGAACAATATTTCTCCGACTTGCGCCGGCGAAGCCACATTGAAAGCCACTCCGGCAAGCTCGATGCATTCTTTTTCGATTTCATTCATCCGCTGCGTCAAAACTGCCGAATAATTCTTCAACGCCCCGACATCGATTCTGACGCCCGTCATTTCCATGTCGGCAAGCACTTCCACCAACGGCAGCTCGATGTCTGAAAGCAAATGTGCCATGCCTTCTGCCGCCAAACGTTCGTCGAACGCCAAGCGCAGCCGCAAATTCGCGCAAGCCCGCGCACAAGCCGCCCTGCAAATTTCCTCGGGACGCAAATCGGAAGCAATGTCGAATTTGGCCGGCTTGACGCCTTCGGGCATCGGGTATTCGGGCAACATTTCGTGCAAAACCGTTTCCGTCATTCTCTCCAACGAGTGGCTTGTCTCGGGTTGTAGCAAATAATGCGCGATTCCGTTGTCGTAATACGGAGCCGGCAATCCGACGCCGTCGCGCACTCGCAACGCAATCATCGCCCGCTTCAAATCCGTCCCGACCTTCTCCGTAACCGTGGATTCCAACAATCGCCGCAACGCCGTCATCGTTTTTTCCCGCGAATTCTTAGGAATCGGGAAATAATATGCCTCATCGGCCGACGTGGCGATTGCCACTCCGGCAACCGACGCGCACATCGGTTCGCCGGCCGTCAACAAGAAATGCAATCCCAACCGCTTTGCAGACGACAAACCGTTTGCCACCGATTCGACATCCGGCTCTGCCACCAATGAGTATTTCCCGTCGGCTTCCGCAACAGGCGGTTTCGCTTCGGAATCCTCGCCAAACAGTGTGCCCTGCCAAAGTTCTGCATCTGTCTCCGTGCTTTTCGGGGCAGGCGGCGAAACTGTTTGCTTGCTGCCAAGCACACGCGACAGCAATGTGCGAAATTCCAAACGTTCGAAAATGCGTCGCATCAATTCCGCATCGATCGGATGGCGGGCGAAAGCCTCTTCGTCCAATTCGACCGGCGCGTCCGTGCGTATCGTGGCCAATTTCTTGGAAAAAAGAATATCATCTACATGCGTTTCGATTTTTTCCTTCAAAGCGCCTTTCAATCGGTCAGTGTTGGCTATGACATTTTCCACCGAATCAAATTCCAAAATCAATTTGGAAGCTGTCTTTTCGCCGACACCGGGGCATCCGGTGATATTATCCACTTTGTCTCCCATCAAGGCCAGCATGTCGATCACTTGCGAAGGGCGATTGATGCCAAACACCACGCACACTTCTTTTTCGCCGCGCACTTCCGGCGGTTGTCCTTTGTAGCCCGGACGATAAATCCTGACCAATCCGCCAACCAATTGGCTCAAATCTTTGTCGGGCGACATGATATAGGTGTGGAATCCCGCGCGCTGCCCTTTCACGGCCAATGTGCCAATCACGTCGTCGGCCTCAAAGCCATCCACTTCCACAACCGGAATGCCATAAGCGCGAATAATGTCTTTGATGTAGGGTATCGCTATTTTAATGTCCTCCGGAGTGGCTTCGCGTCCTGCCTTGTAGTCCGGAAACATCTCGTGGCGAAACGTCTTCCCCGCCGGATCAAAGCAAACGGCAATATGCGTTGGCGCCTCTTTGCGCAGCACCTCTTCAAGCGTATTGACAAAACCGAAAATAGCCGACGTGTTCATCCCGTCGGATGTGATGCGGGGTGAATTTTTCATGGCATGGTAAGCACGAAAAATCAAAGCATAAGCATCAAGCAAAAATAATTTCTTCTCTTCCATCATTAGCGTTTTTTCTCTGTGCGCATTCGAAATTGCATGAAAAATCTAAAAAAATCTTATGCGGCCGAATAATCAACTGTGAAATTACAACAAACGCGGAATAAATGATTACTTTTGTGCCTTAAAAATCGTTTTATGACGAATTTTGACGAAATAAAAACCCTCATCGCGCCCGATTTATCGAGACTTGAATCAATCATCAAGCAATCACTTAAAAGCAACAGTCCCTTGCTTGAACAAATAGTCGACTCTTATTTGCAAACGAAAGGCAAACAGATTCGCCCCATCATCGTTATCCTCAGCGCAAAATTCTTGGCCGGAAAGGTTTCCGAATACGTGCTCCACGGAGCAGCCGCCGTCGAATTGCTCCACAATGCTTCGCTGATCCACGACGATGTGATCGACGAAACGAAAAAACGACGCGGCCGCGACACAATCAACAGCATTTGGGACAACCATATCGCCGTGCTCGTAGGCGACTTTTTCGTAAGCAACGCGCTTGCCTGCGCCGCCAAAACAAACGATTTCCGCGTTGTTCGGATTTTATCGGAATTGGGAAAGGAACTCTCCACCGGCGAACTCGACCAAATCGACATTGCCAACCGCCACACGATCGATGAAAAGACATACTACGAAATAATCCGGAAAAAAACGGCATCGCTATTCCGCAGCTGCGTGCAAATCGCCGGCTATGCCGTCGGAGCCAACGAGCACGACATCGACAATCTTGCTCGGTTTATCGAATTGCTTGGATTGTGCTTCCAAATCAAAGACGACACATTCGACTATTTCCGCGACAATACGATAGGGAAACCCACCGGCAACGACCTGCGGGAAGGAAAAGTGACGCTTCCGCTCATCTACGCCTTGTCCAAGCCCGACGCAACGCAACGCGACGAAATGCGACAAATGCTCACGACGTCAGACGTGCTTTCCACAGAACAAATAGAGACGCTTATCGAATTTGCGAAACGCGAAGGCGGCATCGACTACGCCTACCGCTCAATGGAAAAATTGCAAAACGAGGCGACGGCCATTCTTTCCGAATACGACGACAGCGAAGCCAAATCGGCATTCCTTGCGCTTTTCGACTTCATCATCAAGCGTCATAAATAACCTGCCTGCAATGCTGCTCCCTTATCTCGAAGCCGGACGCATAGAGGCCGGATGCGACGAAGCCGGAAGAGGCTGCTTGGCCGGACCGGTATTTGCCGCAGCCGTGATATTCCCCGACGGATATGAAAACGAGCTGCTGAACGATTCCAAACGCCTTAGCGAACACCAACGCGACTCGCTGCGCGACACCATCGAACGCGAAGCCGCTTCGTGGGCCGTCGGCATTGCCACGCAAGAGGAAATCGACTCCATCAACATTCTCAACGCTTCCATTCTCGCGATGCACCGCGCCATCGACGCTCTTTCCATTCGCCCCCAACATTTACTCATCGACGGCAACCGATTCCGCCCATATCAAAGAATCAGCCACACTTGCATTGTCAAGGGCGACGCAAAAATGATGACGATTGCCGCAGCGTCGATTCTCGCCAAAACTCATCGCGACGAATTTATGGCAAAAATACATCAGGAATATCCCCAATACGGCTGGAACATCAACAAAGGCTACCCCACCAAGGCCCACCGCGAAGCCATTGCCCGCTACGGAGCGACGCCCTACCATCGGCGCTCGTTCCGATTGCTCGACAACGAGCCGTCGCTTTTCCCCGATTTATAAGAACAAAAAACTCGCAGAAAAGCCGCTTGCGTACCGCTTCGACAAGCCGGCGAGTCTCTCCCCTATCGCCACCAACACGGCGACACAGAAGGACATATTGGCCGGTAACGAACTATGGCTGGGAGCAGTGAAATCGGGAAAAGTGAACAAACTGTGAAGTGGACAAACACGCAATGTTTTCCTCTGTTCACGTGCGGAGCACGGATATGGAAATGCTGCAAGTGGAGAAGTCGAGGAACATAGTTGCCCTGCTTCAAAGTTTATAAGTTATGGTACTTGAAAGAATGCAACAAAGAATCGCTTCTCTCCATAGGAGAGTAGGCTACACCAAAAAAACGCAAAAAGGTTTATTCTTTGTTTTTCCGTTTCACGGTATGTTTGAGTTTCAACACGGCAAAGTTTAGCTCAATAGTGGTTTCTGAATCGCTAACCTCCATTTCATCGTCCAACAAATCAGACAAAATTTCACCGCCATGTTGCATGAGGCTCTTTTGTTTGAACTGATCTTTGGTATTGGACATCTCCGCCACTGTATGCGACAATTCTCGAATTTTGGCAAACGTCTCTACAATAGCGATCGTAGTTTGTGTTGCCTTCGGACTTTTCAGAATGGTAGCAAGCATATACAAGCCTTTCTCTGTAAATGCTTTGGGCAATGTTGGCGAATACTTCAATTTAGGGTTATCGAAAATTTCGATAACCTCCGCTTTCTCCTCTTTGGTAAGTTCAAATATATATCCTTGGGGAAATTTGTCAGGATTGTTTTTTTACTGCTTCATTTACACGCATGGTCTCTACATTGTAGAGCTTTGCCACGTCACTATCCAATATAACTTTCTGTTCGCGGAGCTCAAAGACTGCTTTCTCTACTTCACTGAACGTGACAATATCCTTGCCCATCATTATTCTTCCTTTTAGTTCTTAATCTGCTCAAAAGCAATAAATTTTATTGAACAACACACCATTTCCTCATTGTTTAGTCGCGTCTATTTTCCAACATGTCTGAAAATTTCACACAAAGGGTTAATGCCGCATTTTTTCACTTGCGGCTTTACGAACTTGATAATCTTCCCTATTCTTACAGAAAAAGCGCGCCACGCAATCGTGACACGCTTTTTATAGTGTTAAGGGATACACACCTACTACTCCCTAATATTCATAATCATAATCAGATTCATAATCGTAGATAGGTTCCTCAACAGCCACAGAATCATTGGCCGGCTCATAGTAGGCAGGAGCATCTACAGAATAGTCCATTTCATCGTCTTGGTTGGCTTCGCTATAAAATTGGTCGATTGCTTCGGTGCGCGGATTAAAATCGGAAAATTCCTCCGTGCCCACTTGTTCGCCTTTTTCGTCAATCAATATCCAATCGCTGTCCTCAAATGCGAAATAATGCGACTTGTCGGTGGACATTTGCACGATAGAGGCGTAGTCGAACGGAATTATTTCTTCCCCTTCGGCCGTGATAACGCCCCATTTTCCATCGGAATCCTCGGCTATGTAGCGGTCGGGCGACGCATAGGTGAGATTCTCGTATTTCGCGCGAAGGACTATTTCTCCGCTTTTGTCGACAATGCCAAATTCGTCACCGTCGGTATAGATTGTTTTGCCGTCGTTCACGCCGTAGCAATAACCGCGTTCCATTTTCGAATTGGAAAAATCGGACGATTCTTCGCCTTTTTTGTCAAGAAACACCACCTTGTCGCCTTTCATCATCGGACAGTAACCCTCGTTGTAAAGCGACCCTGCGAGTTCATATTTTTCGGAGGAAAACGATTTGATTGTTTCGCCTTTTTTGTCGATGAGCGTAATGCGGTCGCCTTTTTGCGCGAATGCCAATCCTTCCTGGAAAATTGTCACAGCATCGTACTTCGCCGAAATGGCTTCTTCGCCTTTTTCATCCAAATAGCCCCATTTCCCATTTTTGCAAAAAGCGGCAAGCCCCTCGGTATAATTGATCGTTTGCGTGATCTTGTCCGACAATTTTTTCACTTCTTCGAAATCCTTGTTGATGACGACAATGCCCTTTCCCGATTTCACGGCAAACGTCACATCGCCATTAAACAACCCCAATTGTGAATATTTCCCTTTGCTCACGGCGTTTTTGGAATCGCCGACATCGTACATTTCATAGTCGCCTCGTTTGTTTTGCACCACGAAAAGGCCGTCCTTGACCATGGAAGGCATATTGTCGAAATCGTTTTCGCATACGATCTCACCCGATTTCGTGTCGAGAATGCTCCATTTGTCCTCTCCATCGAGTTTTACAGGAACATATTGCACTTTGCCCTCGTCGGACGAGCAGCTCCACAATCCCAAGCCAGCAACCATTGCCAACATGGCAACTTTCAATTTTAACAGATTTTTCATATCGTTAGGTTTTGTATCTTTTGCAAATATAGTGAAAGTTGACTACATACGGATAGACTTCGGAGGAATAATGTGAGCTGTTGGAAATGAAAGAGGATGTGTGGTTGTATTCCGTATCCGTCATTGGGGCATATCTGCCATTTTTTGGAAGGGTTAAGAAAACAAATCGCTGCCTATCCGTTGCCTTTTTCAACTTGAAAAAATAATGTAGAAACTGTACATCATTCTTTTAAATCTCTCAGTAACGATGTAACGGAGGCATAGAAATCTAAATCTCGTAATACACTATCCGTCGTTATGGCTGTCAGTTCCCTTAATGTCGTGGATAAAATATGTTCCGCTTGAATCTCTGACAACTGGAACTCTTTCATTAATCCGTTCCGACTTGTCAGTAAACAATTGGATTCTCTGATTATAGTGATTGCTTTGTCGAAATTGTCGTTACTATCGCAAATCTTCAATAGTCCGGATGTTTTTTCGATTTGCCTATCCATCATCGCAATTTCATGATCAAGACGATTCATGAGATACCACGCTAAAGAATGTTTTAATCGGAAATGATAGACACACAGATAAACTTCATCTTCATCACATTTAACATCTAAATGGATATTTGATTTTGACAGTTTCAATTCTACCTCATCAATCTCGTTTTCCTCGAATTCAAACTCCCCAAACTCTTCTGATTTTTCCCGGTATTCCAATAAAAGCTTTCTTGCTTTTTCTAAAAAGCATCGTCGCCCTTCCGTATCGCAACATAACAAGTCTTTCTCAATTTCTTCCAACTGAAACTTAATATCCTGCCAATGATTAAGCATTAGGGAATAATCATGTTGAATTTGAGGGATTTCAATGACAGCACATCCATTGTCTTCAAAATCCAGTATGTTTGAAGTATTTGTCATATTAGATGTTCGCTTCTGGGATAAGTTGAATACCGTGTTCCTTAACAAATGTACTCGCAATTTCAGCAATCCTGTCAAGATAATGGTTCGATGCATATGCTATTTGCTTACAATGAATAAGGAGTTGAGGATACTCTGAATCTTCTCTGACATTAATATTAATCCAATCTTCACTTTCATTAGGACAATAGTTCACGCCAAAAGCACGATGAAAATAAGAATCGTTATAACTGTCGCGAGGAAAGTGCCCAACTGGAGCAATTACTATGGGAAATTTACGAAAGAACGGCTTTGAGAATAATTTCTCTGCACGGTTTCTTACAGATTCCTTCGCTTTAGAAAATTCTACTTCATTATGTTTTTTCGATGCTTCTGCACTCATATCTGTGTGAAATGATAATTTATGGAAATCCAAAATTCCACCATGCATAGTTTCTTTATTCAGAATACGATATACCAATTTCTGGTAATTATACCAAGTTTTTGCAGTACCTTCTTTCCCTTTTATTTTTCCATCTTTCGTCTTACTCCTAACCATGAAACGCTGATTTGCCCACGGCCAAAGAGGTGAGCCAAATGAAATTACTGCCGGATTGATACTTTCGTATCCGCTCCCATTTTCAACCAGAATCTGCCATTGGTGTTTATTATTCGCAATTTCAAGAGAATATTGTTCAGAATCTTTATGCAGGGCAGGCTCTTGCCCAAGAATAAGTATTTTAGCATTAGGATTTCCATGTCCAATATAACCATCCGGCAAACCTACATTAAGTAGATTTTTAAATTCTTTTGAGTATTCCATACTTGATTAGCTTATTAGTTGTTTGTTGTTTTAATAAAATCTACAGTTTATTTAATTAACAGCGTCGTAAATATAACAAAAACATCTTTGCCATACTACGAGCACAGCGATGATGCGCCAATGCGTGACAGCGTCTTATTGTATTCTCTTCCATTACTTTTTCGATCTTCCTGAGAGTTTGTTTTCTATCAAGTCGGCAATCATCAAGTAGTCTTCAACCGCATAATCGTTTATACCGTGGGGTTTCTTAACCTTGTTGCGGAACTCGTCGAATGTGCCTTCGAAATACCCACAAACACCGATTCCTCTGCCTTCAATCTTAAATGCTGTAGTGTAAAAGTTTGATGAACCGAAATAACCGAATGTGCATAAATCATCACGAGATTGAATCCGCGCATTGCCGTTAACCCACACGTTGCCACCAATCGCAACATTACCGTTAACTTCCGCATTGCCGTAAACCATTGCGTCGCCACAAACCTGCGCAATGTCGTCAACCTTTGCATTGTCGCAAACATGCGCATTACCATGAACCGTTACACCGCCGTAAACCCTTGCTTCGCCGTAAACATGCGCTTCACCATAGACCCGTGCATTACCGTAAACTTGCGCGTCGCCGTAAACCATTGCATCTTCGTAAAGCCACGCATCTCCGTTGTGTGACAGGTTGCTTTCTTTTTCGATGTAACCGCCAAGGTCACCCGCTTTGATGCTGCCAAAGTCACGCAACGCCTTTATGCGGTGTAACATATAATCTTTGAACAGAGTGATTGTCTCTTCTGTTAATTCGTATTTCTTCCCTGTAATCATATACTTGGATTCCGTTTTATCATTCTTCAAATGCAACAGGCCTAAAATGGGCTAGATTCGGATTTTTTATCCAATCGATTGCCGGTTTCAATACATTCTCAATCTCCGCATCGGCCAATCTATGCCCTCCGTTATATTCATGGTAGACTGCGCAATTAGATATATCAAAATTATTAATAAACTCATCTTTGCAATTGACAATATTGTCTTGCAAGCCGAATAAACCTATTACATATTTTGTGGCATGATGGTTATAATCAGATCGTTCAAAATCAAATTGTTTTGAATCCATTTGTTCATAAAGAGAGTACAATTCTTTTGTTACGGCAAATTCGCGAATGCCATCAAGGCGTGGGGATAAAAATGGCAGACTCTTTCCTAATTCTCTTTTGAAAGCATTCATTATTTTTTCCATAATCCATAGTAATTAGTGTTCGCGGTATGCTCCAATACCGGCCGATAATTTCTTAAAAGAAAAGTGGGGAGCTTTTTCGTCTATCTCTTAGAAGGTTCTGGCAAACCTGAAAACAAATAAACGAAAACAATCCCCACACCCATATCGAAAGCGCATTGTATACACGCTAACAGATACAGATGACAGGCGTTTGCGTTATCCTTGTTTTCATTGAAAATTGCCAGATTTTCTAAGAAGGATAGTGCAAAAACACTTTCATCTAATATGTAAGTCAGTTCATTTTCTGAACTACAATACAAATATAACATAAGTATTTTTGTCTTACAACACCTTAGGGATTGTTTCCTTGTATGTAATAATCATTTAATCATAAGTAGTGCATTTCCAGACCGTCAATATAGAATTTGCTGGGATCAAATACCTGGACTCCGTTTTCTCCGTAGACTTCAACACTCAGATGACCGCTGTAGCGACTTCCTAAGACCAATTGTACACTATCTTCAGATTCGCCATTTGGAAGTTCCGGAAATGTTAAGTGAAATTGCCACTGTTCGTACATTTTTTTGCCCTCATATTTTTGATAAATCTCATCAAACCATTTCCTGCCAATCCCTTTGTCAAATATTTTAAAACACTCCAAATCCAGTATGTTTGAATACTTAGAATCAGATATAATAGAAGCAGTGTCACCGGGTTCAATACATTCAAATGCAATAGGTATAAGCTCGGGACAAACAGAATTCTTCATCCAACAAATTATCGGTTTCAGGATTGTTTCAATGTCTGTATCAGTCAATCTATGCCCTCCGGCAAATTCATGATAGATAGAATAATACTCTGTAAACTCATCTTTACAGTCGACCACATTGTCCTGTAAACCGAAAATGCCGACAACATCCTGCCATTCAGAATCTGGTCCATATTTGAATTGTTCTTCTTCCACTTGTTTATAAAGCAAACACAATTCCTCCGTAACTGTAAATTCCCTGATTCCATCCTGTCGTTGCGAGTAAAACGGAAGCGTTTTTCCTAAATTATCCTGAAGCATTTCAGATACATGAAATGCCGGATTTATCAGTAGTCTGCGAAACGGAGCTTGCTGATGTGCAAACATAGCTCCCATTGACGAACCGATTACAATGGTATCATCAACAGACAACTTTTGTAAAATGTCTGTTATTAGATTCAATGCTTCATTTGGATTGACAGAAAGATCAGGAGCGATGATATTGTCATCCGGAAACAACGCTCTTAGTTTATTGGCTGTGTTAGACTGGCCGCTTGATGACAGGCCATGCAGATATACGATATTCATAATTGTTATGTGTTTAAAGTATCTCTTATTTGTTTTACGATGGCAAAACTACGGCGTGTATGAGAAAAACCATTTCTCATACACGAATAATTTGACGATTTTTCAGTTCACTTCTACCTATACAGGTCTGCAATCCGTTCTATTTTATCTTTAACAAACTGCCTAAGTGGTTCAGGCTCCAAAACTTCAAGTTGTTCGGAATGTAGTAGTATTTCCTGCACAAAATCAAATGCAGGGATAATCCAATACTCGAAAACGGTATATTCCGGAGTTGATTCTTTTATTCTCTGACTATGATGCAGCGGTTGTGAGATAAGATATTTTGGAAGTTCCCGATATGCCTTTAAAAGGACACGACATTGTTTTGCATATCCATCGGTTGAGATACCATAATATGGGGCAAAATAGTCCTGTGGTGAAAAATTTTCGGAGTATGTGAAATGTTCAGGTGTAAGTTCGATTTTATGAAGTCTGTCCAAAGCGTAAATGCGAAAAGCCTTGCCTGAGAAACGTCTGCAAAGCATGTACCACCGGCGTTTGAACATCTTGAGACACAGTGGTTCAACCAATAAATCGGTTTGATTCACGCTGTCGACATGAAACGACTGATATTCTATATTCAAGACAATATTATCTCTTAATGCAGTTGCAATAACGCTTAAATATTTTGAACCTGCATTCGGTTTCTCCAATAGTATCTTGTTGGGAATCTCTTTACTGACAGCAATTAATTCTTCAGTTGCCATGCTGCTCAGCAACCACTTCATACTTTGGTCAAAAATATCTTTTTTATCTGTGTTTATCCTATAATAACTATTGGCTCCGGAACGTATACACACAATGTCAATACCCCATATGTCTGAAATTGCCATGCAATGATTACGAAGCGTTTCTCGTGAAATGTTCCGTTCTCCAAAATCTTTATAATACGTGCTTCTTTCCCATTCTGAATTGATTGCTTTGAGGGTAAGGCCTTGCTCTGAATATCGGTTCAGCAAATTTATCAGCCATATATATCGTTTTATCAGTAATGCTCCCATTGAAATTTGTATATTAAAATTAATCACATCAGATTATAACAAATATAGTGAAAGTTGAGTGCAAAAGAAAAAGAATTTATTCGTTTTTTCTTTTGCCGAAACGCATCCTATATTATTTAAATATGGCGAAAATTGAGCGCAAAACAATCAAACTTGTTTGAAATTGTTTTGCCGAAACGCATCCTATATTATCCACCAAGTCTATTCACCGCCTTTTCTTGCACCGAGCATGAAATCGTATCTAAACCCTATCAATACCCTCACGGTGCTTGCATCTCCTTCTACCGGAATCGACAACATCGGGCAAACTTGCAAGTTCTTCACCTTGAAGCGCAATCCGGCTTTAACTCGCCGTTCCGACATCCTGTATTCAGGAATGGTGGTGTATTGTGCCAATAGTGAGAACTGGTTGGTGACATTGAAATCAGCCCCTAACAAGTAACACGTTTTGTATTTGAATCCCGAATCATATCGCGCATTTAACTTTGCCCGAAGGCCCAACCATTTCACTGGACCATAAAGTCCGCCAACATTGATACCAAAGTCGTAGAAACTGCCACAATACGTCGTCCCGAAATAAACATCGCCTTGCAACTCGAAGCCGTTCCCTTGCCACTCGTATCCACCCTGCCCACTGACATATTGATGTTTAAGATGCTCGATAAAAACACTATGATTAAGCTGCACATGCCAATTCGAATCCCACTGATAGCCGGCATAGGCATATTTCGTATCCCTCAACCCTACATAGATTTGAGAACAAACGGTTTGGCTCGCCAATGCCGCAACCAGCAATATGAACACTTTTCTCATAATAATTCTTTCACTTTTTCCGCCAGAATTTCATAACCATATTGATTCGGATGAAGCCCATCAAAAGAAAAGTTCATGTTTAGACGGCCATCGGTCGCGAAATCATCAAAAACATCGCAATACGATACCCGCTCGATTTCTTGCACTCTTTCTTTTATCTTTGCGTTAAATTCCGAAACCAAAGCATTAGTCTTGCCCGAAGGGTCAAGTTCCGTACTTCTCGGCAAAACGGATATGATGATTAGCCGTCCCTCTCCCAAGCTGCACACTGCGTTCAGATAACGGTCGATATACGCATCTAATTCATCTTCTTGCATGTGAGCCAAGTCGTTTGTTCCCGAAAGGATGACAATCGGTTCGCCCGCAGCAATATTGGCGTTTTCTTCCAACCATTGCACGCCGCTCCCGCTCAGTCCGTGGTTGCGAGTCTCTGCCATGGGAAAATAACTTTCGACATCCCACCTCGCAATTTGGGAGTCGCCAATAAATACGAGCGGCGGCTTGTCGGATTCCCCGCAAGCACACAACACCAATGACAAGCACATTAAAGCTTTCGTCAAAATCTTATGAAATAAATTCTGCCTCATCGCCAAGGTCATTTTTTATTTAAAGGGAACAACACCCTTTGCATAAATGGAATAGCATACAAAGATAATGAAATTTTGAACGAGACAATACAGAAAAGGCTCCACAAGCGGCATTGCTTGTGAAGCCTTCTCCCAACTGTATTTACTATGATACTCTTACTTTTTTCGTCCGATTAAAGTTTCGGTCCGGCAGCCACAAGAGCTTTTCCTGCGGCATTGCCTTCGAATTTCGCGAAGTTCTTGATGAAACGTCCTGCAAGATCTTTCGCTTTTTCGTCCCAAACTTTTGCATCGGCATACGTGTCGCGCGGATCAAGGATGTTAGGATCTACGCCCGGCAATTCTGTCGGCACAACGAAGTCGAAGTACGGAATTGTTTTTGTCGGAGCTTTGTCGATCGATCCGTCGAGAATAGCATCGATGATGCCACGCGTGTCGCGAATCGAAATACGTTTGCCCGTTCCGTTCCAACCGGTGTTGACCAAATATGCCTTTGCACCGACTTTTTCCATTCTCTTCACGAGTTCTTCCGCATATTTTGTCGGATGCAAGCTCAAGAAAGCAGCTCCAAAGCATGCAGAGAACGTCGGAGTCGGCTCTGTGATGCCACGTTCCGTTCCTGCCAATTTAGCCGTAAATCCGGAAAGGAAGTAGTATTTCGTTTGTTCCGGAGTAAGAATCGAAACCGGAGGAAGCACGCCAAACGCATCTGCCGAAAGGAAGATCACTTGATGAGCATGCGGGCCTTTCGATACCGGCTTAACGATATTGTTGATATGGTAGATCGGATAGGAAACGCGCGTGTTTTCCGTAACGCTCTTGTCGGCGAAATCGATTTTGCCATTGGCGTCGACCGTAACGTTTTCAAGAAGCGCGTCGCGCTTGATTGCGTTGTAGATATCCGGCTCGCTTTCTTTGTCGAGGTTGATCACCTTTGCATAGCAACCGCCTTCGTAGTTGAACACGCCCTCATCGTCCCAGCCGTGTTCGTCGTCGCCGATAAGCAACCGTTTCGGGTCGGTGGAAAGCGTTGTTTTTCCCGTACCGGACAAGCCGAAGAAGATAGCCGTGTCTGTGCCTTCCTTGTTGGTGTTGGCAGAGCAGTGCATCGAAGCGATGCCGCGCAACGGATTCAGGTAGTTCATAATCGAGAAGATACCTTTCTTCATTTCGCCGCCATACCATGTGTTGAGGATCACTTGTTCGTTCGTCTTCAAGTTGAACACGGTAGCTGTCTCGGAATTCAATCCAAGTTCTTTGTAGTTTTCAACTTTTGCTTTGGCTGCATTGAACGATACGAAATCAGGCTCGCCGTAGTTTTCGAGTTCTTCTGCCGTCGGACGGATGAACATGTTCGTTACGAAATGTGCTTGCCATGCCACTTCCATGATGAAGCGCACTTTCAAACGCGTTGCAGGGTTCGCGCCGCAGAACGTATCGACAACAAACAAACGTTTGTTCGACAATTGTTTTACAGCCTTTGCTTTCAAATCGGCCCATGCTTCTTCGGAGCAAGGCTTGTTATCGTTTTTGTATTCGTCGGAAGTCCACCAAACAGTATCTTTGCTGGCTTCGTTCATTACGAAAAATTTGTCTTTGGGAGAACGTCCGGTGTAGACACCCGTCATCACATTGACAGCGCCAAGTTCAGTCACCTGACCTTTTTCATAACCTTCAAGAGTCGGCTTAGTCTCTTCAGCAAACAATACTTCATAGGAAGGATTGTGCAAAATTTCAACGGTTCCTGTGATACCGTACTTTGTTAAATCAAGTTTGCTCATTGTTGATTGATTTATAGTATAATAAAATGTTTTTACCTCTTTGAAAACCGATGCAAAATTACTACTTTTTTCCCATACTGCAATATCATTGTAGAAATTTTTCCGTATTTTAATATCTTTAAATTATTCTTGCCTGTCGAAGCCGGAATCTTCCGATTTTGAAAGGCTCAACGCTCGTGGATACAACAACCGCAGCCGCCGTTATGTTTTCTCCGGCAAACGTTTTTTCCGTCAGATTGAGATTTCGCCCCTAAGCGAACGCCGCAACGCCGATTTCACTTCTTCGGGCGACAATCCGGCACCGAAAAGATACATCAGTTTCGTAATGGCAGCCTCGGATGTCATGTCGTCGCCGCTCACGATGCCGGTGGCCGAAAGCGCGTTGCCCGTCATGTAGCGCTCGCTATGCACGCCGCCATTGACGCATTGCGACACATTGAGCATGACAACGCCGCGTTCTATCGTTTCGCGAATGAGGTCAACAAACCACTTGTCGGTCAATGCATTGCCCGCCCCGTATGTTTTCAACACAATCCCTTTGATGCCCGGCGTGTCGAGCAAATGCCGCAACGTGCGTTCTGTGATTCCGGGGAAAAGGTGGATGAACATCACGTTGCAATCCATCTTCGTTTGCACCCGCAAAGGCTCGTCGGACGGCGCTTCGCGCCACAACATTTCTTCCCTGAAATGGATGCCCAACCCGATTTTTGCAAGATACGGATAGTTGTTGCTCTTGAAAGCATTGAAGTAGTCGGCACTCATCTTCGTGCTGCGATTGCCGCGCCAAAGATAATCTTCGAAAAGGATTGCCACTTCTTGCACCATCGGTTGTCCGTCGGCAGCCCGGGCTGCGGCAATCTGGATGGCCGTGATCAAATTTTCCTCGCCGTCGGTGCGCACTTCCCCGATAGGCAATTGCGAGCCGGTGATAATGACCGGCTTCCTCAAATTTTCCAACATGAAACTGAGAGCCGATGCCGTATAAGCCATCGTGTCCGTCCCGTGCAGCACCACAAAACCGTCGTAACGCTCGTAATTGTCTGCGATGCTCGATGCGATTTCGTCCCAATGCGACGGATTGATATTGGAGGAATCGAGCGGCGGATGAAATTGGATATTGTCAATGTCGAAATTCAATTTCTTGATTTTCGGCACATTGTCTATCAGATGCGAAAAATCGAACGGTTGCAACGATTTTGTTTCGGGATTCTCAATCATTCCGATTGTTCCCCCCGTGTAAATGATCAATATTTTGGGCTTCGCCATGATGCAGATTTCAAATTTTATTGCCGTCGATTCTCTTTTGAGGGCGTTCTTTCTGCAAAAGTAACGAATTTATTTGGATTGCCTAACACTTATTGCCGAAACACGCAGACAAGCATTCTTGCCTCCTTCCCTCAAAGCATAAACTATGACGCTACATGCTTTCGTCCGATTTCACCGCCAAATACCATTTCCCTTCGTATGCGCGGAAAAGATATGAAGCAAGCATGTCGGAGTCCAAAGACACTGTCACCAACTCCTCGTCTTCGCCAACGCGGCATTCGGCATATTGGAATATGCCATCATCAAGGAAATGCAAATATCCCATCTTATCGCGCGATATGGTTGTCACTTCATAAGCAGGCCTAAGCGCGGGATATTCAGGATATTCTGTGCGAATCACTTTCAGCGGAAATTTCATTCGCTCTTTCTGAAACGCGGAATCCGATTTGAACTTGTCAAAGAACGTTGCGAAATTTTCCACATCGTCAACGGCCGCTTCTTCGGAATCCGTTCTCCCTTGCGCCGCCGGAACGTCTGCAATTGTCTTCACTTCTGCGACAGCAGAATCAGCGCCGGCACCACCGCCTGCCTGCGTGCCATTTCCGGAACAAGCCGCAAGAGCTGCGCTCATGGCAACAATCAAAACTGTTTTCATCGATTGGATATATTGATTTGTTCTACATTTATTTGATTCACATATTCGGAAACCGGCATTTGCCGCGGCACAACGAAATTCACCAACTTTCCTCGAAAATTCGCTTCGTCTGCAAATGTGTTTCTATTATCATGACACTGCCGTCCTTCATCACTGTTCCCCTCCAATAATAAAGAGGATCGTCGTAGCTTTCACGCTTCTCGAAAATGGCCTTTCCGCGATAATAGATGTCGGTCGTTTTCGTGGCGTCGGTTTGCCGGACCAAGCCGGAAATTCCGGGAATCCCGTCCCACACGTATAATAAAACATCATACCCGTCATGTTCGACTATGCCGACAGGCTGCCGGTCTTTGAAAAACATGTCATCGCTGCCTGCATCAAATATAAACGTGCAAATGCCATCTTCAGGGAAAACCCAATCATCCAAAGCCATGAAGAAGGGCTCTTTTTGCGGGGTCAATGTATATTCAGTCGCTTCTTGCAAATATTTTGAAAGCAAAGAATCCAAACGGGCATGCGTAATTTCATAAACCGGCAGATTCAACGGCTCCGGCTGACGGATTTGCGACAAAACCGGCACGCCGAATAGCAACGATGCGAATAACAATATTGAAAATAAACGCTTCATATCTATCTATTTAATCATAAATCAATTCAGACTGCAAACTTTTCGAGGCGACTTTGACAATGCCATTTTTATAATACATATACCACCAATATTCCGTACTCGTTTGAGCTTTTACGAAATTTGTAATGTCGGGAGAAATATACAGTATATTGTCGGGCCATTTTTTGATGTTTGTTTTCTCAAAAAAAGTAGCCAGCCCCTCCTGAGATGCAAAAATGAAAACATTTACTCCTTTGCGAGCGACGACGCCGTCGGGGATATCATCCATATCCCGCACCACGCGTAGCTCCCCATCCGATGCACTAAAACCTATTCCATATTCATACACGTCGTCTTTCCGCACGTTAAGCCGGACAAACCTCGACTCAGGATGCCTCGTAAATTCATCCATGCCATCCAAGAAAACGGTAAGCAACGAATCCAATTGGCAATTGGTTATTTTATAAACCGGCAATCCCACGCGCACCATGTGTTCGTCGCCTCTAATGAGGCCGGTCGCGCAGAATATGCCCACAACTGCAAGCATCACACATTTTTTCATAGCTTCATTTTTTATTTAGTTTCTTCATTTTTTCAGGCGCAACATCCTCAAATACTTTTTCCACAGGTCGATAAACCTGAACTATTGCATTGGGGAACTATCGTTGGCGAATTCCAATTTATTAAACACATGCTCGCGTGTCGCCCTGCCCTCGCCGTAGGCTTGCCATTGCCCCGCAAACAGCATGAGTGCGAGTGACAAGATGAAAAAGTGCCAGATGTTTCGTTTGCTGTCCATAACGCCCATTTCTTTATTGCTTGATGCGTTTCGTCTTTTGCTTGCAGTGGTTTATTTATGTCGCAACCTATTGAGCGGCTTCTCTTCGAGGCGGATATTTGAAGTCGCCCCATCTATGAGATTGGTAAATACCGCTATTCCGGACAATTGCCCCGGCACATCGTCGCCATACGCGAAAGGATAAGCGGCGGCGGACATAAACGATATGCAAAATTCGCCATACCGGTTGCCTGCGCCGTCGAGCATGACGAAATAGACCGCCGCCTCTCCTCCATATATCCCCATTGGCGGTTCTTTTGCGCCATAAACCCTCTCATATTCCGGCTGCAACAGCAGTTTGTTTTTGCGGTTGTATGTCGACGGGTTGAACGCTATATCCAGAACAGAGTCCCTCTGCGCGAAAAAGGGAAAGTTGAGATATTCCGCTTCTGCTTTGGATAGCCCAAGTGTTTCTATCCTCTTCTCCAATTCCGGCTTGGACAGGCGTTTTTCAAACAACGCCGCAATCGTTTTCCACCTTTCGGGCTTAATCGTATGCGTCGGCAAGATGGTGATTTTCCCGTCCTGTTCATAAGCGAAATATTTATAGTAGCCGTCTGCTTCTTTCACATATATCGAAAACTCTTTCGCTTTTGTTGATGTTGCGTGTCCTGATGAAGTGATTATGGCCGGACGGCCGTTTATGCCCAGCTCTGCCAAGATGCTGTCGGTGAGAACGCGGCATGATTTCGCGTACTCGCAAAAATTATTTTGACAGTCGCCGGCAAAAGCAATGCTTAAAAGCAATATGGAAATAATAACTCGTCGCATAGCGTTGATTTTTGGCGGATTTGTTGCTTTTTGAATTAATTCTTTGGATTGAGAAATCGTCCAATCTAATATAGTCCGTAGTTCTGATAATAATATCTCATGCCCGTCAATTTGTAAACGATGCTCATCTCTTTTTTAAATTCTTCCGGAGTCGGGTATCTTTGTTTGCCGGGCTCCATATAGTTGGAATAGATATATTCCCTTTTGACAAACGAGCAAGTTCTGTTGACAATGAAAGCACTTTCCATTTCCGGAAGCATGGATAACTTGCCTAAGAACTCATTCCATTGCTCGTAGTTGTCGCCCAAATGGTTGTACAATATCCAAGCAAGTGTTTCATCAAAACATTCATCAAATCCAAAAGGCGCTTTTAGGTGGAAAATAATGTTTTGATAGTCGAGTTCTGTCCATTTTGCGGTAGATGCGGTGTCCGTGTTATGGATGATGTATTCAATGGCAAGGGAGTCTTGCAGACTTAATCGCTTCATTTCTTCTTCCGGCAAGGAACGCCATTTTTCGGTGTATGAAGACTTTTGCGATTCGTAAGATCTGCTATAGAAAGAATCCGGCAGGCAATAGATATAGTCTTTGGTTGTGAGCGTGCTGTCGACAGCAAGGGCGGTATCGGCAGTCGCAGGTTGCCGCTTTTCTTGTTGAGAATGGCGGGTTTGTTGCAAAGGCGCGCTCTGCTTTTGTTGCGTGCATGCAAATGAGATGGCAACAAACAAGATGATCATTACGGTTGGTATGGTTTTCATTGCTTTTGCGGTTAAGATTGATTATTTTATGGAAGGATTTGTAACAGGTTTTACGATGTCGACAATGGATGGCCTCCTTGATTCCGGCATCGGCAATTTTTGACCGATGCAAATAACTTCGTCCAGACGTACATGCCGAAATATGGAAAATTTCATATCGTCTCTATCGCTGAAAGAGACAGGCGCGGGTATGTCGTCCTTCACTGTCAAATATCCGGGGGATTCATTCGGGTCGGAAGATTCTACAAAATCAACGACTTGTTTCAATTCTTTGATGTCTTGGTCTGCCATTCGAAGGCATCCCCATGTATCGGTCAATTCAGGGCCTTGATCTCTCCCACCATGCACATGCATGTAGTTTCTTCCTTTTCCTTCGCCTGATTGGTAATCCAATGCAAGCAAATCATTAGGTCCATATTTTACAGCAGAATATCGGTCGTTTCCCGTCTCCCGCCATTCTAAAATTTTATATATGCCTTGGGGAGTATCGTGATTTGTTTTAGATCGAATCCTGCCGTCCCCTCTTACTTTGACAATAGTTGAAAATATAATATTGTCGTTTCTGTCATAAGCGGTGAATGTCGCATATGGATGCTTCCCGCGGTCAGAAGATGCGCTTACTCGGACATTCCACCCTCCCGTGGGGTCGATATAGTTGACGGGGTTGTTGGCGCAGTAGGCGTAGGGGGAGAGCGAGGGATAGTTGGCGGCGAGCGGGTCGAGCGTGGTGAAGCGCATCGTCAGGGGGTCGTACTGCCGGGCGTCGTTGTCGTACCACCACAACCCGTCGAACGCCGTGAATTCCTTGCCGATGTGAAGCCGGCTGTTCACCGCCGACGCCGCGGCGTTTTCCGTCACGGGCAAGCCCGATGCGAAGTACCACACGCGCTGCACCGCCGAGCCGTCCGCGCCGGCAACCGCGGCGATGCTCCCCAATTTCGCCGACAAAGATTCTCGTTTCATAGCGTTGATTTTTGGCAGTCTCTTGCAAATGTAACGATTATATCGTTAAAATCAAAAATGCGGAGGCAAAAAAACGGAGATGTCAGCCGCGCATTTTTTCAACAAAATCGCGAATCAGCGGGAAACACTCTTCGGCCGTTTCGGCATCTTTGCAAAGCTGCTCGACGGGGCAACTGCCGGTTCGAGCGCGATTCCATATCATTGGCACCAATAAGCCGTAGGTTACCTTCACTCCCGATTTTTGCAACAATTCCAATGCCGGCTCGCTGACGATATCGGCATACACCTCACGCAACCCGCCAAGCGCCATGAGCGCCGCCGCTCCTTTTCCCACCACTTTGTCGGCGGCCGTCGCGCCCCGAAGCAATTCCGGCTGTTCGGAAAGCAAACGAAACAAATCGGAAACGCCTCGCCCAACAAAAGCAAACGCGCTGCCGCCATTTGAAACCACCAGCGAATAGCCGCCGGCATGAAGCGTCTCGACCATCGCCGCCATCGAAGGCTGCGGAGCAAGCTTGATAGATGTTTTTTCCATAATTCTCAATATTTATCCCAACATATACCGCCGTGGCGATACACCCGTAGCCGATTTGAAATATTTTCCAAAAAACGAAGCATTTGCAAAATTAAGCATTATGCTGACTTGTTGCACCGTATATGTCTTGCTTTTCAGCAATGCTTTCGCCTCCAATATGACATAATCACGAATCCAATCGCCCGCCGAACGACCGCTCGCCTGCCGAACCGCCAACGACAGATATTTGGGCGTGAGGCACATTTTGCCGGCATAAAAAGAAATCGACCGTTCGTTCGCATAATGCGCCTTCACCAATTCCAAAAAACGTTCGAACAAGCTCTGTTGCCTGTTCTTGGGGCTTTTGTCGCCCTTTTTTTCATTAAATTCCGACATCCACTGGCATCCGCTGTAACACAACACTTGCATATAACCGCTCAATATTTCGCGCGTAAACGCAGACCGCCGTTGGCGCATCTTGCGTTGCATGGCATTGTAGATGAACAGCGATTCGTCCATTTGCTCTTTCGTCAAAGGAATCAAAGAATCGGTCGACAAGTATTTTATAAACCGGATAGACGATTCCAAATCAATGTTGTCGGCATATTTTTCATTGGTAAAGGCAATTAGAGCCAATTGAAAATCATCGCTTATTTCGATGCATTCACCGATTGAATTGGGCAGCACAACCAGCACGCTGCCCGCTTGCAACCGGAAATCCTGCAAATTCAAGCGCAAATCCATATGGCCTTGCGTGCAAAACAAAATGAGTGTGAAATCGATTTTAAAAGGATCGCTCGTTATTGCGAAATCATTATATTTTATCTCACTCGATGGCATGCCAAAGTTGTCGGCAAGCATAAACTCATTTTCAAAAATGGAGGTATGCTCGGATGTAGGCAGCATCATGAAGTCCAATTGTTTAAAAACAGACGTCTCTTTCATCTTTTCTATTTTTCGCAAAAATAGCCATTTCAACCATTAAAACCACCCATTTACGCCAAACAATTGCAATTATTCGACTTTCGGAACATTTTACTATCCAAATAGGTAGGATGCGCCCTATTTAAAATGCAGACCTTTGAAGCAAATTTAAAAATCAATCCATCAATGAAAAAGAATTATCCGATAGCTTTATTGTTAATCTGCTGCCTTGTCGGATGTTCCGACAAACAGCCGGAACAATTCGTGCGCAGCGTGGAAGTTGTCACTCCCAAAAACATGGCAGGCAACACGGAGAAAACATTCTCCGGAGTTGTCAAAGAAGCCGGAACCATCAATTTAGGGTTTAAAACGCCCGGGCAAATCCGGCGCATCGCCGTGGACGAAGGCGATTATGTGCGTCAAGGGCAACTCATCGCGTCGCTGGACGATGCCGACTACAAGCTCGGCGTAGAAGCCGCGCAAGTGCAATACGACCAACTGCACGACGAGTTTCAGCGCATCGAACGCCTTTACCGCAACAAAAGCATCTCTGAAAACGACTATGAAAAAGCCCTGTCGGGATTGAAGCAAGTGAAAATACAATTGCAATCGAATCAAAACAAACTGGACTACACACGCCTCTATGCCCCAACCGGAGGATACGTGCAAGCCGTGAATTTTGAAGAAACGGAAATGGTCGATGCCGGCACGCCGGTTGTCACATTGATGGACATGAGCCGCATGGAAGTCGAGACCGACATCCCATTCACGATATATTCCGCACGCGACAGCATCAAGGAAATATCATGCGTCCTGCCCAACAATGGAAGGACCGAAAACATGAACATAATCAGCATCATCCCGAAAGCCGATGGCAACCAATTATTTAAAATGCGCTTGGCCTTTTCCGGCTCGAACGGAGCGGCATTGTCGGCAGGAACCAATGTGGAAATCCGCATCCGCTTGGCCGGCAACGGCAATTTGTCGACAAAAACAATCCCGCTGCATGCCTTATTTCAAGAAAAAGGCAAAACATACGTCTGGGTTGTCGACGACAAGTCGATTGCAAGGAAACGGCAAGTCGAAACCGGCGGCGTAACCGCATCGGGCGAAGCCATCGTCGTTTCCGGACTGAAAGGCAGCGAGCAAATCGTAAAAGCCGGCGTCGATGCCCTGCACGACGGAGAAAAAGTCAACATAATCAAGAAATCGGCCACTAACATAGGAGATTTGCTCTGATGAAAATCACAGAATTTTTCATGCGGCGCACCACCTTGTTTTGGTCGCTGATGATTGGCATCATATTGGGAGGCGTATTTGCGTTCATGCAAATGCCAAAACTGGAAGATCCCGTTGTCGCGATGAAGCAGGCAATGGTGGTCGTCCCCTATCCGGGTGCGAGCGCGCACGAAGTGGAACTGAAAGTGGCGCAAGTGGTCGAAGACGAATTGCGCACGCTCCCCGACGTGAAAAAAATAAAAACCGAATGCCACGACGGGTCGACAACATTCACGGTAGAATTCCGAATGACAGTCCCGCTAAGCGAATTGGAGCAACATTTCGATTTGTTGCGCCGCAAAACGAACGCCGTCCGGTCGAAACTTCCGCAAGGGTGCTACGAGCCGATTGTCGTGGACGACATGATGGATGTTTACGGCATTTTCTACGCGCTCACCGGCGACGGCTATTCCTACCCCGAACTATACAAATATGCGAAACTCATCCGTCGGGAATTGCTGGCAGTCGACGGCGTCAAGCGCGTGATCATCGGCGGAAACCGCGACGAAGTGATCAACGTCGTGCTTTCGAAAGAAGAATTGTCGCGCAACGGGCTAATCCCCACCCAAATCATGACAGCCCTCAGCAGCTCGGGGCAGACAGTCGACGCCGGAACCTACCAAAATGAAGGCGACAAATTGCGCATCAACGTGTCGGGCCTCATCAAAGACGAAAAAGACATTGCCGACATTGCCATCAAAACGACAGACGGGAAGCAATTCCGCTTGGGCGACATCGCGAAAATCGAAAGAACATTTTCCGAGCCGCAGCGCAACGGATTTTTCGTCGGCGGCCGTCAAGCCTTGGCCATCTGCGTGGCCATGGAAGCCGATGCCATCGTGCCGGATGTCGGCAAGCTCGTCGATGCCCGCCTTGCAGAAGCCATGAAACAAATTCCCGCAGGGATAGAAACAGAAAAAATATTTTTTCAGCCCGACAAAGTCGATGATGCCATCAATTCCTTCATGGTCAATTTGGTAGAATCCGTGTTGATCGTCATCCTTGTGTTGATTTTCACAATGGGATTCAGAAGCGGCATCATCATCGGATTCGGCCTGATACTGACGATTGCGCTGTCGTTCCCGATATTGCTTGTATGCGGCACGACATTGCAACGCATATCACTGGGCGCATTCATCATTGCCATGGGCATGCTGGTCGACAACGCCATTGTCATCATGGACGGCATTTTAATCGACAAAAAGCGCGGGCTTCCGCCCCAAACCTATCTTTACCGCATCGGACGCAACACGGCAATGCCGCTTTTGGGAGCAACCGTGATAGCAGCATCCACGTTTATTTGCGTTTTCTTGTCGGAAGGCTCCGTGGGCGAATATGCAAACGACTTGTTTCTCGTGCTTTGCGTCAGCTTGCTCGTAAGCTGGGTGCTGGCATTGATACAAGTGCCGGTGTGTGCCAACTCATGGCTGCCACGCCGAGAAAAAGAAAAACGTGGCAGCAATGGCGTGATGAATTCGCCGGTCCACCGCTTCGTGCGCCGCGCCATCGGCTTCCTCATCCGCTACAAGAAAACGACGATTTCCATCGCAGTCGCCGTGCTGTTGCTCTGCATCGGCGGAATGACGCAAGTCAAAAACCTGTTCTTCCCCGATTTCGACTACAAGCAATTTGTCGTGGAATACTACCTGCCCCCGCAATCAAGCCCCGACAGAGTCAGGCACGACCTGCTCGAAATGAGCGAACTGTTGCAGAAAAACCCGAAAGTGGAACGCGTTGCCGCCAGCATGGGCAGCGCCCCTGCCTACTATTGCTTGGTGCGCCCGATGACATCCGGAGGCGACTGCTATGGAGAATTGATGGTCGATTGCAAAGACTACAAAACCGTCGTCGAGCAAATTCCTGTCATACGCAAGCAATTGCGCGAAAAATACCCTGACGCGTACATACGCATTAGGAAATACAATTTTTCCATTTCCACGTCCCACACGGTAGAAGTCGAATTTAGCGGTCCCGATCCCGCCGTGCTTCGCGACCTGAGCCGCCAAGCGGAAAACATCATGCGGAAAAGCCGTTATGTCGACCCCTATTCTGTCGAAAACAATTGGAAGCCGCGCGGCAAGTCCCTGACAGTCGACTACGTTCGCAACGACGCTTTGCGCTCCGGAATTGAGCGCAGCGATGTCGGGAACGCATTGAAAGCAGCTTCCGACGGCATGCCGATAGGCGTAATCAACGACCGCGACCAAATGGTCGTTGTCAACATGCAAGTCAGAAATGGCGACGGAAGCCGTATTCAAGACTTGCACGACATACCCGTTTGGAGCACAATCAACCTCCATGCACCCGACATCAATCCGGCGCTCGCCTTGGGAGGCGGCGTGGATTCCGACAAACTGCAAGATGACATGTTCCGAAGCGTGCCTTTGAGCAGCATCGCCGACAGCATCCGCCTAACATGGGACGAAAACGTCGTTTACCGCATCAACGGCCAACGCGCCATCGAAGCCCAATGCGATCCTAACGCGGATTTGGACGAAGCGACTCCGGCGAAAGTCATAGCAGACATCAAAGACGAAATCGAATCCATCCAATTGCCGCAAGGCTACAAAATGAGATGGGTCGGAGAAAACGAATTGCAAAGCGAAGCAATCGGCGGATTGATGAAATACGTGCCGCTCACGATTTTCATCGTGCTGATATCGCTTTTGCTGCTGTTCGACAATTGGAAAAAAGTGATATTGATATTGCTTTGCTTCCCCTTCGTCTTTTGCGGCATCACGCCGGCATTGCTGATGTTCAACGAGCCATTCACGTTCATGGCAATCATCGGCGTAATGGGATTGATCGGGATGATGGTGAAAAATGCCATCGTGCTGGTCGACGAAATCAACCGCCTGCAAAAAGAAGAACATCAGGAGCCGTATCACGCAGTCGTCGAAGCGACCGTGTCGCGCGTGCGCCCTGTCTTGATGGCATCGCTCACGACAATCGTCGGCATGATCCCGTTGATAGGCGATCCCATGTACAGCTCCATGGCTATCACGATCATGGGCGGATTGACAATCGGCACGATGATCACATTGATATTGTTGCCGCTTTTCTATACAGCATTGTTCCATATCAAACAACCACAAACAAATACCGACAATAAAAATCGCGATATATGAAAAAAATCATCGTATTGTGCGTTGCGGCATTGTCGTTGCCGATTGCCATCGCACAGGAAAAAATAACATTGACGCAAGCAGAATGCCGGCAAATGGCGCTTGCCCACAGCGAAGACTTGCAGAAAGCCGACAACGCCGTCATGCAAGCCGAGTTGGACAAAGACATCGCTTTTGCCGCCTACTTGCCCAAACTGGACGCCACGGCGACAGGCACCTACATGTTTCCCGACATGGACATGATGGGGGCAAAGCTCCAAATGCGAGGGATGTATCTGGCAGGAATCAGCCTGACGCAGCCCATCTATGCCGGAGGGCAAATCCGTGCCGGAAACCGGCTATCGGAAATCGGGAAAGATTGCGCGTTGGAAAACCAACGGAAAGCGCGGATGCAGGTAATCGCAGATGCCGACAATGCCTATTGGACCTATATCGCCGTCTTGTGGAAAGTGAGAATGCTGGAAAGCTACAAAGCGCAAATGGACACGCTCTTCCGGCAGACGGAATCGGGCGTTTCGGCAGGCATGGCGACAGAAAACGATTTGCTGAGAATCACGGCAAAAAAAAGCGAAATACATTACCAATTGCAAAAAGCCGAGAATGGAGCGAATTTGTGCCGCCTTGCGTTGTGCAACGTCTTGGGATGCGATTTGGATACGTCGATCGAACCGACCGACACCGTCATCAAAGTTTCGCTGCCCGCCGAGTTGGACACCGACATTTCCATGCGCCCCGAATTGCGATTGCTCCACAAGCAAGTGGAAGCCGCAGAGCAACAAGTGAAAATGTCGCGGGCGGAAGTATTGCCGACAATCGGGCTTTCTGCCGGATACATGTATTTCGGCAACATCAAAATGAAAAGCGAAGTCGGAGGCCAATCGTTTACGCAAAAAATCGAAGATGGAAACGCTTTGGTATCGGTGTTGGTCAACATTCCGCTTTTCCATTGGGGAGAAGGGACCAAAAAAATCAAGAAAGCGCGGCTCGATCTGCAAAACGCCCAATTGGATTTGCAGAAAAACACCCGCCTGCTAAGCATCGAAGCGCAACAATCCATGCAAAACGTAGACGACAGCTACCGCTTGATAGAAACGGCAAAATTGGGATGCGAACAGGCAAAAGAAAACCTCCGCATGATGCGCGACCGCTACGACAGCGGCATGTGCAGCCTGACGGATCTGCTGGATGCCCAATCGCAATGGAGCCAATCGCAAAGCAACATGATAGAAGCGCAGACGCAATACAAGATACACGAAACCGAATATTTGCGAGTAGTCGGACGGCTGGAATAAAAGCAAAGTTGTTCATAATACCCACAGCCGCAATGCGGCAAACGCAACAATCCCGTATCGCCCCGGACAGCGACACGGGATTAATTGTCAACGTGTTTCTCATGTTTTCTTAATGCCGAATGTCACTCGGAAACAAATACCAATATGGTTCCCGGAGAATTGCCGCTCGACACTTCGATAAACATTTCTTCATTGCCACCCGCGTCGTTGGGCAAAGCAATCCTGCGCACACGATCGCCATCGTCGCCATCGACAATGTCGCTTACCACTTTATAGGCTTGATCGGCAACAATCTCTTCTATGACTTTCCTAAGCGACTTCGATGACTCGTTGCCATCCGACCTAAAAATGCAGCAAAAAGCAGGCCGGTCCACTTCAATCATATCAAGCGTTTCTTCGCCTATGAGCTCGGCAAGCTTGTCGATGCTCATTTCCGTGTAGGAAACACCTCCTATTTCACGCATTTCTTGGATTCGCGGATTGTTTTGCGCCGCAAAAGCATGACTGCAACAAATCGCGGCAATAAAAACGACAAAAAATTTTAAAGTCCTCATTTGCATATAAATTTA
The DNA here is from genome assembly GCA_900541555.1 of uncultured Porphyromonadaceae bacterium. GTDB lineage: Bacteria > Bacteroidota > Bacteroidia > Bacteroidales > Muribaculaceae > Limisoma > Limisoma intestinavium. The sequence goes on along the minus strand of UQKE01000004.1, from coordinate 33,180 downwards.
GTTAATCTTCCACGTATGTTATGCTGATGCGCCAGCTTCGCTCTATCACAAGAATGCCTTCCGTCACCTTCCCCTGCTTGTTTTTCTTGACAAGGCGATCGACCGAGACATTGTTGCGGCGTATTTTTTCCAACACATGCCAATCCTTGCTTTTAAAGATTTTGTCGAGCAAGCGTTTTGCCTCCGGAAATTGCGACTTGTTCGTGATATTGACCACATACAATCCGCTCGGCTCGTCGATGCCATATTCGAAATTACGCTTGTCGTCGTTGTATTTAATCCATTCCGACGACATATATATGACCTCAGCGCCTTTGAACGATGCAATTTCGCGAACGATGTCGTTGCGTTGCGCGTGTGCGGGAAAATAGGCAGCAATGACCAATAGGATGACTAAAAACTTTGTAATTTTCATAGGCCTCCAATATTGCTTAATTCATTAATAATTTGATAATTCCGTTCCAATTCAGCTTGCGATGCAGCGGTAATGCTATCGGCTTCCGCCATAATGTCGCCGTACATCGATATGGCTTCTTCATAATCGGCATTGACAGCATAAAACACCGCACGGGCATCTTTCGCATTGTCAATGATTCTGACGTTGCGAGCCATCGTTTCCACCGCTTCCGGCTCTGCATGGCCGCCGCGAAATGCAAATTGGGCGATGCCGAAAACGACAAGCAACGAAGCCGCTGCAGAAAAAATCGCCCAACGACGGCGGCGAACGACGCGGCGCCTCCTGTCGAGACGGCCTACAAGCGTGTCGAGCCGCGCATCGAGCGTGTCGGGATATTTCTCCGCCGGAGCAGATGCCTCCAATGCCTCGAACAATTGCCGGTCGGTTTCAAATTCGCTCCCCGCATCGCCTGACAGCAAAGCTTCGCGCAAACGCTGTTCCTCCTCGACAGTGGCCGTTGCATCGTAGTATTTTTCGAGCAACAATTTAATTTCTTCTTTCTCCATTATCGCGTGCTTTCTGTTTTAAAAAACAACTCTCTCACTTTTTTCCGCGCTCTGGAAAGCAGAGCGCGCACATTATCCTCCCTTTCGCCCATCGCCAAGCCAATTTCAGCGAAAGTCAAGCCTTGTATATCGCGCATCTTCATCACTTCGCTTTGGCGCGGCGGCAATTGCCTCATTAATTCCACCACCCGCTTCGCCTTTTCCGCTACGGCAGCTTTATCGTCCATTTCTTCAGCGAAATCGGCCAAGGCTTCGACTGGCACTGCGACATGCCTGTTCCGCAACAAATCAATGGCAATGTTTCTCACGACCGCCACGCAAAACGCCTCCGGCGAATCTTTCCGCGTTATTGCGTCCCGATGGTTCCAAAAGCGGACATAGGCATCCTGCACCGCATCGGCGGCATCTTCGGGATTGCCGAGCAAGCGTAGCGCCACTGCATACAGCTTTCGGCGATACGGCATAAATGCCTCTTTGAATTCATCCGCATTCATTGGTTGACTCTCACATACAAGACGAACATATTCCGATTTTGTGACACGAATATGCGAAAAAAACACGACAAACAAGAATTTATAAGATTTAACATTGCATCTGCAGTCACCTCTATATTTACAAAGCATGATTTTCCGTAATTTTGCGAAAACATTTAATCCTTACAATCATGCAAGCAACAGGAACTTTAAAACTTTACGCATTGGATTATAAGCAACTGAAAACCTATGCAGTTGCCGTTGCATTCATCGCCTGCAACATCATCTTCCCCCAACTTTGCCACTTGGCAAACATGGGCGGGCAAACTTGGCTCCCGATCTATTTCTTCACCCTCATTGGAGCATATAAATACGGCTGGCGCGTCGGCTTGCTGACAGCTGTCGCATCGCCGCTCGCCAATTGCGCCATATTCGGAATGCCGGCTGCGGCAATGCTTCCCGCCATATTGATAAAATCCGGATTGCTGGCAATTGCCGCCGGCGTTGCCGCATCGCATTTGCGCCGCGCTCCGCTCGCCGTATTCATCGCCATCGTAGCGTTCTACCAAGTGGTGGGCGGTCTTGGAGAATGGGCGCTGACCGGTTCTTTGGACGCTGCCATGCAAGATTTCCGTCTTGGACTGCCGGGAATGCTGTTGCAAATAGTTGGCGGCTGGATTGCAATCAACTTCATAATCCGCAAATAAGCCATGACGAAGAAATTGGGTTTCGGCATGATGCGGTTGCCGCTGACAGAACCTGAAAATTTCTCGGCAATCGACATCCCGCAAGTGGAAAAAATGGTCGACATGTTTATCGACAGAGGGTTTACGTATTTCGATACGGCCTACATGTACCATAACCATTTGAGCGAATGCGTAGTGCGCGACGCGCTCGTGAAACGCCATGCACGCAACAGTTTCACATTGGCATCGAAGCTGCCCACGATGATGCTTTCCAAGGAAGGCGACCAAGAACGCATTTTCGCCGAGCAACTGCAAAAATGCGGCGTGGATTATTTCGACTACTACCTCTTGCACAGCTTGAACAAGGCAAACTACAAGACTGCTTGCCGTTTGGGCAGCTTCGACTTCGTGGCGCAATTAAAAAAAGAAGGGAAAATCCGCCATGTCGGCTTCTCTTTCCACGACACAGCCGAACTGCTCGACGAAATACTGACGGCCCATCCGGAAGTTGAATTCGTGCAACTTCAAATCAACTATTTGGATTGGGACAATGAAAGCATACAATCGCGCAAATGCTACGAAACGGCCCGTCGCCATGGCAAACCGATCGTGGTGATGGAGCCGGTGAAAGGCGGCGCGCTTGCCCGAGTGCCGAAAGAGGCGCAAATGCTTTTCGAGAATACACGCCAAGGCATGTCGCCCGCATCGTGGGCAATCCGCTATGCAGCAAGTCTGGAAGGCGTGATGATGGTGTTGAGCGGCATGTCGTCGTTAGAACAATTGGACGAAAACACGTCGTTCATGCGCGACTTCCGGCCGCTTTCCCAAGACGAGCAACGCGCCATAGAGCAAGCTGTGGGCATCATCAACCGCTCGATAGCCATACCCTGCACGGCGTGCCGGTATTGCGTGGAAGGCTGCCCGCAACATATCGCCATTCCGGAATATTTCGCGTTGTACAATGCCGACAAGCAATCGGTCAACCAAGGCTTTTCCATCCAGCAAGCCTACTACGATTCGTATGCCGGCACCCACGGGAAAGCCTCCGCATGTATCCAATGCCGGAAATGCGAACGCATTTGCCCGCAGCATCTTCCCATCACGGAATATTTGAAAGAAGTGGCGACACTGTTTGAAGGCGGCGTGTCATAATTGCAAACTGCCGCGTTATTTATTCGGGCTAAGCCGATTACGAAAGCAAACTCTTTCGCCCTCACCTATCAATTCCAACCCGCCTAAGGGGCTGAGCCAAAATTTGCCATTTTGACGCAGCCTCTTTTCTCTTTTTACCGATCGACGAAATCGGCCGGAACGTAATTTTGCACCGAAACCAAAATTTATGTTCCATGAAAGAATCAACCGAAATCGAAGAAAAACTACCCGACAAAAAACATGAGGATGCCGTACTGAAATATCTTGCGGAAAATCATCCCGATGACGAAAACGCGTTATCCGAAATGACTGCGCTCCTCGATGGCGCGACGGACAGCCAAGCACTCCTCGATGCCGTCTATCGAGGGATACGAAGCGAGCAAAACGCGAAAGACGCAGAAAATGCCGGTTATTTGCGCGGCAAAAACGAAGCCATCGAAATGAGACGCGCAGAAATCCATTCAGTGCTACCTGCCGACGACAGCGAAGACTTTGCCGACAGCAGCATTCCGCTCCTGCGGCACATTCGCCGCAGCGTATGGGACTAATCAAAATCAACAAAACCTTAACTATCAAAAATCAAAGACATGAAAAACAACATGAAAAAACAATTGAGAAAAGCGATTCTGCCTTTGGCTTGTCTGGCAGCCCTGTTTGCAACCTGCAACGATGATGCCGGCATCGGTTGCATAACGGCGATGGCCGTCGTGGCAGGCACAGCCGGCGGCAAGCACATCGCGGGCGAACCGCTGACCGTGGAATTGGCAAAAACGGAATCGCCGGATTTGTTGCGCAATGAAATAGACCGGCGAATCGTGAAAATCCGACCGATGGCCACGCCCATCGACCAACTTTCGCGTTGGGCAGGAGCCAAACACGCAGGAAGCATGATCGTCGACTATTATTCCGTCGACACGCGCCCCACCACCGCCCTGACCGTAGGAGCATTCACCGGCTGCACGGACGACGAAGGAAGCGACCGTTTCCAAAAAGCTCGCCTCTCGACCGACAACAACGACTTGTTTGAAGCCTCGGAAACGATTCTCGTGAAAGGCGTAGCGGGATACCAACCGGACGGAAAAACGCAAAGTTCGCAAGACTTGGTGCTGTATGTCGTGGAAAAAGAAGCCTCTACCGGAATGCTCAACGTAGTCACCGTCAACGGGCAAACAATCGGCGAATATGAAAATTGCATCCCGACGATTCCTTCGGGCACAACGCTCGTGAGAATGGGACGCGCCGCCACCGAACTCGACGTGCAAACGCCGCAATTCGAAGCATTGCCGAAAAAATCGCGCAACTACTGCCAGATTTTCAAAATGCAAATCGAGCAAAGCACGTTGCAAAAGATTGCCAATAAGGAAGTCGGCTGGACTTTCAGCGACCAAGAAGAGGCTGCCATCTACGACATGCGGCTCGGCATGGAGAAAAACTTCCTTTTTGGAGTGAAAGCCCGCGTGGAAGACACGAAAAAACGCGAAACGGTCATGCTTACAGGCGGAATTTGGGACCAAGCCGGAAGTGAATTCACATACGAGAAAGGGGCGCTAAATCAAAATGCCGTCATTTCAATGATGCGCAAGGCCTTCACAGGCAATGCCGGCAACAAGCGCAAAATCCTGATTGGCGGTTCCGGCCTGATCGAGCAATTAAACCAATTGGAATCGACCAAAGTCGTGATGGCCGGAGAAAACATCGTGAAATGGGGTATCGATTTCTCCGAAATGCGGTCGAAATTCGGGAAATTGTATGTGCTGCTGTCGGAGGTGTTCGACGAATGCGGAATGGAGGACAACGGCATGATCATCGATCCCGAATATCTGCAAAAATACAGCCACATTCCTTTCACGACAGAATCGCTCAACCTGAAACAAGCCGGCGTGCGCAACACCGATGCCATCGTGCTCACAGAGGCTTCCTGCATGACGTTGCGCTACCCGAAAGCCCACATGCGCATCGTCTGCACGGCATAGCATTCCATGCAAGACACATCCTTGATTTCCACGGGCATGCCTTCTCTCGGCATGTCCGTTCTTTTTCTTTCAGAACCAAAGCGAAAAATGCTGCAACGGCAATTTGGAAGAAGCGACAAAAACGCCTGTTTTGCCGTTTGAAAAACTCATGCCGGATTGCGAAGCGCCGAGCATTGATTTCCAAATCCGCCGGACAGCGTCGTCGGTCGACAAATTGCGCACAACAACGACCGCATCGCGTTCGCCGGAAGCCAAGGCAAGCAATCTTTCCGACACCGCTGCCTCGTCCGACGGGACATGGGAAACGACCATAAAAGGCATACTCCCGCCGCAATCGCCAAGATAGGCATCGAACGCTTTTTCCACAGAAGAATCGACTTCTATCCGATTGCCGAAACCGGACAGCGTCGCAGCAGCAAGACTTCCGTCGTAATCGCTTTTCCACAGGCGCATTTCCGACTTCGACGAAACGGAAAGCAGCGCAAAGGCCGACAAGCCGCAATACTCGCCCAACAAAAGCATCCGCTGCGGATTGAAACAATTGGCTATCCTGAACAACATCCTCATTTCGTTTCGGGAAGCGACATGCGACGCTTTCCCCCTAACCCTTTTCGGCACTGCCAACACTTCGCCGCGCTTGGCATCGAGCGAAGCATAAGCATAATACGGGCAACGCTCCCTCAACACACGCAACACAAAGCGAAAGGCAAAAGGCGAATGGATGCCAAAGCCCTTGCTCCTGTGATAGCGCGGCCACGCGGTGAGATATCGTTCAAACTTCGTCAAAGCGGATATATGTCTTCCTTTCTCCCATATTTTGCCAGCGTCGCGACAAAAGCGACCACAAGCCCAAGATAAATGAGCAATATGGAAGCATAAGCAATATTTTCAGTCACGTGAATCGATTGCGGATCGAAACGGAACACAATGTCGTGTGTGCCGCTCGGCACGCGAAGCGCGCGAAGCATGTAGTTGACACGCCCAATGTCGGCCGGCTTTCCGTCGATTGTCGCCGTCCAGCCCCATGGGAAATAAATCTCCGAAAAGACCGCCAAACCGCCATTTTGCGACACTGCCTTATAGTGCAGTTCGTTCGGACGGTAGAGCGTTTCATAAATGGTATCGTTTGGCGCAACTTTTCTTGCCGCGCCGAGCACGTCACGGAATTTCTCGTCGGCCACAGCCTCATTTGCCACGTCGATGCGGCCAACCGCATTCATTTCGTCATCGGGCGTTCTCACGTAAGAAATTTTGCCGACAAACCATGCATTGCCCAATGCTCCCGGATTTTGAGCCACAAAGTCGCTGCCAAAAACAAGATATTTCGTATTGAGCATGTCGAGCGCATTCATTTTGCCTTCGGGCAAATACAAAGCGCCGGTTGTCTGAATGGAATTGAGCATGGCATTCTTCGCCGGATCGATTTGCCGCTCTATCAAGTCATTGTAGCGCGTCAGTTTCGCGGCATGGTAACCGCCCACACTCTTATGGAAATAGGAAGGAACGGCCGAACCGAAATTCGTCACGTCCATCACGCGATAGTTGGTCGTATCTTGAAGTATTTGCAAATCGGCTGCCGTCGGTTCGAACGTTGCTGTCGGCAGAGCGGATTTCGGCACAAACACATCGGCATTGAGATAACGCTTGTCGACAGCCGCAAGGTCGATCAACACTATTGCAGCCATGGCTATCGCGAAAGCATTGCCACGGATGCGTTTCGACAAATACAGCCACACCGCAGCCAGTCCGATGGCAAGGACGACAAAACTGCGAAGCGCGTCGGCAGCCACCATCGAAAGCCGCGCATCGGCCACAATGCCCATCACCGTGGTGACATACGTTTGCTCGATGCCTGCCGTTTGCGAAGCAGCTTCGTTCAGCATTTCGTTTTCATTGACAGAAAGCCCGTTGCCGAAAATCGACGGGAAAAGCATCGCCACCACGCAAATCAACAACGGCAAGCCGAATGAGAAATAAAGTGCGCGGCGATGACGGGAGAAAAAGTCGGGAGTCGACAAAATTTGATTGACAGCCATTGCCGCAAGCAACGGCATGGTAAATTCCACGACTACCAGAATGCTCGACGGAGCGCGGAATTTGTCGTACATGGGGAAATGGTCGATCATCCAATAGGTGAACTGATGGAAATTGTGTCCCCATGCCAAAAGGATGGAAAGGACTGTAACCGCCAGCAACGCCCACTTCACAGGACCTTTCACCACAAACAATCCCAAAATGAACAACGCAAAAATCAGCGCGCCCACATAGACAGGACCGTTAGTCATGGGTTGATCGCCAAAATATTGGCGGAATTGCCCCACCGTCGCTTCCAATTGCGGTTGAAGCGCTGCATTTTCTTCCGGATTGTCGGAAATCACGGCATTGCCGATAGCTTCCTGAGCCTCCGGCAGATCGCCGACAGACGCTGCGACAAGCCCTCCATTGTCGTCCACGTCGTTGGGTTTCACAGTCGCTCCGCCTTTCACGTTCGGAATGAGCAACGTCAGTGTCTCATCCACGCCGTAGCTCCACGCCGTAATGTAGTCGCGGTCGATGCCGTTGGCATTGACATTGTGCGAATCCGGCCCTTCGGCAGGTTTCAAAGGAGTCAATTCCGAAGATTTCCCGCGCACGGTCTCCTTGCTGTACTCATAAGTATTGTAAAGGCTCGACGAATTAGCCCCAATTGCCAAGACCGCAGCCACAAACAGCACGCCTGTCGCTTTCGCCCATTGCCCTACCGTCTTGTCGCGATAGGCAATGACAAAATAAGCAATCATCAATGCGGCAACGACAAAGAGGAAATAATAGGTCATTTGCACATGGTTCGACACGATTTGCATCATGGCGAAAAGCGCCGTCAATGCGCCTCCGGCAAGCAATTTTCCCCGATAGCACAACACGATTCCGGCTATTGTGGGCGGGATATAGGCAAGCGCGCAAAACTTCCAAATGTGGCCGGCCCCGATAATGATGAGAAAATACGACGAAAAGCCATAGCCGAACGCTCCGAGCAATGCCAAATGCCAACGAAGGCCGAATGCCAGCAACAGGATATAGAATCCGATCGTCATCATGAACAACAAGTTGGCAGGACTGGGAAGCCCTGCTCCATAAATGCTTTGCACGAACGATATGAATTTGGAGCTGCCGTAGGATGGCGATATTTGGAATGTGGGCATTCCTGAGAAAAGGGAGTTGGTCCAATACGTCTTCTCGCCGGTTTCCTCATAAAAAGCCTTGGCTTCTTGTCCATTTGCCAAGCCTTGCATGATGTCGTTCTGCCTCAGGACTTCGCCAAAGCTGGTGGAAAAATAAAGCAACGACACGACCAATATGATGGCCGCGCCTGCCAATGCTTCGAGAAAACGACGATTGCCGGTTATCTTTTTAAAACCTTTCGGTATTGCGTTCCAATCAAAATTCTGCATAACGGGATTGTTTTGAAAATTCGCGTAAAAGTACGCAAAAGCCCCCGTTTCTGCAACATGGGCATCGATTAGATTCTTCCGAAAAACCGGAACTTGCAAAAATGCAAACGCCCCGATTCGCTATTCTTCGTAGCGGATGGGAATCTCGCGATTGATGCTTTGATCCAACGATATAAGCGTCTCGGTGGCAACTACGCCGTGGATCATTTGAATCTTATCGTTGAGCAATTCCATCAAATGCTGGTTGTCGCGGGCATATACTTTGATGAGCATCGTATAGGACCCTGTCGTGAAATGGCATTCCACCACCTCCGGAATTTTTTCCAACTCCGGCACGACATCGCGATACATCGACCCGCGCTCCAATTTGACGCCGACATAAGTACATGTGGCATATCCGAGCATTTTCGGGTTGACTTGATATCCCGACCCGACAATGACACCCATATCCGAGAGTCGCTGTATGCGCTGGTGGATCGCCGCACGCGACACGCCGCACACCACAGCAACGTCCTTCGATGGGATACGCGCATTTTTCATTATAATTTCCAATATTTTCCGGTCGAGATTGTCAATTTTTTCCATAATAGAGTCATTTACTTTACGCATGGCGACAGTATCGCGCAGGCTTTGCAAAGATATGGCATTTTTCTATCAAATTGGCATTATCTCGAACATTTTGCACTCTTTTTGATTGAAAAAACTGTTAAAACACCCTTTCTCCACGAGCACAAGCAACACAACAACCAAAATGTCACGAAAAAAGGAATATGCTTTTCGGGGCATATTCCTTTTCGAGCGTATGAAAGAAAATGTAATTCTATTGTTCTTTCAAATCAACCGACAATTGCAATTCGTCGAGCTGCTTTTGTTCGAGCGGCGCAGGCGCATCGAGCATGACATCGCGCCCGCTGTTGTTTTTCGGGAACGCGATGCAATCGCGAATCGAATCCAAACCGGCAAAAAGCGACACCCATCGGTCAAGCCCGTAGGCAAGCCCGCCATGGGGCGGCGCGCCGTATTTGAACGCATTCATCAAAAAGCCGAATTGTTCCTGAGCTTTTTCGGGCGTAAAACCAAGTATCTCAAACATCTTTTGTTGCAAAGCGGAATCGTGGATACGGATGGAGCCGCCGCCCACTTCCACGCCATTGACAACCATGTCGTAGGCATCGGCGCGGACAGCTTCCGGATTCGTATCGAGCAACGGAATATCCTCGTTCTTCGGATGCGTGAACGGATGGTGCATTGCCATCAGGCGGCCTTCTTCCTCGCTCCATTCAAACATCGGGAAGTCCACAACCCAAAGACATGCAAATTTGTTTTTGTCGCGCAAACCGAGCTGACGACCCATTTCGAGACGCAACTCACAAAGCTGCTTGCGCGTCTTCATTGCGTCGTCGCCGCTGAGAATGAGAATCAAATCGCCGGGCTTCGCTTCAAACGCGTCCTTCATGCGTTGCAATGTCTCTTGCGCGTAGAATTTATCGACGCTCGATTTCACATTGCCGTCGGCCTCGACACGAGCATAGACCATTCCTTTTGCGCCAATTTGCGGGCGTTTGACGAATTCCGTCAGCTGGTCGAGTTGCTTGCGCGTATAGGATGCAGCGCCTTCCGCGCAAATGCCGCCTACATAAGCTGCATTGTCGAACACGGAAAATCCGCTGCCTTTCAAAATATCGTCCAATTCCACAAAACGCATTCCGAAACGCAAATCGGGCTTGTCACTGCCATAATACTTCATGGCGTCGTCCCATGTCATGCGCGGAAACGGATCGGGCAAGTCGATTCCACGAAGTTCTTTAAAGAGATGGCGGGCCATGCCCTCAAACGTATTGATAATGTCGTCCTGCTCCACGAAGCTCATTTCGCAGTCGATTTGCGTGAATTCCGGCTGGCGGTCGGCACGCAGGTCCTCGTCGCGGAAACATTTCACAATCTGGAAATAACGGTCGAATCCCGACACCATCAGCAATTGCTTCAAAGTTTGCGGCGATTGGGGAAGAGCATAGAATTGCCCCGGATTCATGCGCGACGGAACGACAAAGTCGCGAGCGCCTTCCGGCGTCGAGCCTACGAGCATCGGCGTTTCCACTTCGAGGAAGCCTTTGCTGTCAAGGTAGCGGCGCACCTCCATCGTCATCTTATGGCGCAATTCAAGATTTTTGCGGACGGCATTTCTCCGCAAATCAAGGTAGCGGTACTTCATGCGCAAATCGTCGCCGCCATCGGTATTGTCTTCAATCGTAAAAGGCGGCACCTCGCTTTTGTTCAGCACTGTGAGGCGATCCACTATTATCTCGATGTCGCCGGTCGGCATATTCGCATTTTTATTGGAACGCTCCGAAACGACGCCTTCTGCCTGTATGACGTATTCGCGCCCAAGGTGATTGGCCGCTTCGCAAAGCTCAGCGTTTGTCTCATTGTTGAAAACAAGTTGCGTAATGCCATAACGGTCGCGAAGATCGACAAAAGTCATGCCTCCCATTTTTCGGGAACGCTGCACCCAGCCGGCCAAAGTGACGACTTTTCCGGCATCCGACAAGCGAAGTTCTCCGCAGGTATTGGTTCTATACATGTTGTTGTGTGTTTAAGTTACCGCAAAATTAATGTTTTGCACGTGAAAATACAAACAGCGACGCTTCGTTGCGCCGCTGTTTTCGTATCTGATGTCCAATATTCCGCCGATTAACGGAAATTGATGATGTTGTTTTCGACATCCTTGTTGTTTTCCAATATTTGAAGCAGATTGCCAAACATTGCATACTGTTGCACGAATGCCGCATCGAGGCGGTCGTTCTCTATCGCGTTGGCCGCTTCTTCTTTTTTGTCGACAGTGTAGACAAATACCATGCCGGCGCCTTTCACAGGACCATAAACTTTGCCCACTTCGGCATAAGGCACTTGTCCGCCCAACGCCGGCTCGAACGCCGGCATTCCGCCGCCCACGCGCTGCGTTTGCACCGGTTTGCCTAGCAACTTCGCATAGCCGTCGATATCATTCGCTTTGCCTGCATATTTTTTCACAAGGGCATCGCCTTTCTTTTCGTTGCGGGCTTGCGTTTCGCAATATTTCTTCACGTCGGGATCTTCCAACGGCAGATAGTCGCCATCGTAAACCTTGTCGAGGGCTGCCACCAAATATTGGTCGTTGTCGCCCTGAATGGCAGAAACCTGACCTTCTTTGGCCTCTTTAAACAACCATTGTATCATCTTCGACGACGATTTCACATAATTGTATTGCGAGCCAAGAGCCGGAGTCGTCTCGTCAATGTTCACTGTCATGACGGAATAGTTCCGCGACGATTTTGTAGCATTTTCGACAAATGCCTTAGCCGTATTGTTGGCATCGACATATTTTTGCAAATCGCTGAACAGGTCATTGCGCGTGTCTTTGCTTGCCGTCACCGTATAAGTGATGGTAGCCGCTTCATAAACCGTCTTCGGCGCAGATTTGCTGTCTACACGGCAAATCAAGGCTCCCTCATCTTCCGATTGTTGGATGAAGAAATCGTTGCCGGCAGAAAGCATTTGGCTTCTCATATCTTCCGTGATGACACCTTGCGCAACCGAGGCAATCAAATCCAACGGCATATTTTCTTCAAGTTTGCTAACCGTCGAGTCGTTGGCCAATTCGTCGAGCGATTTTCCTCCGTTCAAAAGCGCGATCACAGAGTCTTGCATCGCCTTGTTGCCCATCACAGTTGCACGCGTGATGTGAACGGAATCGACAGCTTGTTTTTTGGCGAGCAGACGATAGATGATGCGATCGTCGCCATTGCGTGTGATTGGAGAAATCTGTCCCACCGCTGCCGTATCGACAAAGTTTTTCAACGCGATGGTAGCGCGAGCGAGATCTTGGTCGCGAGCCTCCGTTTCTGCGATTGTCAGTTCCGAATAATGGCGAATTCCTTCAACGCCTTCCGTAGCATGGAGCGTGGAATCGACTTCTTCCATGAATTTGTCGGCTTTCTCGTTGTCGGCTTTCGAAGGCGAAATCGCCACAGCTATATAATGCACTCTGCGAACTTCATTTTTAAGTGCAAAACGCTCTTTTTCTTTTTCATAAACGGCCTTTATTTCCGCTTCGCCCACTTTGTAGTCTTTGTCGTCGAGCGACGAATACGGCACAGCCACCATGCGCACGGTATAGGAATTTGCCATGTCGGCATTCAAAGCTGCGCGATCAAGATCGTTGGCCGCAACCATGCTGCCGAAAAGACGGCCGAATTTCATTTGTTTAAGCTGCTCGACCGCATTTTGCTCGTTGGAAAGCCACCATGCTTTCGCCTGAGCGATAATTTCGTCTTCTTGACGGCCGAATTTTGCAGGATTGAATATGAATGCATGGAAATCTTGCACAAGTTGTTCCGGCTTCGACGGATCTTTCAATTCCACGGGAGCCTGCGTCGCTTGCAAGAGGTATTGCAACGATTGTGCAAAGTTTTGATCCTGACGCAACATGTATTTGAACATGTAGTCCGACAATTCGCTGTCGGAAACATCGATTCCCAAAGCGTCGTATTCCTCATTCAAAAGGATTTCGCCAATCATTTGGTCCAACACTTGATTTTGAATGATGGCCGGATCGGTATCGCGCATTTGCTGGTTGTTTTCAGTCAAAGCGCTATAACGTTGTTGATACTGCATGTAGTCGATTTTCTCTCCATCGACATTTGCCACTGTGGTGGCATTTCCAAAAATAGAACGCCCTGAGTTCAAGAAATCGCCGATGATGAACGCAATCAGCGCAGCACCGATGATTACGAGCAATAATACGGATTTTTTCCGAATTTTCTCTAATGTTGCCATTTATCTTATTTGTTTTTAAATTTTCTAAAATTCAAATTTTCAGCTATCTGCGGAAAATTAACGCGCAAAGATACCAAATTCCGACAATAATGCAATGAGTTGCGGATAAATTCTTCTGTTTTTCGCTTTTTCGCAAACGCTTGCCGAAAACATCACAAATCGCGTTCGCTCCTCACTTTCCCGACTGAGCGCGACACGGGCGTGGCCTTGACGAGCATCGCATCGGAAACGATATTATCCGACTCGCCGCGCCACGGCATGTTCGTCGTGTAGCGGTCATACTCCACGAGCACGATGCTGTCGCCTTTCATGGCGTTGTAAAGGCGTTTCCCGACTTGCTGGTCGGTCGTGGAAAAACGAAACACGAGACGGTCGGCATCGACAATGCTGTCGGGATAATCCACAATCAAAGTGCATTCGTAGGAATCGAACACAATGCCTTCGCTCTTTTCTATGGCAATGAGGTAGCCTCTGACTTGGCCGCCGGATATTTTTTTCGAGAAAAAGAGCATGTTGATGGCAATCAGCACAACCGCCGCAACGGCAGCCCAAAGGAGCCATTTGCGGAATCGTTTTTTTCGTCGCTGCCCGTTCGTAATGATATAGTCCGAATCGTATTCTTTCACGACGACCCTTTTCGGCTGGGGCTGCTCAGCGGCAACGGGTTCTTGCACGCCGGATGGCGCTTGCTGTTCGGCAGCGTCGTCGTCGAAATAATCGTCTAATTTAATTGCCACAGTTGTTTAATTTTGAGATTCATTGTTCGCAGGGCTCGACTTTTGCGTCTTCCCCGATTTGTCAAAAAGTATGTAGAGATAAGTGTAGATGCCCAACGCGACAAGCAACAGCGTTTGCGCCCCCCAAACGAGCATGGCGAAAGCCGAAGCTTCGGGATCGGGAGAGTTAAAGGAGAATTTGCCCACGCCGTAAAGCGACAACCCGAAAATGACGGCAATGTGCCAAGCGCCCAAACCTCCATTGGTGGGAATGCCCATGCTGATGCTGCTGAGCACGAAGCAAACAAGCGCGCAAAGGATGCCGAGATCGCGAGTGAAATCGAATGCGAAGAAGCACACATAGAGCTGCATGAAATAGCATCCCCATATCAACAGCGTATATAGCAAAAACATCCCTTTTCCTTTCATCTTCGTAATGCCATAGAAGCCTTGCCAAAGCCCCGCTATCGCATTGTTGATCCGCTGAATGAAACGATTGCGCTTGCCGGCCTTGAACAAAACCACAATCGCGATTGCCGCCAATGCCAAAGAAATCCAAAGCGCGGGCGACGACACAAGATTCGACAAGCCGGCTTCCACTTGCGGGAATGTGGCCAAAAACTGCATGAACGCATGTCGCGCCAGCAGCATGACAACCAACGTGAGCACAAGCACGGTAAGCGTATCCGTCAACCGGTCGGCTACCATCGAGCCCACCACCTTCGTAAACGAAGCGTTTTGCCGACGGGCAATGTAGCCGCATCGCCACACTTCGCCCAAACGCGGAAACACCAAATTGACAGCATAAGTGCCGAATATCGACACGACAAGCACGCCAAGCGGCGCTTCAATGCCGAGCGCTTGCAACTGCAAACGCCAGCGAAGCGCGCGAAACACATGGCTGAATATGCTGACAACAAGCATGACGCCAATCCACGTATAGTCGACGTCGTTGCGCAACGCGTCTTTCATCCGGTCGATGTCGACGTTGTCAAACAACCAATAGAACAACCCGACGCCCACAGCGATCGGGATGCCTATCTTACAGAGATACCCGAAATATTGTTTTAATTTTGCTTTCTCCACTTTCTCATTCTTTTGTGTGTAAAGATTTGCAGCTCATTCTCGAAAACGAATACGGCAATCGTCAAGGCTGTCGATGATTGCAAGGCTCTGCACGTTCATGCCCATCTGCCGCAAGCGGTCGCCGCCTCCCTGAAAACCTTTTTCGATGATAAATCCCATGCCTTCGACTGTCGCGCCGGCTTGCCGTGCAAGGTCGAGCATCCCCATGGCGGCATTGCCATAGGCAAGAAAATCATCGATAAAGACGACACGGTCGTCAGGAGTCAGGAAATTGGCGCTGATGCATACCGTATAGACGCGATTCTTCGTAAACGACCGCACCTCCGACACCAGCATATTATCCATCGTCTTCGGCTGCTTCTTTTTGATGAACACGACCGGCAGCTGCAATTGATAGCCAAGCATGACGGCAGGCGCAATGCCGCTCGCCTCAATTGTCACAATCTTGTTGAACGGGACCGACGCAAAACGTCTCCCGAACTCCTCCGCCAATTGGAACATCAGATTCGGATCGAGCTGGTGGTTCAAGAAACTGTCGACTTTCAAGATGCCGCCTTCAAGCACGCGCCCATCCTGCACAATGCGATTTTTCAACAACTGCATATCCGTTATAAAATCAGCATTGCGTCGCCATAGACGCCAAACCGGTACTTCTCTTTCACCGCCTCTTCATAGGCATTCATCACAGCGTCATAACCGCCAAACGCCGCCGTCATCATCAACATGGTGGAATAAGGCATGTGGAAGTTGGTGACAAGCGATGTGCAGACAGAAAAGTCGTAAGGCGGGAATATGAATTTGTTGGTCCAACCGCTATATTCTTTGATATGCCCGTTCATGCTCACTGCACTCGCAATGGCGCGCAAAACCGAAGTTCCCACGGCACACACGGCGCGCTCGCCGTCTTTTGTCTCATTCACCCTTTTCACCAATTCCGGACGAATCTCCATCTGTTCCGAATCCATGCGGTGTTTCGTCAAATCTTCCACGTCAATTTCGCGGAAATTGCCCAATCCGAAATGCAGCGTCAAGAAATCATAATTAATGCCCTTGATTTCCATGCGTTTCATCACCTCGCGACTGAAATGGAGGCCTGCGGCAGGAGCGACGACGGCACCTTCGTTTTTTGCAAAAATACATTGGAAGCGCTCCACGTCGTCGGGGGTCGGCTCACGGTCGATGTAGAGCGGAAGCGGCGTTTGCCCAAGGCTGAACAACGCTTCTTTGAATTCGTCGTGAGGCCCGTCGTAGAGAAATCGCAACGTGCGGCCGCGGGATGTCGTGTTGTCGATCACTTCCGCCACCATCGAGTCGCCTTCTCCAAAATAGAGCTTGTTGCCGATGCGGATTTTGCGCGCCGGCTCTACCAAGACGTCCCACAGCTTGTGTTCCGCGTTCAGTTCGCGCAACAGGAATACTTCAATCCGTGCGTTCGTTTTCTCTTTATTTCCATAAAGACGCGCAGGAAAAACCTTCGTGTCGTTGAGTACCAACAAGTCTCCTTCATTGAAATAATCAAGGATGTCTTTGAATATTTTATGCTCTATTTCGCCCGTGTTCCGGTGGAGCACCATCAGGCGCGATTCGTCGCGTTCTTCAGCCGGATATTGGGCTATCAATTCATCCGGCAGTTTGAATTTGAATTGTGACAACTTCATAAAGCTACTTTTTTATTTGATATTCACTATTTTATTCTTCCGCAATCATCGCGAGTTCTTCCGTGCGCAAACGTTCGAGCAAACGCTCTGCCGTTTCGCATTGCTCAACGGCGATATCGCCCACTTTCGTGCGCCGCAATGCCGTCAAATGCGCGCCGCATCCCAGCCGCTCCCCGATGTCGCGAGCGAGGGCGCGGATATACGTGCCTTTGCCACACACTACCCTGATAGCAACTTCCGGCAACTCGGAAGGCAGCAATTCAATCGACTCGATCAAAAGCTCCTTCGGGCGGATGCTCACTTCTTTTCCTTTCCTTGCCATCTTGTAGGCTCGCTTTCCGTCGACCTTGCAAGCGGAATATGCCGGAGGCACTTGGCTGATGCGCCCCACAAACATGGGCAGCACCGCTTCAACGTCGGCAAGGGAAATATGTTCCCACGGGCGTTCGCAATCGATTTCCGTTTCAAGGTCGAACGACGGCGTTGTCGCGCCGAGCCTCAATGTAGCCACATACTCTTTCGTATGCGATTGCAATTCTTCGATGCGCTTCGTGCAACGCCCCGTGGCCAATATCATCACGCCTGTCGCGAGCGGATCGAGCGTGCCTGCATGTCCCACTTTCAATTTTTTGACGCCCATCCGCCTCGAAAGCACATGGCGCACCCGCTTCACGACGTCGAACGAAGTCCACCCAAGCGGCTTGTCGACACAAAATATTTCGCCCTCCGCCGGATTCAACATCAGCCGACCATTGTTAGTTCATACCCTGCCAGCGACAAAGCGACGATGAGGCCGCCCACTATGATCCGATACCACCCGAACATCTTGAAGCCGTATTTCGTCACATAGCTGATGAAAAATTTGATGGCGGCAATTGCCACGAAAAATGCCACAACCGACCCGATAATCAATATTTCGAGATTGTTGCCTTCCATCAATATATTGCCTTCGCCATGGCTGATCATCTTGTACAATTCAAGGCATGTCGCGCCAAGCATCGTCGGGACGGCAAGGAAAAAGCTGAATTCGGCTGCCGCTTTGCGCGTCAGGCGCTGCGACATGCCGCCTACGATCGTCGCCATCGAGCGCGATACGCCCGGAATCATCGAGATGCACTGCACGAGGCCGATCACGAACGAACGCTTATAAGTGAGCGGCGTCGCGTCTGTCCCCTTGTTGAAAATCCGATCGCAAAACAACATAAAGACACCGCCGACGATAAGCATCACGGCGACAAGCATCACATTGCCAAGGTTGGATTCGATAAAATCATTAAATGCCAAGCCGAGAACGACGGCCGGAATGACGCCGACAATCAGCCGCAAGTAAAACCGCCAAATGGCCTGCCACCACGTGTAGCCATGCGTCTTCATCGTCTCCGGATAGAAAAACCGGCGCCAATAAAGGCATACGACCGAAAGTATCGCTCCAAACTGGATGATCACCGTGAACGCTTTCACAAACGGCGTCGATTGCATTCCCAGCAGCCCTTCGGTGATAATCATGTGTCCGGTCGAAGAAACCGGCAAAAATTCTGTCAATCCCTCGACTATCGCAATGATGATTGCTTCCAATATATCCATTTCTATGACTATTTTTTCTTGTAAAGAATGGCAAAAAACATCATGACGAAGCCAAGAAACGAAATCGTCGGGCCGACAGCCGTGCGCACCGTGCTGAAAATGTCAGGATTAAACTTTTCCTCCGTGGTCGGATCGCCGCTGATGAGGAAAAAGCCGAGAATAATCAACGCTGCGGAAATGCCCATCAGCACGTAATTAATTTTTTCCAAAGGGCGAATGTCTTCGCGCTTTTCGTGGGAACGGTCCCATGTGTTGTTTGAATTTGCCATATTTTGTGGTTATCGTTTAAACAAATCGTCGTAATCCAGCCGTATGTATTTGTCGGCAGCAAAGAATGCCGACAGGCCGCAAATTGCCACGCCCATCACCGCCATGCCGAAAAACACGCATGCCACCTGCCACGGAGCAAACGCCCCCGCAAACAAGTTGCCGAAACTTTGCGCGGCGAAATAAAGCCCGACAAACACCAAGCAGGCCGCGACTGCAGCTATCAAGCCGTTTATCATGTTTTGAACGACAAACGGACGGCGGATGAAACCGGGCTTCGCGCCCACGAGCTTCATCGTGTGGATCAAAAATCGCCGAGAATAGACCGTCAGCCGCACCGTGTTGTTGATCAACGCAAAGGAAATGAAAATAAGCAAAGCCGCAACTACAAGCAAGACAGCCGAAATGCTGTTGATGTTGTTGTTGACGGCCTCCACCTCCGCTTCGTAAAGCTCCACATCTTCAATCGCCGAATGCTTTTTGATGGCGTCCCGAATCTTTCTCAAATTGGGCAAATCGGAATATTCGGCCTTCACGTTGATTTTATATTCCGCGCTGAGCGGATTCACGCCAAACGTCTCTATCAGATTCTCGCCGGTGTCTTTCTGCCATTGCGCCAACGCCTCTTCCTTGGAGACAAATTGCACTTTTGCCGCATACGGGGCTGCCTTGAATTGCTTGTCGAGTTCGGCTATTTGGTTCGGCGTGGCATCGCTCCGGAGAATGATGCTGATGCCCATGTTTTCTTTCAGGTCGGTCGTGATGTTGCTCCCCACGATACCGAGGAAAGCAATGATTCCCGTCAACACCAATACCAACGCGACACTGACCGTCGCCGTCACGTTCGACTGGAAATAGGATATTTTCGATTTTTTTTCTTTTCCCATGTGCCCGCAAATACTGTTTTCGCGCCTCGCGACAAACGCCAAATCCGCTTGGCCGATCACGCCGAGACGCAGCTTTTTGCGGACAAAGATACAACCACAAACACCCGTTTGTCAAATATTTTACGCTTTTTTCAGCAAATTGTGAAAATCGCGCGAATGTGCAACCGCACGCATCGCCGATGGCATAAAAACTAAATGCTCCGAAAACAAACAAGGCCTCGCACGCCAAACGGCATGCAAGGCCTCAATTGGATTGTCGGGGTGAGAAGACTCGAACTTCCGGCCTCCACGTCCCGAACGTGGCGCGCTAACCAACTGTGCTACACCCCGAGTCCGAAAATCGGTTGCAAAGATAAGCACTCTTTTTGAATATTCAACGTTTTTCCGCCATTTTTTTGTTCTTTCGCAAAAATCACATGTACACATAAGCGCCATAACAGCCCTAATTCTTTCCAATTGCCACGATATTGCGCCGAAAAAATTGTTTTTCATCGGAAAAAACCGTTTCTTTATAGCGAATTTTCTTTTTGCACCACGCCAAACATAAACCCATGAACAAAAAACCTCCATTAGTCGTCACGCGCGATTTTCAAAGAAACTTCGATGTCAGCGTCGTAATCCCTTTCTTCAAAAAGATGAAAGAATTCCGGCGAGTCTTCCCTCGCAACAGGCAATACTTCGAGCGCAACGGCATCGAAATCGTCCTCGTCATGGACACCCCCGACGAAAGCCAAGAATTGCTGGAATACATCAAACAATACCCCTTTGTCGATTGGAAAATCATCGTTAACGAGCAACCCCACGAATGGCGCAGCCCGACACGCCCGCTCAACGTGGGAATCCGCCATGCCACGAAAAAATATGTCATGGTATGCTCGCCCGAATCTGAATTTGTCACCGACGCCATATTCTTGCTGCGCAAATCATTCGCCGACTATCCCGACTTTCCGCATTACGCCATCGGGCATGTATGCTTTTCCGACGAAAATACGGAAGTGACGCCTCTCAATTTCCACCAATTCCGGAGCATCCCGTTCGGAAGTATCATGGCCGAACGAAAACATTTCGAACAAATCAGAGGCTACGACGAAAGTTTCCGGAAATGGGGAGGCGACGACAACAACATCCGCGCACGATTCGACATGATTGGCGTGGAAGAATTCTTCATGGACGATGTCATGCTTGCCCACCGCGAAATCGACTGCAAAGCCGGAGAAAAGCGCAGATCCAATTATTTGAGTTTTTCCAACGACGACATCCGAAAGTTTTTCTACCCCGCACAAGCCCAAGCCAACGGCGACGATTGGGGGCGTGATTTCGACAATGTCGTGTACGACTGGCAACGCAAGCCCGATGCGCGGCAGCAACTGGAAACATATTTGCGCGAATTTCCCGCATTTGAAATCAACGGCTCCTGCACGGAAAAAGATGTCCCGCTTCTGCTTTTGGTGCAATCCTTCAACGAAAGCGACGGCATCCGCGAATTTCTCCGCGACATGTCTCCGCTTTTCGACGGAATCATACTCCTCGACGACGGCAGCACCGACAACACCTACGAATTGGCATCCGGCGAAAAACTGCTTCTCAAAGCAAAGAAACGCCGCGAATGCTTCAACGACTTGGAAAATCGCAACATGCTGCTCGACCTTGCGTCGTTCTTCAAATACGAAATCGCTTGCTTCTTAGACGTCGACGAGCGTTTAGACGCCCGTTTCTGCAACTTGCAAGCATTGCGAGGCGAAACGGAAGCCAATTCTTTTCTATGCGGCTTCATCCATTTGTGGGACAGCGAAGAGACGTACAACGCCGACTATCCTTCGACAATCGATGGCATCGGCTTGAAAGCGCGATTTTTCCGGAACATCGGGCGATGCCAAATCGTCTCCGACCGCGGACGGCTCCATTTCACCCCCGTCCCCGCCACCGACAAGATGCGGTTTGCGCCAATTCTCATCAAGCATTATTCCACCATATCGAAAGAGCATCGAAAGAAAAAATACGATTTCTATACAGCCGAGGACACCGAGCATTGCCAAAGCGATTACAGCCATTTCATTGCCGAGAATCCCCGCCTCGGGCGCGTGGACGAAATCGATTTTAAGAAATTATATGCCCCTTACTTAAACTACATACACCGTTGAACTATGAAACTCCTCATCCTCACCGATTCAAAAAACGCTTCCGTGAAGTCCGCCATGCTCGCCGAAGCCATCGAGACAATCTCAAAAGCAAACGGACATCTCCTCGTCTGCGACGCGGCCAAGCCGTTCGACATCATATTGCTGTGCGCTCCGACACGCCTTGCAGAAGCATTGGCATTGAAACGCTTGCACAAAACGCCTGTTGTAGGACTGTTCTACAAGTCTGAGCTAACGTGGCTTTACGGAAACGACTTCTCCGAAATCGACTTTTCCTACATCCTGCGCGATGTCGACATCCGCATCATGTTTCCTTTTTTCTATTCGTCGGAGGAAATTTCCGTGCCGTGGACAGCCAGCCCGGACACGCGCCAAGCAACCGGCGCGGCAGCTGCACTGCACGCACGTAAAAAATTGCTGGTCGGCATTCACGAAATCTTCCATTCCAATTGCACGATATTAAAATTTTTCCAACAGCTCAACAAACTCACGCAAGTCGACATCACGATCGACTCCGACGCTCCAAATTTGCAATTGGCCGCCAACCCCCACATCCACGTCAAGCCACTGGGAAATCGGCTCGAACAAGCCGTGGCAGAAAGCGATGCCGTTGTCGGCTCCGGCGCTGCCATTGCTTTTGCCATTCGCCACAACGTTCCGTTTGCCATTGTCGGCGAACGCGGTTACGGCGGCATCCCCGACAATGTGAATTTCCCGCTCCACTACCGCTCGTTCTTCCAAGGGCGATTGGGAGGAAAATTCGACGACCCCGCGCCTGCCCGCTTGCTCGAAGAGGACATCCGCGCCATATTGGCAACGACCGCCGACCATGCGCAATTCCGCGCCTATGCCCGCGATGAAATCATGGCATTGGCATCCGACATGGCAACCCGATTCGATGCGCTTGCCGGATTCTACGACAACTTTAAGCGGGACGCTGTCGACGTGTCGCAATTGGCATTCAATCCCGACATGACCATTGTGAAAGGAAATGGGACGTATTGGCTGCTGAACCGGTTCACACGGCAAGTCATCTGCTCGCTCGACGAAGCCTATGCCGCGCTCGCCATCGGCTTCGCGCAAGGGAAACCGTCTCCGCCTTCCGAAGAAAACAGAAAAATCATCAACGAACTGATCGAAAATCGCATTTTGATCATTGCCGCCCGCTGAACGCAAATGCCCATGCAGCGAAAGGCAAGCCACATTGTCGGCAGCAACCTGCGGTTATGACATAGTTCCCTGACTTTTATTGTTGCGGTTGACGAGGCGTAGCAAATGTCCTCCTCTGCCGCGCGATAGCGCGGATAGGGGAGGTGTTTTCGCAGAAAACGGAGGGGTTCGGTAATGGTTTAGAGTTGAGAGTTTAGGGTTGAGTTGCATATAACCGTGCGTTTTCCGGTCTCTCAACTCTCATCTCTCAACTCTCAACTAAATAAAGCCGCTTCGCGGCTGACAGTCAACCCCTTCGGCTCGCAAGCTCGCCACTTCCCCTATTTGCTTCGCAAACAGAGGAAGACATTGCAGCGTTTCCGGCTTTTAACCATAAAGCACAGTTACATTGCCCATAGAGCAATAGCCTATATTGCCCCCGATGCTGCGACACAGAGGGAGACATTGCAGCGTTTCAAATTCTTAGCTATGGAACGCAGTTGCATCGGCCATAGAATAATAGCTATATCGCCGCCGCGGCGACATAGAGGGAGACATCGCAGGTAGCGGTTCGGCGTTTCAATTCCAAAAAACTGCCACTCTCCATGCCTAACCGTTACAAGATTACGCCCCGTAACTATCAAATCCATGTCAAAAACAACCTTTTCAGTTTCAATTTAAATCATTTAGGTACCGCCGATGCCAATTATCAACGTTAAAAACAATTAAATTCGATTCATGACGGCATCTTTGATTTTGTTTTTCAATTTCAATCATTATATTTGCAAATCAAACCTATCATAAAACTTTGCGACATGAAACGCGACGACAACAACTTCCAAACATTCATCGACCGCATGGAGATGGCCGTGCTCTCCGACAACGAGCAAGTGCTGCTGGCCGGAGCGAAAGACGACGAGCCGGAAGGTGAAAATTCGGGATGTGTTACCAATTCCACGCCCGGATGTGGTTGCAAGGACAAGAAAAAACTGAAATTAAAACGAGGCAAAACCCTCAACGAAGTGCCCGGTTGCAACTGCGAGCACAACCTTGTATGCAAAGAACCGAAGAAATCCGACAAGTAAATTTCAAAGATATGAAACGCGACAACAACTTCCAAGCATTCATCGACCGCATGGAGATGGTCGTGCTTGCCGACAGCGAGCAAGTACTGTTGGCCGGAGCGAAAGACGACGAGCCAAAGGAAGAAAACACAGCGTGCAACTATACGCCCGGATGCGGAGAAAAAGAGGGGAAAAAGTATACACACATCAAGCAGAAAAATGTGGTGCCCGGCTGCAATTGTCCGGACAACGACTCTCTCAAAGTTGTGAGCACACAACCAAAAAAGGAAAAATAAATCTTTTATCAATTAAAAACATACTATTATGAACAGAAAAAAATTGCAAGATCTGGAATCTTTCGTCGAAGAAATGGAAATGACCGTATTGCGCGACGAAGAACAAATCCTTTTGGAAGGCATGGGCGGAGCATCGACAAGCGGAACGCCAACAAATCAATGTAACATTAATTGCGTACCGGGGTGCGATTGTGATAAAGAAAGTAATTTCATCTGTCCATAACAACAAACTTTATCTTATTCGTACAAATACGACACTCATTGATCATTCTACCAAATGAAACCCAGCGCTTTTAATACGATTTTGCCGTTGTCGCCTCGGCTGAGCGTAATCTACAACGCCTACACAGAAAAATACTTGTTTTTCAATCCCGCCACATTCCGCGTGGAAGAAGCCTTGACGGCGGGAAGCGATGCGAAAACGGCAAAAACGTTGGAAGCGGGAGGGTTCATCGTACCCGACGAAACGGACGAAGTGGAACGCGTCAAGCAGCGGCAACAGAAAATCGACCTGAACGACGACCTTTTGGGAATCACCATCAACCCCACCGTCAATTGCAACTTTCGTTGCTGGTATTGCTACGAAAGCCACCACAAGTCGCGAATGAGCAAGGCGACGGTGGGCAAAATCGAGAAATTCATTGCCGCGCAAGCACCGCGGTTTCGCAACGTTTCGCTGTCGTTTTTCGGCGGCGAACCGCTGATTTATTTCAAATCGGTGATGCGCCCCATCATCGCATTTGCCAACGAAACCTGCGAGAAAACCGGCACAAGGCTGATGGTCGACATGACGTCCAACGGCTACCTGCTCACGCCCGAAATTGCCGACTTCCTTGCCGCCAATCATTTCCGAACCATCCAAATCACCTTGGACGGCGGCAAAACGCACCACGACAAAACGCGATTCCTTGCCAACGGCACAGGGTCGTACACGCGCATCGTGCGCAACATCAAAATGATGGCGGAACGCGGCATCTACGTCATCATGCGCATCAACTACACCAAAGACAACATCGAGAGCGTGAAATCCATCCCCGACTCGTTTCGCGACCTATCGGCCGAAACGGGCCGAAACATCCGTGTGAGCATGCACCAAGTGTGGCAGGATTCGTCGGAGCTGACACAGCAAGTCGACGAAGCCATCCGCGGTTTCGAAGCTGTGGGAATGACCATCTCGCGCAATCTTTTCGCCAACGTGAGCAATTCGTGCTATGCCGACAAGAAAAACCAATTGGTCGTGAACTACAACGGCGACATCTTCAAATGCACTGCCGTCGATTTCGAAAAAGAGCAGCGCGACGGCTATCTCGACGACACGGGCGAAGTCGTGTGGGAAAACGACAGCCTTGCCCGCCGGCTGGACTCCAAATTCAAGAATCCGCCATGCCTCTCCTGCCGGTTGCTGCCCATCTGCAACGGGGGCTGCTCGCAGCAGGCGCTCAGTCATGCCGGAACAGACTATTGCGTCATGAATTTCGACGACACGGCAAAAGACCGCGCCGTGCTCGACAAAATCCGATTCAACGCCCTCTACAACGCCGATTGGGCAGCACAATGCTTTAAAAACCAAACCAAATGAAAAAACTATCTCTCCGATTCCCGTGCCTGCTGCTTGCCGGCATGGTTGCTTTCGCAAGCGCGCAAGCGCAGCAAACCGTCACCGGCAAAATTGCCGCGCAATCCAATTCCGAACCCATCGCCGGAGCCATCGTGACGCTCGTGGAACACGACAGCATCCCCACGATGCAAACGCAAACCGATGCCGACGGGCGCTTCTCGCTGACATCGAAAGAGCAAGGCAACCTTTTGCTGCAAATCACCATGATGGGCTACGAACCGGAGGCATTGTCCATCGTCAACAACGAAAAGAAAATCGACCTTGGCAACATTTTCCTTTCCGAATCGTCAGTGCAATTGGACGATGTGACGGTCTATGGAAGCAGAATCATCCGGAAGGTAGACAAATACATCGTGCTTCCCAGCGCCGAGCAGCTGGCTTCGTCCGCGCAAAGCATCGACCTTTTCGCCCAACTACAACTACCTCAACTATCTGTCAATTCGGTAACGCGCGAAATCACCGTGGCCAACGAGACGCCCGCATTCCTGATCAACGGACGCTCGCAACCGCTCCAACGCATTCTCAACATCGACCCGAAACAAATCCTGCGCATTGAATATTCCGACATGCCGGGCATCCGGTATTCCGACAAAGGATATAGCGGCGTGATCAACGTCGTGCTTCGCGATCCCGTGCAAGGTGGAAGCGTCTACATTTCTGCCGGAAGCGGCCTCCAAGCCGGCAACATCGACGGCACGGTGCAAGCCTCATACAATTACAAGAAATCCGAATTCATCGTCGGCTACACCGGCGGCTGGCGCAACTACGACGAAAAAAGCATCGACAGCTGGGAGCGCTACATCTCGCCCGACGGCATCATCAGCCGCGAACAGCAGGGCTACGACTCCGAGCAATACTACCAACAACATTTCGTTTCACTCGAATACAACTACGTGCCGCAACTGAACACGCTGTTCAGCGCACGATTCACCACCAACATTCTCGACCAGTCGAGCACCGACGACGGCCGAATCTTCGAACAGCCGTGGAATGCCGAGCGTTTCGAATACGATAAATTTTTGAGCAATAAATGGGACCAAGCGTCGCCGGCAATCGACTTGTTTTTCACCAAAAAGCTGAAAAACGACCAAAGCATCGAAGCCAACGTGTCGGGCAGCTATTCGTCCAACACCTACGGGCGCGACTTGCGCTACGTGTATGCCGACGGGACCGTGCTCCAGCTCCCGACCAATTCCGACGGAAAGGGATGGGGCGCGGCTGCCGAATTGGTCTACAAAAAGAATTTTAAAAAAGTCGCTTTTCAGATCGGAGCGCAATACGCCCGAGGCTACGACAAAAATGAATATCTCGACGGACAAATGTCCGAACAAAAGAAGGACAATTTTTATGCATACGCCGAAGTGCAAGGAAGCATCAAAAAATGGTCGTACGTGATCGGGACAGGATTGAAGGTGCTCCATACGAACACCAACGGGAAAAATCTGACGCAATACGGCAACCATTCGACCCTGCGGCTCAATTACCCCATCGCCAAAAATCTCACATTCGGAGTCCATGCCGGTTTCGGGCCGAACATGCCGTCGCTTTCTGCCCTTTCTCCGGTGGAACAAGCGGTCGACAACCATATCATCTGGAAAGGAAATCCCAACTTGAAAATTTGGAATTACCTCGATTATGGCGCATCATTGTTCTACAATAATCCAAAAGGCTTTGTCGCCTATTTTAGCGCAGGGCATTGGCACGGATTTAATCCGATATTCACCACAACCACATACGACACAGGGCGGCAATGCTTCATCGAATCGCCGAACAACGAACGGTATATAAGCCAAATCGGACTGCATGCAGAAGTAGGCTATATGAAATTGTGGGATCATTTGGACGTGTCTGTTGTTGCAGACTACCAACACATGCGCAGCGCCGGCCATACATTCGACCATCATAAAAAGAACAGCATACGCACAAGGTTCAATGCCCGTTTCACCTACAACAAATGGACGGTAGCCGCGCAATTGCCCATCCATACGCACAAAAATCTGTTTGGCGAAACCATTTCACAATCGGGACGCGTCACATCGCTCTCCGTGCAATTCGCGCCAAAACGCAATCTGTTTCTCACAGCGAGCGTCAACTACTTGTTTGAGAAAAAAGGCTCTTTCTACATCCAAGAAGGTGTTTCGGCCGTGCATCCTTATTGGTCGGAATCGGTCGTGAGAGACTGCACCAACCTCGTAAGGCTGCAACTCGTCTACAATTTCAGCTTTGGCGAACGCCTCCAAAAAGCAAAACGGAAATTCCTCAACTCCGGATACGAAAGCGGCGTGGTCAAGAACTAAGAACCGGTGCGGAAATTTAAAATCATACGGCAACTCGAATCGACCGATTGCGGTCCGGCATGCGTGGCCATGGCATGCCGCGCCTATGGGCGCCGCCAATCGCTGCAATATGTCAAAAGCCTTTGCGACTTGTCGCGGCTGGGCATCACGCTCGCCGACGTGAACAAATGTTGCGAAGACGTGGGATTCCACACTGTCGTGGTGAAAGGCAAAGCCACCCAATTGGACAAAGCGCCGTTGCCGGCAATTCTCCATTGGAACAATTCGCATTTCGTCGTGCTCGCCGACATTGTTTTCGACCGGCAGGGCAACCGCACGTATGTCATTGCCGACCCCGCCTACGGGAAAGTGAAGTGCGACCAAGAAGTGTTCGAAAAGAACTGGCATGGCGAAGACGGCGAAGGCGCGGCCGTCGTCATGACGCCGTCGGAAAAATTCGACGAAATTCCGGAACACCGCGAACGGCAAGACTTCACCGTGGCGCGGCAACTCGCCGCGAAATTCAACCGCAACAAGGCAAAAATCGCAGGCGCTGTCGCGCTGACGCTGCTTGCAGCCGGTTGCAACTGGGTGATGCCGGTGATTTACCAGAAAGTGATCGACAATGGCGTGCTGGCCGGCAACATTTCCATGGTGGGGAAACTGTTCTTGACACAATTGGCATTTTTCATCGGCTACATGATTTCAAGCAATTTCAGCAGTATCGTGCTGATGAAACTGAACTTCCGCATCGGAGTGGAACATCTGTCGGAATTGATGGCGAAAATCATACGCCTGCCCGTGAAGTATTTCGACACGCGGCTCAACACCGATTTCATGCAGCGTCTCGACGACCAAAGCCGCTTGCAGACGTTTCTTTCCTACCGCATGATTGAAACGAGCTTGGACATCGTGAACCTCATCGTGTTTGCCTGCCTGCTTGCCTACTACAACTCGACGGCGCTGTGGGTGTTCATGGTGCTGTCGGCGGCAGCTTTCGGGTGGAACCTCCACTACCTGCGCGACCGGAAATACATCGACTATGCCAGCTTTGCCGAAAGAGCCGACAACCGCAACATCATCAACGAGCTTATCTACGGGATGCCGGAAATCAAGATCAACAACGCGCAAAAGACTCAAATCGGACGCTGGCGCAAAAACCTCGACCGCATCAACCTGCTGACGCTCCGCTCCTACATGCTCAACTACAAGCAACTCATCGGCACCAGCCTGATCAACAACATAAAAGACATGGCCATCATCATGATGTGCGCCTACTTCGTGATCAAAGGCGAAATGACGTTGGGCGTGCTGATGAGCGTAAGCTATGTGCTCGGGCAGCTTTCCGGACCTGTTTCGCGCCTGCAATCGACCATCCAAGACGCGCAAGACGCAAAAATGTCGATGGACCGGCTCGGAGAAATCGAAAACAAGGAAGAAGAAACGACAGAAGGACAACGCAAAAATTTTCCATTCGACCGCACCATCACGTTCGATCGCGTCGACTTCAAATATCCGGGGCGCTTCTGTCCCAAAATATTCAACGGCCTCTCATTGCAAATCAAAAAAGGCCACACGACTGCCATTGTGGGCAACAGCGGCAGCGGAAAAACAACGCTTGTGAAACTGCTGCTCGGCTTCTATGCTCCAACCGGCGGCAACGTCAAAATAGACGATGCCGGCCTGCAAACGCTCGACATCGAGGAATGGCGGCAACGTTGCGGCGCAGTGATGCAGGACGGTTGCATTTTCAGCGGAACGATAGCCGAAAACATTGCATTCGGCGCAGAAGAAATCGACTACGAACGTGTGGCGGAATGCGCCCGAACGGCATGTATCGCTGATTTTGCCGAACGTCTGCCCGGAAAATACAAAATGAAAATCGGAAAATCGGGATTGGAATTGAGCAACGGGCAAAAGCAACGCATCCTCATTGCACGAGCCATCTACAAAAATCCGGAATTGCTGATTTTCGACGAAGCAACATCTTCATTGGACACTGTGAACGAGCGCAGGATCATGGACAATTTAAGAGTATTCTTCAAAAAGCGCACGGTGGTAATCGTGGCACACCGATTAAGCACAGTGGTCAATGCCGACAACATCATTTACCTCGAAGACGGAAAAATCGTGGAGCAAGGCACTCACAAGGAGCTTGTCGCCCTCCACGGAAAATATTACGAATTGATACGCAACCAACTTGAAATAGACCGTTAGCCATGGACGACAAGCATTTCCTGTCTGTCATTGTTCCGCTCTACAATTCTGAATCATGGGTGGAAGACTGCATCGAATCGATTGCCAAACTGACGCCACGCAAAGAAATCATCGTAGTGGACGACGGATCGACCGACCACTCCGCCGAACGGATTGAAAAATTTGCAAACGACGGCACCATCCGGCTAATCCGCCAGCAGAACAAAGGAGTTTCCGAAGCTCGCAATGCAGCACTCGCCGCATGCCGCGGCGACATCGTTGCCTTTGTCGACAGCGACGACCTCATCGTTCCCGACGAGTTCGAGCGCTTCTATCGCCATTTCACCGCAAGCGCTGCCGACATGGCAATGGGCAGCGTCAGGATTGTTTTCCCCGACAGGGAAGACGAGATGCGATGCCCGACAGAGCATCTGCGCGGACACATCATCGACGGGCAGCACTGTTTCGCCGAACTGATGCGCAGCGACACGTTCACGCCGCTGACCGTCGGATACTTGTTCCGCAAAAAATGGATCGACGCGCACGGGATGTCGTTCCGTCACCGCATGTCGGAAGACGATTTGTGGACTTCGACCGCAATGTGCCTCGCAAAGCGAGTGCTTGTCGACAAAGGCGCACCCCACTACGTCTATTGCAAAAGAGAAGGCTCCATCACCGAAAGCAACAAGTCCACCCGACTTCGCGCAGACAGCCACATGGCTGTGGCATCCGACCTTTACCATTTCATGAGAGCGCAGCAACTTTCCGAGGAAGCGCAAACATGGATGTGCTGCAAAATTTTATACATTCTGTCGTCCTCCATCGTGACTTATGCGGCAATCGGACACTACGATTTCGACATCGACACCGAAACCATCCGCGACATTTTAAATCGTATCAAACAGACGGCAGAACCGCGCCCGCAAAAAATTGCATATATCTACACGAAACGCATCGCCGACACGCTTCGGAAACATTTTGACAAGCCGATTGCGGATTGAAGCGACACCGCATCAACGGTGCACGATGAACTTGACAGGACGCGGGCATTGCTCGCTGCTGACAATGTAGATGCCGTCGGACAACGACACGCTTTGCCCGTCGACCACTTCCGGAAGCACTGACACCACCCTGCCCGACACGTCGACAATGCGCACGCCGGTGTGCAGCTCGTCGCACACAAACCGCAACCCGCCGACAATCGGCGCGATGGCAAGCTGCCGCAAGCCGTCGATGGCGGCCACTCCCGCAAAATCGACATCGATTTTATTGGATTCGTCGGATGTCGTCTCGTAGCGAACGGCTTGCACGGTGTAAGCATAGGAAGCGCCCTGCTTGGCTTCCGTGAAATAGTAGTATGTCTCGGCGCCGTCGGTCGATATGGATCGGATCGTTTCCTTGCCGGCTACCGTCTCATAGATATTCACAATGTAGTAGTCTACCACGTCGGGGCTTGACGGCGCAAGCCAGTTGGCGCGGAAACCCGTCGATGTTATCTCCGATGCCGCCGTGGCCGTAATGGGGGCAAATACGGGCTGTTCATGAGCCGAGCCTTTCAGATTGACCACGTAGCTTGTGATGCCTTGCAGCCCGCCATCGTAGAGCAACAGCTTCGCTTCGCTATCGCCTACGGCGTCCGGATGGTAGCTGACCGTCAGCCGGTAGCCGCCCTCGTTCACCTCCGCCCATGGCACAGTCGTGACGGGAATGGAAAAATCGTCCCGCCCGTTGCCCGACAGCGAAAGCAGCAGATTTTTCGTCAGGCTGCCGCGTATGCTGATTGTCACGCTCTTCGTCTTTCCCACGACAATATCACCAAAATCGACCGTCGACCCGTTGACGGGCGACACCAACGAACCTTCGCCAATCGGAGGCAACTCGCCGTCTTCAAACGGTTGCCCTTTCATTTCTCCCCAAACATATTCGGCAAGATCGGGGAAATCAATATATGGATTGCGGTTGGACTGCAAACGGTAGACTTCATCATTGCGATCTATTTCCTTTTGCGAAACGGGGTCTTCGCGATGCCATTTCAGCAAGAGGTCGATAGCCCAGCCTTGCAACGACGGATAAGCTGTGTTTTGCGTCATGTAGGTATATTTCCACCCTATGTCTTGGTAGCAGGTGACCATATAGAAATAAGTACGCGCGAAATCGCCTTTATATTCATCGGCAGGCTCAAACACGCGCGTGCTGCCGCCGCCCTGCCCTTGCACGGGCGTCCCGACTTTGACCACGCCATTGTCGTACGTGATGCCACTGTCGGACACCTCGCCGAGCGGAAGGTTGCTTTTCCGAGAATTGGCAGTGCCGTCCGACGGATACAGATGGTTTAAATCCGTATAGGCCGGCGACGACGTGCTGCTGCCCCACCAACTTTTCGGAAGGCAATGCTCGCGGTTCATGCCGCTCCAACCGTTGCGCACATAACGGCGAATGTCGGAATACATGTCCCACCACGTCCCGTCGCTGCGAACGTCGGTATAGCAAAAACTTTCCGCAAACAAGCCCTGATAGTCGTTTTTACTGTGGTTTTCTATAATTTCGTGCAATTTGGTTTTGAGCGCACTGTCCTTCAATCCGGAAATGCCATCGTAGTAGCCATTGGGTATTTCCGCAGCCATGAAAGCCGCCACCGCCAAGCAGGCGAAAAAAGATAAAAATCGACGCATAAAATACATATTTTCACCGCAAAGATAATGCAAATTGAGTGTAGAAGTTTCGAACTTGTTCGAAAACTTATACCGAAATG